>PLDO01000163.1 GCA_003136215.1 Bryobacterales bacterium
GTGGCATAAGGCTCCGCCTTGTGCATCCGAGCGAAGCTCGGACGAGGCGAGCTTCGCTCGCCTGGCAAGCTGAAGCATGCCCCACCAATGCTCCGCAGCATCTGGAAATGGCCAAACTCCAGATCCGCTTCGAAGCTCGGACGTCGCTAGTTCTCAGTCGGCGTCTTCGAAGCCGAATCGATCACCAGTACTTCCAGCGGCGCCTTGCGCGATTCCAGCTTGAGCCCCATCGCCTGCAGACCCTTGAAGAGCGACTCGTCCGAAGCGCCTTCCAGAAGCCTCATCACCTCCGGAGGCAGGTTCACGCCCGCCGACAGGGCGGTCCGGATGAGCAGCACGCGGTATTCCTCCGGCGTGAATTCGAGCGTGAGGTCGTAGGTTCCCTTGAGCTCCGTCATGTCCACCACAGGACGCTCGACGAAGCGCCCCAGCGAATCGGCCAGTTGCGCCATGGTGAGCTTTCTGGCTTCGAACTTGTTGTCGGCGAGGCTGAAGTACGCGCCTCTTCCGAAGTTGACGGTGGTGCCCCGCGCGCTGCCCTCGGCGGCGACGCTGAACCCGGCCTGGGTTTCCGGGTCGAGGGGCGACTCTTTCATCTTGAGCCCGCCCTTGCCGACCACCACGCCGAAGACCGGAAACTCCTTCGAATCGCGGTGCATCTTGACAGCAAAACGATCAGTCAGCAGGTTTTGCAGCATGTCCCGGAACTGCCCGCGGCCGCCTTCCGGCAGCTTGGCGTGGATATCGAAGCGCTGCGACGCCAGCCATTCCGGCCCGGTAATCTGATACTCCTTCACCTGGTACGCGATGCGGATGTAGTCCTTGAGGGAGAGGTAAGTGCAATGCACCTGTGCGCCGTCAATCTGCACGCCGACATGGACCTTTTCGGCGAGCGGCACAGTGGCCGACGGCTTGATGGACGCGACCTCGAATTCCGGCCGCACAGGCGCGGTCTGGGCTAAAAGCATGGCGGACGCGGCGACGCTCAGAATGACACTCCGGATGGCTCTCATAGATATAAGATACGAGTTCCGCTGCAAAAAGATCCGGGGATTATGACGGGTGCCGGGGCCGCTGTTTGGCGGAGATCGACCGGATGACAAGTCTACCGGCCGCGCCCGGGTCGATGCCGGTTTCGGCGCGCTGCAACGCCTTGGCCATGAGTTCCTGAATCGGAGGCAGATCCAGGTCCGCCGCCGATGCCAGCACGATATGGCGCACCACCTTTCCGCTGCCCTTCAGGAGGCGCCGCGGGTCCGGCAGTCCGGCGCCCCGCAGGAAGAATAAGGTGACCCATCGCGGGTAGAGCGCGATGGAGAAGATGGCTTCGGAGGCCCGCTCGGAAGGGCCAAAACCGATCACCAGCGCGTTGTAATTGTCGTACACCAACTGCACGGCGCCTGGCAATCGCGCGCGCATCTTCTTCAGGCAGGCGCGCGCCAGCGCGGCCAGCGCGGGAGTGTACTTGTCGAGGAAGGCGTCCAACTGGCTTTCGGGCGAATCGGGTTGCTTGGCTGGTTTGGTGGCTACCATCCCAAGAGTATATTACTCCCGTGCTCAGGCATAATGGAGGGGAGCAAGTATGGGCCACTGCGCCCGTTTGTTATGCTACACGCAGAAGTCGGGATTCCTGACTTCCGGAATTGATCGGAGTATGTTGTATGAACACCCCGCTAAAATCCAGCACAAAGGCCAGGTGACCATTCCCACCAGCGTCCGGCGCCAGGCCGGGTTGTCCAAGGGCGACCTCGTGAACTTTGCTTTCCAGCGCGGCAAGATCGTGATCACCCCGAGGTTGGTGATTGACCGCGCCCAATTCCCGAACGCCGACGACGAGTACACGCCGGCCCAGCGGCGCATCATCGACGCCCGGCTGGACAAAGCCGAGAAGGGTCCGTCCTACGGCCCTTTCGACACGGCCGATGAAATGATTGCCCAAATGAAGGCTGAGCTGAAGAAGAGATCCGCTGCCAAGAAATCCAAGCGCGTCGGATGAGAGTCAAATTCAGCGATGCCGTCGTCGATGCTTTGGGAGATGTCCCGAGTACCGTGCAGAAAGCCTTCTTCAAGCAAACCAAGATGCTGCAGGAGAACCTCCGGCATCCTTCGCTACCGGCCAAGAAGTACGATGAAGCCAACGACCGCTGGCAGGCCCGCGTCAACAGGGGTTGGCGCTTCTACTTCAAGATCGAGGATGACACCTACTCCATCACCGAACTGATTCCACACCCCAAGAAATGACCGGGCGCGCCGCCCCGCGGTAGGACCAACCGCTTACGCCACCTTTATGACACCTGTAGCGTCCACCGTCAAAACTCAGAAGTCTTATATTTTGAATGGTGGTCATGCATTCCCATTCTCGCACCCGCGGCCAGCCCTGCCATCCCGCTATTCCCCCAGGAACACGCGATCCAGTTCGCGGGTGACGGCCTCGGGCATGGGCGCAAGGGTGCCGACGGTGTGGCAATTGATGATGGCTTCGGCGGTGGATTCCAAAACCTCCAGGCGGTCGAAAGCCTCCAGGATATCNNAGCGAGAGCTTCAGCGTCGGAGAACTGCAACCCGTAAGGGAAGCGGCTGACCTCGCGGATCACGATGTAGCTTTCCGGAATCGTGCGGCTGTCCAGCGGCGCGCCGGTGACGCTGAACGCGGTGGCGTTCACCGGGTAGGCATTGACGAT
>PLDO01000207.1 GCA_003136215.1 Bryobacterales bacterium
CGACACGCTCTGGGAGAACAATATCTACTTCGAGCGCGCGTTCGAGGAATTTGTGGCGTTCCTCGACCATTCGTCGCTGGCGCCGCCGGAGGTCCGCACCATCCTCGACGAGATCGAAATGGAGAACGCCAGGATCCACGGCTACGGGTCGGCAAATTTCGGCCGCAATATGGCGCGGTGCTACCAGCACCTGGCGGAACGGGAAATCCGCGAGAGCGATCTGGCGATGGTGATGGGCTTCGCGGAGCGCATTCTGGAATGCCCCATGGAAGTGATTCCGGGAGTCCCGGAAACGCTCCGCTACCTGGCGAAGCGGCACGATCTCACGCTGTTCACCAAAGGCCACGTGGACGAACAGAAACTCAAGATCGACCGCAGCGGCCTGGGCGGGCACTTCCAGCACACGGCGATTGTGAAAGAGAAGGACGCGGCGGCGTACCGGCTCCTCGTGGCGGAGCGGGGTATGGACGCGGCGGTCACGTGGATGATCGGCAACAGCCCGAAATCGGACGTCAATCCGGCGCTGGAAGCAGGGCTGAACGCGGTGTTCGTGCCGCACGCCCATACCTGGTTGTTGGAGAATCAGGACCTGCGGCCAGGCAAGGGGCGGCTGCTGGTGCTGGAGAAGTTCGAAGACCTGCGGGAGCGGTTCTAGCTCCAGGCAAGAACAAACGTCCGAGCTGCGCTCGGATGGACAAGGCAGAGCCTTATCCCACCGCGCCGTTACTTTCTGTCGCTCATGGTGGATAGCTCGGTGCGCTCGCGTTCCAGGTAGGGGACGCCCTTTTCCATCCACGCGGGAGCCGGAGCACCCTTCAGGTAATGATCGAAGTATTGCTGCAAGCGGATGGTGTAATCCTTCTGGTTGGGCCGCTTGCGCAGCCCGTGGGGCTCGCCGTTGTAGTCGAAGAGGTAGACTTCCTTGCCCAGGCGGCGCAGCGCCAGATAGAACTCCACGCCCTGATACCACGGCACCGCGTCGTCGCCATCGTTGTGCAGCAGCATCACCGGAGTCTGCACGCGATCCGCCCAGAAGATCGGCGAGTTTTCGATGAAACGCGTGGGAAACTGCCAGATGGATCCGCCGATGCGGCTCTGCGTGCGCTCATACTGGAACTGACGTGGGACCCCCGTGCCCCAGCGTATGCCGTCGTAGGCGCTGATCATGTCGGCCACGGGCGCGCCCGCCGCCACCGCGCGGAAACGATTGGTCTGGGTCACCATGTAGGCGATCTGATAGCCGCCCCAACTGTGCCCCTGAATGCCGATGGCATCTTCTTTCACGAAGCCCTTGTCCACCATCGCCTGCACCCCGGGCAACACGCACTTCATGGCGCTCTGCCCCGGGAAACCGGTGGTATAAACGATGTCCGGCGTGAATACCAGGTACCCGTTGCTGGTGTAATAGCTCAAATTGATGTTGTGGCTGGGGCGCGGATCCACGAAGCGGTTCACATTCTGCGTCATTCGCTCGTAGATATAGACCATCATCGGGTACTTCTTCCGGGGATCGAAGTTGGCCGGCTTGTAAAGCGCGCCGGTGAGGGGCACGCCGTCGGCATTGTTGAACCGCACTACTTCGGAGGTTCCCCAAAGCAGGCCGGCCATTTGTGGATTGGCGTCGCTCACTTTGCGCAGTTCCTTGAAGCCGCCGTCGGTGGTCACCAGGTCGGGGAACTCGCTGAAGGTCTGCGCGGTCAGCAGGTAGACGTCGGCGTCCTTGGCCTTGAGCGGCGCCGTCATGTATTTCGCCGACATGAGGAGCTGTTTCGGCTCGCCGCCCTCCAGCGAGGCGCGGAAGAACCCGGTTTCGAACGTATGGAGGTTCTCGGCTTGCAGCATCACGGGTTTGGCGCCGTCGATCCACCGCTCGCGCGGATTTTCCGCCTCGGTGCGGATGTAGCGCAGACGGAGATCGTGCGCGCGGCCGTAGCCGGCGGTCATGTTCTTCGCGCCCGTGCCGTCCGGCGACACGCGCCANNCGGGCGTGCCCGGCGTGTCGGTGTCCTCGTTGAAGAACTTCACGCCGAGGGTCGACGTGAGGTTCACCTTCTTGCCATCGGGCACGGATACCGTATTCCAATCCTTGCCGTCGAAATACAGAAGATAGCGGCCCGCGGGCGACCACGTCACGCTGCCGCGATGCTTTTTGGCGAGCAGCGTGCGCGCGCCGGTGGCCGCATCGATCAGGTACGCGTCGGCGTAATGTTCGTCGTAATCGGCCAGCGGACGATACTCGCGATCGTCGCTCCCCATCACCCATTGGGCGCTCTCCGAAGGGGTCACGGTCTCTACCGCGGCATCGGCCAACTGCACCATCTTGTGCTCCGGAATCAGGTAGACCGCCGTGAACGTGCGATTGCGGTCGCGCTCGGCGCGCACCTTCTGGATGGGCTGGATGTAGTCGTCCTTGTAGCTCCAAAGGTCCACCACGGCCTTGCTGTCGTCGGGCGGCGCGTCGGCCGCCTCGTCCTTCTTTTCGGGCGCGGGCGGCGCGCAGGCGAAGAACACCCGCGTACCGTCCCTGGAAAAACTCAGCGTGCCCTTGTCGCTGATGGCGAACTCTTTGCGGAAACCGGGCATGTCGCCGGACGCCAGCACGGATGCCGCCGGCGCTTGGCGCTCCCAGCGGTAGAGCTTCCATTTGGGCGGTTTGGCGGAAGCATCGTCGCGGTCGCTGAGGAAGACCACTTGGGTCTGGTTTTCATCCCAGGTCAGCTTGGCGTATTTGCCCTTGCCTTCCGCCAGCGCGAGCGGCGCGTCGGGGCTCCCGGGTTTCACGGCAAAGACGCCGTTCTTGGCGGCATCGTGCGCCCCAACCGCGTAGACCACCTGCTTGCCGTCATCGGTGAGCGTGAACTCCACCACGTCGGGAATCGTGCGCTCGGAGGAATCGGCCAGGTTGCGCACCACCATGTCCGTGCCGAACTCCGCCCGCGCGCCACTGCCAGCCGCACCCGCGCCCGCCGCCGCGCCGCCCCGTCCGCCGCGGCCACGTTGTTGATCGCCTTCTCCTTTCGGCGGCGCCGCCGCTGCGTTCCCGGTCCCGCCCGCCGGAGCGTCCGGACCTTCCATCAGATACACCAGGAGACCCGATGCCTTCTCCGGCATGGCGAAACGCTTCACCCGCTCCAGCCGCGTCGCCTTTCCGGACGCAAGGTCGACAATCACCATGCCCTCCTTGAGGGCCGGCTTCTTGTCCTTCTTGGCCTTGTCGCTCTCCGCCTTGGCGGGGAAGGTCGAGAACACCACGGTCTTACTGTCCGCCGAGAACGTGATGGTCGCCCCGCGAGCCTCCGGCGGCGGTCCTTCCTGATCCGGCGACGGCGGCGTGGGCGCGGGACGCATGCCGGCGGGTTCGCGCTGTTCCTTGCCGGTCACCAGGTTGCGAATCACCACCTCGCCGTCCCCTTCCTGCGGGAACAGTCCATAGACGAGAAACTTCCCGTCGCCGGAAAGCCGCTGGCCGACGATGGATCGCCAGCTGTCATAGTCGCCGTGGTTGAGCGGCCGCTTGCCTTGCGCAAACGACGCCGGGACAAGCACCGCCGCGGCTAACAGCCACGCGGACACACGCAGGAAACCTCGCCGGTCAAACATGATGAGGGTATTGTAATCCAGCGCGCAATCGCAAGAATAACGTCTCGGCCACCGGCGCGGCGGTCGCGCCACATAGCCCACCCGGCCAACTCTACCGGACTACGGTCTTCTCCACCGCCTGATTGCCGTACTCGTCCTCCACCCGCACGGCGATGGTGTGCTCGCCCGCGCCGGCGTCGAGCGTGAGTTCGTAGTCCAGTTCCTGCGCATCGGAAAGCCGCGTCACGGGCGCCGCCACTTTCCACTCGCCACCGTCCAGCGAGTACTCCGCCTTGGCGATATTGTTGAGCGCGTCGGCGGCGTGCCACTTCACTTGCAGTTTGCCGCCCGTCCGCGCGGCCACCGGCGCCGTCACCTTCGGCGGCGTGTTGTCGATCCAGAACGGGCTGCCTTCCATGCGCGCCGTCAGGGCTTCCGCCGGTGGATTGCCCGGTGCGTCCGATGCCGTCACGCGCACGCGGTACTCGCCATCCGGCCAGGCGGTGGAGTCCCAGGAGAGGTAGCGCTCGGTCACCTTGTCCTTCAGCAGCTTCCACTCGGTCTCGCCAGAGCCGCGGATCTCCACCGTGAACACCAGCGGATCGCCATTGGGGTCCGATGCCGCCCATCGCGTGCCGATGAAGCCTTTGGCGAATTGCATGGCCGGAGTGCTGTCCATCGAGCCCGGAAAGCCTCCGCCACCACCCGCGCGCTTGCCGATCGGCGGCAGAGAGAGGGTCGGCTGGAAGGCAATCATCGGCGTAGACGAAGGCGGGAAACGGTAGTTCGGCGGCGTGGTTTCGATCTCGTCGATGCGCGGCTCCAGGTTCTTGGGCAGATAGGCCACATCCACCGAATCGAGCTCGGGCGATCCGCCCGTCAGGGTTGCCTTCCACTGCACGAAGCGCGCCGCCGGAGAGGCCGCGCGGCCGCCCTTGTCGCCGGCCGGCACCGCCGCCCACGGGCTCCAGTTTTTCTGCGGCCGGTCCAGGTTGCCGCTGCGCGTGGCCATCGCCACCTGCCCGCCGTTTAAGTTGACCTCAAAAGTGAGCCGCCCCCACAGCGAGTACATCCCGGAATCGAAGATGTCGCTTTCGATGGAACCCTCGCGCTCCAGCCCCGGACCAATCTCGTAGACCTTGCCGGTATTCCCCGTGGCCGCGTACAGGCGGCCGTCGCCGCCCGTCTGGAACGCCGTGACCTGAGTCGCCGGCAGCGCCATCAGCGTGGTATACATGGCGGGCGATTCGATGCGATAGACGCTACCCTTGTTGCCCGCGCCGAGCAGAGCGCGGCCCGCGGCGTCGAAGGCAATGGCATACACCACGTCCTGCGCATGCATCCACACGCGCCGCGGCGTGCCATCGGGGTCGATGCGATACACCTCGCTGCCACCGGCTACTCCGGCCGGAGCGATGGAAGGCGGCAGCACCGGAGCCGGCGGCCTGGCGCCAGCCGCCCCCGCGCCCACCGTCACCGTAACCTGTGCCGGAGCGGGAGCGGGCGGCGCCGGAGACTGTGGCGCTGGCGCCGGAGTCGGCTGGCGATTCCCTACGGCTGCGGCATAAATCGCTCCGTCGGGAGCCTGCGCCACCGCCGTGACTTCGCGTTTCGGCATCTGATAGAGAACGAATCCCTCGCCCGCCGGCGAGACGCGCAGCACCAGCCCGCCGGGTTCCGTCCCCAGGATCAGGTTGCCCTTGGCGTCGATGGCGAGGCTGCGCACGTGCGTCTCCTCGGTCTTGAAAAATACCGTGCCCTTGCCATCCGGGGTCACGCGATGCAGCTCGCCCTGATCTCCCGTGGCGGCGAACAGATTGCCCGCCGCATCGAAGGCGAGCGCCCAAATGTACTTCGCCTTGGGATCGTAGAACACCTCCGGCTTGCCGTTGCCGCTGCTATTCACACTGATGCGATAGATCTTGCCGTCGGGCGATGTGGCCGCATACACGCGATCGCGGCTGTCCACCGCGATGGCGTGGATCTCCAGCGCGTCCAGATCGGCCACCAGCTTGCCCTTGCCGTCCGGCGGGATGCGGTATAGCTTGGCGCCGGTGCCGCCCCCGGCATACAGGTTGCCTTTGGAATCGCGGGCCAGCGCCCAGAGGTAAGACGACGCGGGGTCGAACAGTTCGCGCGATAGCGGCGCCAGGCTGAGCCGCCCGTCGCTGCGCAACGACAGGTTCTTCAAAATCCCTTTCTCGAAATCGGCGGCTTCGCCTTGCGTCCAGGTGCGGGTCTGGCCGGCGGACAGGGCGCTGGACGCGGCCAGCAACAGGATGAGTGTTTTCATTTGACCTGGTTTATTTGACTGGTTCATTTAACATGGATGCGCAGCGAGTAACTGCCCGTAACCATGTAATCGAAAGGAATCGACGTCTGCTCCGACGCCGTCTCCGGCGTGGTCACCATGGCGCGGTTGCTGGCACGCCCCGCCTGGATCACATTCAGCACGCTCGATGGCATGCTGGGCATCGTCTTGTCGTCGTAGTACGCGGTTGGGCTCGCTTTCACCAGCGAAACATACAGCCGGTTGTTGGTGCGCTCCTGATTGAGCAACGAAACCGCCTGGGGAACGTCGATGAAGCGATTCTGGAATCCCGCCGCGTTCTGCATGCGGTTCAGCGTATCGGCGTCGCTCAGCAGGATGCGGTGGTCGCCCTTGGCCAGCCCGGCGGGAATCTTCACGATCACTTCGCGCTGCATGGCCTCGCCGCGGTAGGGCCGCACCGAGACTTTCACCGCCAGGTCGTCGCCGGCCTGCACCTCGGGATTGGCCACCCATCCGGTTTCAATGGCGGCCACGCGGCGCTCCGGCAGCAGATCCAGGCTCAGGCTCACGCCCTTCACATCCGGCGTGTTTACGTTGTTCAGGTAGAGCCGGTTGAACTTGTCGCCCAGCCAGACGGCCAGCGCCATGGGCGCGGGCATGGGCATGTCGCCAGTGGCCTGCATGGTGGCGAGGCCGATATTGCGCGGGCCGTTCATCTCCACCTTGCCGTTCAGCCGGTACGTGGTCTCGTCGGCGAAATCGTTCAGATTCGAAATCGAGTTGTACAGCGTGAGCATCATCAGCGTGGGCGTCCACTTCTGGTGCACGAAGACGTTGAAGTGGAAATCCTTCTCGCTGAGCACCGCCTCTTTCGCGTCCAGCGAGCGTACTTTCAGCGTCACCGGAATCATCGGTGAAGTGGCTCCCAACTCGCCCATGATGCCGCTATGGCGATCCTGCCGCAGCGCGCCGACAATTTCCGTGGCGTTGGCCATCTTGCTCGGTTGGAACTGGCTGGCCAGGGTGAGCACCACTTCGCTCTTCGCCAGCGGCATGTCCACCGGTCCCAGGTTGAACAGCGGGTGCCCGAAGGCCAGCACGCGCTTGCCGTCGTTGTAGGTCACCGTGCCGAAGGCGCTGATTCCCATATCGCCGTCCACCAGGACGGTGGCCACGCTGTCGCCTGGATTCAGCGCGTGCTCCCACCCGGCTACCGGCTTGCTGCCGTTGGTCAACACGCCGCCCGATCCCTGCACCGCGCGCACGCCCATCTGCTGGAAGACGGAGCTGAAATCGCGCAGCGTATCTCCATTGATTCCGGAAAATACCAGGGGTGATTCAATGGGCACCAGCGATTCCAGCGGGTCCAGCGACACCGCCTTGCCGGGCGTGCGCGCCGCCGCCGGACGCGATTGGTCGCCGCCGTTGATTTCCAGCATGAGTTCGATCGGCGTGATGCCGCAGATGGCGTCCGGCGAGAACTGGCTCAGCCCCAGGGAAACCGCCCCAATCAGCTTTCCGTTGATATACACCGGGCTGCCGCTCATGCCCTTGGCGACGTTGGTGCGCGCCGCCTTGCCGCCCATCTTGCCCAGGATAATGTCCTGCCTGGGTCCCCACATGTTCTTGGAAATTCCGACGATCTCCACCGGCACCGCCTCGGGCTCGGTGCCCTGGAATACGGTCCAGGCGGTGCCCTTCATGCCTTGCCTGATTTCGCTGAGGGGCATGATCTCCACTTTGCCGGATTTCGGCCGCGTGGGCGGCGCCTCGGCTGCGGCGGCGGGCAGTACGGTGGCCGCGAAACCGATCAGGATGGCGGCAATTCGGATGTTCATGGGGTGGACAACTCCAGTTGCCTCATTGTACTATGCACCACCATCCGCTTGACCGAATTTGGCAAACCGCCAGTTTTCGGGGTGTATACTTGGGACGATCTCAGAGTACCTACTGGCAGGCGATGGCAGTCCACGGCTAGGTGCGTTCCGCCCGACGACGCCACTGGGCAAGTGCCCGCCACGACTGGATCACGCATCGTGAGGCACGCCGGCGGAAGGGTTGCACTGCCGTGGAGGGTACATGAAGAGGCTGCGCATCGGGATCATCGACATCGTTTCCAGAGGTCCCACCCGGGCTTTGTACGCCCGCATCATGAACGCCAGCCTCGCCAGCATCATGCCCCAGGTCATCGGGGTCTGGTGCCAGGAGGAAGGGCACGAGGTCACCTTCGTTTGTTACACCGGCTTCGAAAACCTGATGACGGAGTTGCCCGACAACGTCGACGTGGTCTTCATCGGCGCCTTCACCGAAGCCGCGCACACGGCCTATGCGCTGAGCAATCTCTTCCGTAGCCGGGGCGCCGTCACCGTCATCGGGGGGCCGCACGCCCGCTGTTACCCGGAAGACGCCGCGCGTCACTTCGATTATGTGCTGGGCATGACGGACCAGGATACGCTCCGCGACGTCTTGCGGGATTGCTCGCAACACCGGCCCGCCGGCGTCCAACTCGCCGCCGCCCAGCAGCCCAGAACCCTCCCGGGGGTGCGCGAGCGCTGGCAGTTTATCGGTCCGACGCTCCGCAAAGCGCCCTTCCTCAAGATGGTTCCCATGCTCGGCAGCATGGGTTGCCCGTACACGTGCGCCTTTTGTATCGATGCCACGGTGCCCTACCAACCAATGGATTTTGCAGTCCTCCGCGACGATCTCCGGTTCCTGCTGACCAAATTCAAACGGCCTTTGGTCGCCTGGCACGATCCCAATTTTGGAGTCCGCTTCGACCAGTACCTGGACATGATCGAGGACGCCGTCCCCCCCGGTAGCATCGATTTCGTCGCCGAAAGCAGCCTGTCCCTGCTTTCCGAACCGCACCTCAAAAGGCTCCAACGCAATTCGTTCAAAGGCGTGCTGCCCGGCATTGAATCCTGGTTCGCCCTGGGGGAAAAATCGAAGACCGGCGGCCTGGTCGGGATGGCCAAAGTCCGCCAGGTGGCCGAACACGTCAACCTGATCCTGCGGTACATTCCCTACATCCAAACCAACTTCGTGTTGGGACTCGATACCGACGAAGGGCCCGAGCCCTTTGAACTCACCAAGCGATTCCTGGATATGGCCCCGGGCGCTTTCCCGGCCTATTCGATGCTTTCCGCCTTCGGCCGCGCCGCGCCGCTCAACCTGGATTACCAGCGATCCAACCGCGTGCTGCCCTTCCCCTTCCACTTCTTAAACAATAACGGCGCCATGAACGTTAAGCCGGCAAACTACTCCTGGCGGACCCTCTACGACCACATCATCGACCTGACCCGGTATTCCTTCTCCACCCGCACTATCGCCCGCCGCTTCCTGGCTACCCAGGGTTTCACCTCGCGCTGGCTGAACCTGGTGCGCGCGGTTTCTACCGAGGGCTTCGGCAGGGCCAGATATCACGAGGAGGTTCGCCGGCGCCTGGACACCGACCGGCAGTTTTCGCCATATTTCGAACAGGAGAGCAGCGTGCTCCCCGGGTTCTACGGAGATATCGTTCGTCAGGATCTCGGACCACTGATGGATTGGCTCCCTGAGGGTGGTCTCGATCACGATCCCACCGCATACCTGAAGGCGGAGCAATCCAAGGCCATGATCGCCCTCGCATAATCGGGGTCGTGGTTGCTCCCTGCTGTGCAAAGTGTAAGAATTTGTACAGTCGAGCCGTTCCACATGACCCGCTTCCTACGATCCGCCTGGATTTGGACTGCGACTTCAGTCCTGATTCTGCTTTGGGTCCCACTGCTGGGCGCCATCCGGCTGTTTGACAGGATGCCGCCCCATCTGCGCACCGGGCGCTGGTTTCGCAGGCTTGGGCGTGCCATTGCAGCAGTCAACCCCTGGCGAATCCACATTTCCGGCGGTGAAAACCTGAACCCGAACCAGGTGTACGTGATTGTCAGCAATCATCAGTCCATGGCCGATATCCCGGTGCTTTCCCACCTCAAGCTGGATACCAAATGGCTCGGCAAGGCGGAGTTGTTCCGCTTGCCCGTGCTGGGCTGGATGATGCGCATGGCAGGTGACGTGCCCATCGATCGATCCGACCGGCGCAAGGGCGCCACAGCCATGTTGCAGTGTGCGCGATACCTGCGTCAGCGCTGTTCTGTCGTATTTTTCCCCGAGGGTACCCGAACGCCCGACGGGCAGGTCCTGCCGTTCCACCAGGGTCCATTTCAGCTGGCGATTCGGGAGCAGGTTCCCATCTTGCCGCTCGTCGTGGAAGGCTCCCGCGCCGCTCTGCCAAAAGACTCGTGGACTTTTGGAGAAACCCAGGATATCCATCTCCGGATACTGGACGCCATTTCCGTCGAGGGTTGGGACATCACGCATGTAAAGGCATTGCGTGACGCGGTGCGGCAAAAGATTGTGGACGAGTTGGACCGGCTGCGCTCCGCGTCCCCTGCGGGCGCGATCCGCTAGACTGGAAGAGAATGTCCCAACCGCTCGTGGGCATGGACCTGACTGATCTGCGTGAGGCCCTCGGCCCCGATCAGCCTGGGTACCGCGCCCGCCAAATCTACCAAGCCCTCTATCGCGGCCAGGCCGCGGATCTGGTGCAGATCTCCACCCTGCCCGTCCGCCTCCGCCAGGAACTCACCGAACGGCACGCCCTGGGACTCCCCACCGCGGACCGCGTTTTCGAGTCCACCGACGGCACCCGCCGCTACCTGCTCTCTCTCGCCGACGGCCGCACCGTGGAAACCGTGCTCATGCCTGAAGGCGAGCGCGACACCATCTGTATCTCCAGCCAGGTGGGCTGCCCGGTGGACTGCAAGTTCTGCATGACCGCCCTCATGGGCCTGGAACGCAGCCTCTCCGCCGGCGAGATCGTCGGCCAGGTGCTTTTCGTCGCCCGCGAAAACCATCTCCGCCAGGAGGGTGGCCGCCTCAACATCGTGATGATGGGGCAGGGCGAGCCGCTGCTGAATTTGGCGAACGCGATCAAGGCGACGCGGCTGATGACCGATCCGGCGGGCATGGCGATTTCGCCCAGGCGGATTACGCTATCGACTTCGGGGATCATTCCGAAGATCGAGGAACTGGGGCGCGAGGAGGTGCGGCCGAAGCTGGCGATCTCGCTGAACGCGTCGACGGAAGAGCAGCGGCGGGAGCTGATGCCGATTACGCGGAAGTATCATCTGGCGGAACTTCTTGACGCGTGCCACCGGTATCCATTGCGGCCGTGGGAGAAATTGACGTTCGAGTACGTGATGTTGAAGGGCGTCAACGATACAGACGCGGATGCGCGTCGAGTCGTGAAGTTATTGGCAAATCTGAATGCCAAGGTCAACCTGATCGCGCTGAATCCGGGGCCGGGGATTCCGTTTTCGACGCCTTTGAAAGAACGCGTGGAGTCATTCCAAGCGATTGTGCGGCGGGCGATGCCTTGTTTTGTGAGAAGGCCGAGGGGCCTGGATGTGTTCGCGGCGTGCGGGCAGTTGAAGAGGATGGAGACGGGACTGGTGCAGGTGGGGTGACCGCTTTACGTTTCGATATAATGTAAAGCATGGCGGAAGTGACTCTTTCTTCGAAGAACCAGATCGTGATTCCGAAGGAGGCTCGGGAGGCGCTAGGCGTCAAGCCCGGCGAAAAGCTGTTGATTACCGTACATAACGGCAAGGTCATGGTGATGAAACGGCCCGCTAAGTACCATCTCGCAATTCAAGGCTTGGCACGCGGCCTTTACGGGCCTGATTACTTGAAGAAGGAGCGCGACAGCTGGAAGTGAGCGCCCTCCACTCGTTTTTGCGCCGCCATAAGCGCATCGCGCTGGACACCAACGTTTTCATCTACACATTGGAGGAAAATCCGAGGTATGTTGGACTCGCGAAGGAGGTCCTGGCGTGGGTCGAGCAACAGGGGAACCTGGCGGTCACCTCAACGATCACGATGACGGAGGTGCTCGTTAAGCCCTACAAGGCCCCGGGCGTGCTCGCCGCCCGTCTATGGATTTACGGACTGTTGTCGACCTATCCGAATCTTGAATGGGTCGCAGTAGATCTGGAAATCGCGGACTTAGCAGCGCGCTTTCGCGCTCATTATGGATTGAAAACGCCGGACGCATTGCACGCAGCTACTGCGGCCCGGTCCGGCGCTACGGGACTCGTTACAAACGATTCAAGCTTTCAACGGGTTCCTGCGTTTGAAACCCTGACACTCGACAGCCTGCTTTGACTCGGGCTAGCCGGCTTGGATCAGACTATCTGGCCGCCTCAGTGGCTCGGTCGCAATTGTATCGACAGGCGCGGCCGGTGGGGCTACTTACGCTCCCTCCAAGCTCTTGGTTTTGCCTTCGAGGTAGTCCTTCTCAAACTTGTCTGCGGCTGCAATAAGTCCTCGCCGTCTCATGCTGTCGGCGTGTGCGGCGACCGCTTCTGCTGTCGCGGTTGCCTCGGAGGCCCCGCGGTCCCTCGCGGCAATAGTGGCGTCTATGGCGGCTTGGACATCCTTGCGGAGGCCATCTTCCATGCTGTTCCGTCTCGCGCGGGCCATAAATTCATTGTTGCTCATCCGGCGAGCAAGCAGCAACAGCCGAGAATTGCGCCGAATGTGAGAAGGGTCAAGATTCTCATGGCCGCGGCCTCGGGGTGGCATCGCCGTCGATCAGCTTCATCGCCCACTTGGTGGCTTCACGATACATGGTCTGAATGTCGGGGCGATCGTAGACTTCTTCGCGATGGCCGAAGGTGGAATAGAATACGCGGCCATTACCGTAGGTCTTCACCCAGGCCACGGCGAAGTCTTTGTCGGTGCGGTGCACGTTTCTGTTGGCGAGGTCGATCTTATTTTCATCGAGGCGGGCCAGCACGCGTAGTTTTTCGCGGGAGAATTCCTTGCTCGGCTGATAAATTTCGTCCATCATCATGAAGGTTTTCGGAAAATCCTTCATCGCGGGGAAATTGGGATCTTCAATGATGATCGGCGCCATGAACTGTCCCCAGGGGTGCTGGTCGAAGTAGGCGCCCATCATTTCACCGTAGGCCGGCCATTTGTAGAACGTGTCGATGGCGGAGTGGCCGCCGATAATTCCCTTCCCGTCGTCGTGCACGAACGAGAGCAGCGAGGCCTTCTGCTCATCGTCGAGAGGCAGTTCGCCGGTGGTGTAGAGATAAATCGCGTCGAAGTAGTCGAGATTTTTCGCGTTGCCGGCAGCGAGCTTCTTTTTCGTAATGAGCTGGGTGTCGGTGCGGATGTAGGTATCCCACAGGCCGGTGTCGTGGCCGATCTTCCACATGGTCGCCAGGCCGTTCGATACGGAATCGTGCTGAAAGCCGGCGACGGCGCCGATCGCGAGCAGCTTTTTCTTTTTCGGAGGCTGAGGAGCCTGGGCGAAGGTCAACGACGCGCACGCGAAGAGAGCTAGAAAAGTCTTCATGGTTTCCAATCTGCTGTGAAGATGTTGAATTCGTAACGGCTAGTGGATTTGTAGCTGGAGGCGAACACCAGTTTCGAACCATCGGGCGAAAACTCGGGGAACGAGGTGAACACGCCATAGTCGGTGACCTGCTCCAGGCCCGTTCCATCCACGTTGATAAGGTACAACTCAAAATCGCTGGAATCGCACTTGTGCTTATTCGAGCTGAACAAAATCTTCTCGCCGTCGGGCGAGAACGTCGGCGCGAAGCTGGCGCAGCCGAAATTGGTGATTTGCTTCGCGCCCGTCCCGTCGGCGTTGGCTACGAAGAGCTCCATTTTCATCGGGGCGGTGAGATTTTCTTTCAGCAATTCCTTCGCCTTCGCGGCTTTCTCCGGTGTATCGGGATGATGGGCGCGCCAGACGATTTGTTTCCCGTCGCGCGACAACACTGCGCCGCCATCGTAGCCTTCTGACGTGGTAATGCGTTTCTTGTGCGAACCGTCCTCGTTCATGGTCCACAAATCGAGGTCGCCCGATTCGAGAGACGTATAAATGATTTCCTTCGTTTTCCAGTTGACTGTCGCTTCGGCATCGTAGCCGGGCGCGGTGGTGAGCTTTTTCAGAATTTCCCCGGCATCGGTGGCGAGGAAAATATCGAAGGTGGGATAAACCGCCCACACGTAGCCTTTGCTGCGATCGGGACGAGCGGGGCAGGCGTCGCCGCCTTCATGCGTGGAGGCGTAAACAATCGTCTTGTTGTCGGCGAGAAAATATCCGCAGGTGGTGACGCCCTTGCCGGTAGAAACCATTTTGAGTCCGGAGCCATCGGCGGCATTCATGACGTAAATCTGATCGCAGTCGTGGCCGTCGCGCGTCGATTGAAAGATCAGCCGCTTGCCGTCGGGCGACCAATACGCCTCGGCGTTCTGGCCTCCGTGCGTGAGCTGGTTCAGATTGGCCAAATGCTGCGCGGCGCACAAAACCGGCAACAAAAACAGGAGACGCATAGAAGGACCATTGTAAGCCACAGTTCGGCGCGCCGCGAACATCTTGTTCCCGAAGCCGATTGCAGGCGGGAGCTGCTAGATCTCCCGTCCGCTTCCTAGCGTTACTCAGTGGCCATTTGACAGCAGCGCTCCGTACGCCAAGACCACAAGGAGAAACCCACTCCCCGCCAGCAGGAGCCGCGGTGCTCCACGCCCAAAGATCGCCAGAAAGACCGGCAGGGGTGCGGCGCAAAGCGCGATCATGGAGAGCATAAAGTTCCGTTTGTCGGAGTAGCCCCATTGACCATCCGGTAGCAGAGGAAACGGGTGAAACCAAGAGCAAACGATCGCGAGCAAGCACAGGCTACCCACGAGAACTCCGCACCTAAATAGCAGTAGCCTAGGTCGCGAAAGGGAAGCATCAAGTTTCTGCATCTGGTTTCTCTAAAGTATAAGATTTCTCCAGTTGCTTGACACAGTCGGTTCTCACGGAATAACATTGTTATGACAATGAGGGCAATACCTGTAAGCATTCGACGGATCGGCAACTCACAGGGCGTCGTCATCCCCAAGCCGATCCTTGCGCAACTGGGGCTGAACGGCGAGGCCGAGATGACCGTCGAGGGTGGTGCGCTCGTCCTGCGCAGACCGGCCAGTGCCGCGCGAACAGGCTGGGCGGAAGCGGCGAAGAAGATCGCCGAGGCGGGCGGCGACGCACTGGTGATGGGTGAATTCGGCAATGCGGCGGACAAGGATCTGGCCTGGTGAAGCGTGGAGAGATCTGGCTGGTGAACTTAGACCCCACCGTCGGGAGCGAGATCAGGAAGACTCGCCCGTGCGTCGTGGTTTCCCCGGCAGAAATGCACGATCATCTGCGCACGGCGATCGTCGCGCCCATGACCACCAAGAGTCGCCCGGCACCATTCCGAATCGGTGTCACGCATGGCGGCAAGAAGGGGCTCATCCTGCTGGATCAGATGCGCGCCGTGGACAAGGACCGGTTGGCGAAGAAATTGGGAGCGATTCCTGCGAAGACGCTGACCGCCACGCTAAGCACGCTACAAGAAGTTTTCACGGAGTGACGCTTCCCGGCAGCGCATGGCGCTGCCCCACTTGTGTTAACCATAAAAGATGAAGCTCGGCATCGACTTTGGGACAACTCGCATCGTCGTGTCGGCCGCGGACCGCGGCAATTATCCGCTGGTTCCTTTTGAAACCGCCGACGGGGTATTCGACTGGTTTCCGCCGCTGATTGCGATTAAGGAAGATGAGCGCCGCTTCGGTTGGGACGCGTACGCCATGCAGGGCGAGCCTGGCTGGACCATTGTGCGCTCGCTGAAACGCTACCTGGAAGACGCGGGACCGCAAACACAGCTCGACCTGGGCGGTATGCTGGTGCCTCTCTCCGAACTCATGCTGGGCATGGTCGGCGCGCTGC
>PLDO01000719.1 GCA_003136215.1 Bryobacterales bacterium
AGGAGACGAGTTCCCCCAAGCAGCGCGGATCTACACTCCGCAGTTCGGGCCGGACCGCAAGAATCGCTTTGGCTTCCGAGGCGAAATAGAAGCTCTCTTTAGCTTCGTGATACGCCACTTGGTGGGATGCGTAGCGGTCGTTGAACAATGTCACGGTTCCGCGAGTCCGGTCTACCAGGAGTCCATGGAATCTTCCGTTCAGACCCGCTGGAAAGGCAGGATCATCCTCGTAAAGGTGAACGAGATAGGACGATTTCTTCGACTCGACATCGTGCCCGCGCTGCTTGAGGCGACTGGTGGTCTCGGGCTCTGGAAACTCCTCCCCCGAGAAAACAAGGATGACATCCCCTCGCTCACTGAGGAGCGGCATGCCATCGGAAAAGCCACCTTCCCGCGCGGTCCACCCTACGTATACTCCCAACGACTCATCAATCCACGTACCTGTGGTGTAGTCGGAGTCGTGGCAAATGGCTTCCAACATGTGCCGCAATTGTGGCTCCGCTAATTCGCGGGGCGTGCTGGTCACAAGGCCGACAATTCCCGGCATGAAAGTCTCTTAGGCCCCCACCATGGGCCGGAATCTCCGGTCGTACCAGATCTTCCGGAACTCGCGGAGTTTGGCGCCCGCGGACTCAGGAAGACGATCGACCAACCGGCGGTGCAGGCCCAGGCTGAAAGCGATTCGGCCAAGTGGAGTCAACGAGACATAGTACCGAGGCAGATCGATGCGCTGGAAGCCGTTAACCTCTTTGAATTGGCTCAGGCTGTCGCCTTGCTTCTTGCCATATGAGAAATTCTGGTACACGAGATAACGGATGCCCCGGTCGGCACACGATCGGACCGCTTGCGCGATCAGCGCATTCGTCGGAGCCTTCTCCCGGTGCTGGACCATGGAAAGTATGTGCATGGTGCATGCCTGCGTCCGCGTCGAGTCGGTTACCAACTTGATAAAGCCAATCAGGCGATTGCCTAGAAAGGCGCCGATGAAGATGGCCCGGTCCAGAAAGGTTCCCGCGTGGCCACGCACCCACTCGACGTCGCGACCGAAATGCAGGAATCTGATGCCCTGGCGGACGGGGCACTCGTTGTAGATTTCCCAGATTCCCTGAACAAGCGCGTCGTCAAACGGCACTTCCCGGACGCTAACCCCCTTCTTCTCGGCTTGCCTGGCTCTATTACGCGGCACCGAGCGGATCTGCTGGGTCCACCAGTGGTCGAACGTGGACACCGGAAGCACCGCCAGGTTGTCCCATTCCATCGGGTAATCGTACTTCACTGAAGCCTTAGGTACCGCGGTCTCCGGTAGTTTCTGCAAGAAGGTGAAAAGGTCAACCCGGGCCCGCGATCTCCGCAAATCCTCGACTACGGCCGCCGGATCGTCCAGAAACTCGTATTTATCCAATTCTAGACGGGCGGTCCGGACCATGTTTCCCTGGACCCGGATCTCCCCGCCGCAACTTTCAATAAACGAATCCATAATCTCCTCGCCGCGCAATAATCCTATTGTCTGCCCGGCTGATCTTTCACTGCACCGATCGCTTCGAGCGACGCCTGCTTCACCGGCTGCGAGGGCCACTTCACAAACTTGCGCAACCTCTGCATCTGCTCTTTTCTGCGGAACTCGATGAAGTCTGCGGGCACCTGCTTCTCGCGGTACCTGACCATCGCCCAAAAGAAGCCTGCCAGGCGCAGCATGCCGTTGAGCAGAATCGGCTGCCGCATCGCCTGATAAACACATCGCACGCATTCCCAAACCGGGTGGCTTCCGAGCAGGTAGTCGGACCGCCCCACTTTGAAAGGGACGAGCAAACGAGTCTGCGTGGCCGTGCCCATCTTGCGGTGGTGAAAATAGGGCTTTTCCAGGAACGTTCTGGTCTGCCACCCTTTCATCCGGGCGGAAGTCACCGCGACCAGGTCGACACCCCCGATCTTTCTCGGTATGTATCCGCCGATATCTTCGAAGCACTGGCGTCGAAAGAACTGGACTTGTCCGGATACGTGTTCGATGCTGACGAATCGGAAGTCGTACTGATACGAGCCTTCGCGAAACGGCGTTCCCACCACACCCAGCTTGGAATTTTCGCTGAGCTTGTTCAGCAGAAATTCAAAGTAATCGGCTTCGAATGTGACGTCCCCGTCCAAATTGCCGATGGCATCGTAATCCAGCCCTGCCACTCTGGCGTGTCCGGCCTTGAAGGCGTTGACCTTGCCGGCGAAATGGCGCTCTTGACGCTCCGGCATCCGAATCAACTCGATCCAGGTATGTTCAGCGGCGTACCGACTTACAATGTCGTTCGTGCTATCCGTCGAGCCGTCGCTGACGATTACCCATTTTACAGGCCGAACGGTCTGGGCGACAACAGACTTTATGGTCCCTTCAATGAACTCGGCCTCGTTCCGCGCCGGAGTAATCAGGACGTATGCAGCAAGAGTAGGCATATGTACTAGGCCGATGCGGCCACCTCGGACTGTGGCGTTTCCACGACCGGGTATTCGGCCAGCAGGCTCGCCAGGGCCAGCAGCATCCAGGACTGCCCCCATCTCATGTACGAAGTGCGTATGGTGCAAAGGCGGAGCACCCGATAGTAGAAAAAGCCGGCTTCGTCCCACATCCGGTCTTTCGTCCACCGAAACAACGAGCGCGCGAGCGCTAGGGAGCGCGGGTCCAGGTCTTGAAACTCCATCAGCGTGATGAGGCTCTGGGCAGCGCAGTGGACATCGATCGGATACGTATGATCGTGGAAATACCGGGCCGCTCCATCCTGACGGAAGAAGTGGGTTATGTAGAAATCATATCCTCGCTGGATGCAGGATTCGAACTCCGGCGTTTGCAGAATACGGGAAATCACGCGCAAAGCGCCAAGGTTGTATCCCGTATGAAAGTTGTCGATCCACTTCTGCGAGGGTGCTTCACCGTAATACCATTCGCCGGCGGGTTGTTGCTTTGCGGCGGAATAGCGGGCCACTTTCAGCGCCGGATCGAGGAATCGCTGGTCGCCAGTGTGCTTGAATATGCGGCAGAGAAAGGCCGCGGCAAGCAGGTTCGCGTTGTGAGTCTGACTCCTCAGCGCGGGGAGCGGATAGTTGAAGCTGGCAACAGTGCCATCGTCTGCAACCCAGTAGAGGTCGTTGAGCATATAGTTCGCAGCACTGACGGCGATGTCCAGGTGCAGCGAATCCTTGCGCCGCTCATATAGATCCAGAATCACATCGGCTACGAAAGTGGTGCAGACGAGATTGGGATAGGCTCGGGGGACCACGATGGTTCGTGTCTGCCATGGAAAACTGTAGCCCCAGCACCAGTAGGGAGTTCCGGAGGAGCGCAACGCCAGCAGGGTGCGGGTCAGTTCCGCGACCAAGTCGGCGCCAGCGTCCTGGTTGAGTTGCGGAGCCTTAAGAAGCGCCGAGAGGAACAGTGCCAAGCCTTTGGGATTCTGGGTCTTGGGAACTCGCAGGAGAGGTCGGATGTTGATGGGACTTCTTTTCAGACTCTGGGTAAGGACCAGACGCGGAATCCTGGACTCAAGCACCGGGAAGGCTTTGAAGAGCGGGCTATTGAGAGCGTCGTAGGGGTCGTAGCCGGCCCAGTCGCTGGCTCGGCAGTATTCGAGCAATTGGCGGCCGGTTGCCAGAACGTCCGTCAAAAATGCGCTGTCTTCATTCATTCGTTAGTGCACCGGAGCACGGTTGACACCTACTTGGTGGCAAGATTTGTGCGAGGCAGGGGCTGAACCGCATCGCGTTCGGTCGTGCCTGCCAGGCGGTCGATCATTGCCAGGTAACGCTGCTTCATGACTTCCCACCGGATCGGGGCGTACTCTTCTCTTGCCTTCAGGACCCGGTTGGCGCGTAACTGAGGGTCCCAATAGACCCGCGTCATGGCGCGCGACAAATCGGCGGGGCTGTTAGGTTCAAAGAACTCCAGTGCAGCGTCGCTGAAGTAGTGACGGATGGCATTCAGTCGCGAGATGATCACCGCCTTGCCCATGATAATGAATTCCGGCAGTTTGTTGGGGAAGGCAAAATCCAGGAAGATGTCGCGCCGGATCGGGAGAATGCCAACGTCGCACTTGCTGAGCCACATAGGAATTTCGCTGCCCGGGACTTGTCCGATGAGCTTGACCTTGGAGGCCAGGCCGCGCTCCTGGGCGAGGCTGCTCAGGGCGTCCTTTTCAGTTCCGGCCCCCAGGATCCACATTTCCGCGCCAGGCATTTCGCTGTGCACCAGAGCGAACGCCTCAATAGCGATATCCAGCCCGTAGATGGGCGTGAGCGTTCCGTGGTACATCATCACGAACCTCTTCTCTTCTGGAGGCTCCAAGGACGCGACTTGGGGAAACCGGGACTGGTCGGCGGAATTCATGACGATCGTCGATTTCGACCGATCCAGTCCGCGGCTGACCAGGAGGTCCTCAATCGGCTCGTTGATGGTGATCACCTGGTCGGCAAACTCAAAGCTGACTCTCTCAATGTACTTCAGGAGTTTCACCACCCATGAATTCTCCGCCATGCCATATTTCGACATGTAGAATTCCGGCGTGATTTCGTGCATGTCCAAGATCGGCTTGGCACCCATCCACTTCGCCAGAAAGGTCGCGAAGACCAGGAAATCCGGCAACGTATTGACATCTATCGCCGCATATTTTCTCTTCCGCATCTGTATCGTGAGACGGAAACACGCCCACAAAGAGAACGCCACGTATTCAAAAATGTAGCGCGCCAGAGAGCCGCGCTTCTTTCCCAACGACACGGTACGAACATTGACGCCGTTGAGCGTATACGCCTTCTTGCCATGCGACGGGCGGAGAGCTAACACATCGACGGAGTACCCTGCGCCGACCAGAGCTTCGGCCTTTCGCCGCACCCGTACGTCCACGTCATAGACCATTTGAACCACAAGGCAGATTGATTTCATGGGTAAGAGCAACATGCGATGTCGGAAACAGCCGATGGGGGCTGCGAAGCGATTTGCTTTTCCAATTCGTCAATGGAGTTGCCGGTCCAGACCAGATCGACGAACTCGGGTGCCACGCGTTGCGCCGGTCCGAAATCGGCTTGCGGACGCGCCGGTCGATGGAGCCGCACGCGTAGCGGGGGTTGAATATCGCCGCCCTCGTAACGAATCCGGACAGGCGTTTCGGCGCCTTCTTCGGCCCGCTCGAACCGCACCATTCGACGCTTTCGAAACCAGCCGACCACCTGCCCGGCCGTTCCGAACCAGACATCCAGCGATTTTAAGGCTGCCAAGAGATTCACGTAGAAACCGCCCCAGAAGCGCTCGGGCCCGTGGCTTCGGTCGTGCCACAAGACGGTCAGCACGCCGCCAAATTTGCCGGCGGTCGCGATCAGAGCGCGACAGCGCCTTTCCGCTTCCGGCTCGGTGAGATCCAGCCGCTGCGGATAAAAGAGCGCGCCATCCTGAATATGCAGCGGCAACTCCAGAAGGGTCTGCGCACCGGCAGGTCGAAATACCTGGCTGGTTCCCGCGCGATATCCAACCGTCTCGTTGTATCCCACCGTCGAGTCGTAACTGTACCCGGCGGACTCCAGTGCCGCGGGCGTGTTTTCGTCGCGCAGCAGCCAGTGCATCCGGATGCCGGAACATTCGCCGGCCACCGACGCCACCTCCGCTTTCTCTTCCGTTCCCTTCACCGCGTCATGCCAGGAGTCGATTCCGTGTACCCCAACTTCACAGCCATGGCTCTGCAAAATTCGAGTCTGCGCGTGCAGGTCGGCTGCGCCATACGCTGAGGCGCGGCGCGATGTGTGGCGTCCGGGCACCCGGGCGCCTGGGCGGCGTTTGAATGGGATCAGGAAGTAAGTGGGCGAAAGACCGTCTTCCACTTTCAAATACCACTCAAACGGCTCCCAGAAATCCCGTACCAATCCCACGTATACGAACGGAAGGGAAGCCACCGCCAGCCAACTCCGCAACAGACGAGACAGAGACAGCCGGCCGCGCTTGAAGTTCCAGAGTGCGCCCGCGGTTGCGCGGAAGACAAACCCCCACATCGAGTGATCGCAGAAGTGCCGGCGGATGCCGATGAAGTCAATATCGTGGGTCAGGCACACGATAAAACTGTGGCCGGCGGGAGCCGGTGGGATTTCGAGCAGCGGCATCCCGGCTTCGAGAATCCACCGCCGCAGCATCGCGATGTGGATGTCGAGCGCTGGGACAGGCGCGTGCTCAACCGTCTGCCCGGAGGAAAGCAGAAAGGCTACCTCGTCGAACAGGTCGTACCCCAGGCGGATTACGATGCCATCCGCTGTGCTGGTGCGGATGCCCACGCTGGCGCCGCTCACCGTCTGGCACGCGGCTGTATCACGGCATGGCTCGAACGTCAGGAGTCCCGTATAGATAGGAAGCAGCCCGTCCCGGTCGTTCAGTATTCCGCCGGCTTGCCGGCCGCCCGCCATAATCCCGAAGCGTGTGTCGGCGGTCTGTGCCTCCGCGCCATAGACTAGAAGCAGCCGGGCCTGAATGGCTGGCAACTTGTCCACGGTGGCGATGACGGCATCGTAGGCTTTGCCCGGGGCATAAAACTCCCACGGCGTCTTGAAGAGCTCGAAGAACTCTTCCACCACGCTCACCTGGCCGGCTTTGGAAATGACACCAATCAACGGGATCTGCTCCACGGCCTCCGGCTACTGGACGCCGGCAACGGCTGGGACCTTCCGATCAGCGCTGCTAGGGTTGGCACGGCGGGCTATGAATTCCCGGATGCACTCAACGACATATTCCGCTTGCGCATCGGTGACTTCGGGATAAACCGGCAGCGCGAGAGTTTCGTTCGCCGCTCCCTCGCTTTCCGGAAAGGCTCCTTGCCGGTGCTCGAGATATGAAAAACACTCCTGCAGGTGCATCGGCACCGGATAGTACACCTCCGTACCCACGCCTTTGTTCTTCAAATAACTCTGCAGCTCATCGCGGCCCGCCACCCGGATCACATATTGATTGAAGATGTGGCGATCGGTCGCTATCGTGGGAAGCGCCACCGGCAGATTCGCCTTGCCGAAAAGCTGGCCGTAGCGCTGCGCATTACGTTGGCGGGTGGCCGTCCACCCGTCCAGGTAGGGCAGTTTGGCCGAAACCACCGCCGCCTGAATTGCATCCAGGCGGAAATTGCCGCCGATCATCTTGTGGAAATATTTCGGCTTCGATCCATGTCCTCGCAGGCACCGCAGTTTGTCGGCGCGCGCAGAGTCGTTGGTGACGATCATTCCTCCGTCCCCAGCGGCCCCAAGATTTTTCGACGGGAAGAAAGAGAAGCATCCGTAATGCCCGATCGACCCGGCCCGGCGCCCTTTGTATTCGGCGCCGATGGCTTGCGCGGCGTCTTCGATCACCACGAGACCATGCTCCGCGGCCACGCCCATCACCGCGTCCATATCCGCCATTTGCCCGTAAAGATGAACCGGCATGATAGCACGCGTCCGGCTCGTCACTTTGGACGCGATCCGCGACGCATCCAGGTTGTACGTTGCCCGGTCGATATCCACAAATACGGGTACCGCGCCCAGCCGCGCGATCGCGCCCGCCGTGGCAAAGAAAGTGTACGGTGTCGTAATGACTTCGTCGCCAGGCCCGATGTTTTCCGCCATCAGGCACGCCAGCAGAGCATCGCTGCCCGAGGAAACGCCGATGCCGTAGGCGCACTGCGAATAGGCGGCGACGGCCTTCTCACATTGCTCGACTTTCGGCCCTAGAATGAAGTGCTGAGTCTGTAGAACCTCGGCAATTGCGGCGTCTACTTCCGTTTTGATCGCGGCGTATTGCGCCTTAAGATCGAGCAGCGGAACATTCATATTTCGCTTCCTCCTTCACTTCCCGGTACGGCTTCGAACTCACCCGTAGCTCTGCGGGCAGCGGAGCCTCTTCGTCCAGATCGAGGCACCGCAAAACGCCGGGCTCCACTTCCGCGTAACGGTATCCGGTCTCCGGACAGCGCATCACCCCGTCCGCGTCGGGCGATTCCAGCCGGTGCCCGTGCCGGCTCATCCATCCCATCTGGCGCGCCGGGTTCCCCACCGTCAGCGCAAAGTCCGGAACGTTCTTGGTCACAACCGAACCCGCACCCACAAACGCGTAGCGCCCGATCGTCACCCCGCATACGATCGTCGCATTCGCGCCGATCGTGCACCCGCGCTTCAGAAGAGTGGTCTCGTAAAGCGAGTGCCGGTTGACTTGCGACCGTGGATTGCTGACGTTTGTCAGCACGCACGACGGCCCGAGAAACACGTCGTCTTCGATTACCGCGCCCGTATATACCGACACGTTGTTCTGAATCTTGACGTTGTTCCCGATCGACGTCCCACCATCTACGTTCACGTTTTGGCCGATGATCGATCGCTGCCCGATGTGCGCGCCCTTCATGACGTGCGAGAAATGCCAGATCTTCGTACCTTCCCCGATTTCGGCGCCCTCGTCGACGTACGCGGATTCGTGCGCGAAATAAGCCCGCTCCTTCTTCGGCAGGTCTGCTTCCGGGAGATCAAGGTGGATCGCCCCGTTCCCGATGGCGCGCTGGCAGGCGTCGAGCACGCGCAGCACGCGCAGACCTTCGGCGCCGTTGCTTACCGGCGACGTCCGGCTCTCCACGCAATCGAGGAAGTGCCGGCATTCGGCCCGCAGCGGCTCGCTGTCATCGAGCGCGACCGGCTCCCCGTTGGCCTTCACCGCGGTCGGCAGCCGGTTTTCCCAGGTGACCTTGTGCGGGTAGAGCACCAACTTGTGTTCCGCCGTATCGTCGAATACCGCCATTTTCTCGGATCCCACCACCACCAGCCGTTGCTCTTTGAAGGGATGCAGCCAGCTCACGAAAATGTGCGCCTGCACGCCGCTTGGAAAATCGAAGTGGCTCAACGTGACATCGGCCACGTCGCGGTTCAGGTACGCGCTACCCTGGCAGGTGACGCGCGTCGGCATCTCATTCAGCAGCGACAGCATCACCGAGATATCGTGCGGCGCGAAGCTCCAGAGGATGTTTTCCTCGCTCCGGATTTTTCCGATGTTCAGGCGGTTCGAGTACAGGTAGTTGATCTTTCCCAGCGCGCCCTCGCGGATCAACTGCTGCAACTTCAGGATCGCGGGGTGGTACCGGAGAATGTGCCCCACCATCAGAATCCTGCCCTTGGCGGCGGCCAGACGGACCAGGTCTTCGCCATGCCTCACGTCGATCGCCAGTGGCTTCTCTACCAGTACGTCCTTTCCGGCTTCGAGTGCCGCCTTCGCCATTTCGTAGTGCGCTATCGCCGGCGTCGCCAGCGCCACCGCCTGGATGGAAGGATCCGCTAGAACTCGCGTGTAGTCGCTGTCGAACCGCACATCCGGATACTTGAGCGCGTAGTTCACTCCGACGGACTCCACCGAGTCGCACAGCATGCCGAGCGCACCCAGATCGTAAAAATTCCGGACCAGATTCTTGCCCCAGTAGCCGACTCCAACCACAGCTACGCTGGCTCTTGGCTTGAGAATGGGTTCGCTTTCCATGAATGGTCTCCTTAGAGGAAGTCTTTGTGAGTTACAAATCGAATCAGAAGCGCCGTTTCAACCGAGCAACGCGATGCATCGCTCGGCGGAGTGCCCGTCGCCGTAAAGCGCCGGCCGGCAAGCGTTCGGCGTGAAGGTTCGGACGCCGCCGGTAATCTTCGCCGGGTCCGCGCCCACCAGAATGTTCCAGCCGGCTTCCACCGTCTCCACCCATTCGGTTTCGTCGCGCAGGGTAAGGCACGGAACACCCAGCCAATAGGCTTCTTTCTGCAGACCGCCCGAATCCGTCAGGACCATCCGCGCTGAACCCGCCAGCGCCATCATGTCCAGGTACCCAACCGGATCGATCAGCCGCACATGACCCGCCAACCGGGCTCCGCCGATCATCTTGCGCGCTCGCGGGTGAATCGGAAACACTACTGGCTGATCAAGCGAGTTGAAAGCGCTCAAGATCTGCGCCAGGCGCGCCGGATCGTCCGTGTTTTCGCTGCGATGGACCGTCGCCAGAAGATAGCGCTGCCGTTTCAGACCCAGACGCTCTAGAATCTCTGAGGGCCTTTCGGTCAACTGCTGCCGCGCCCAATTCAGCACATCGAGCATCACGTCTCCCACTTGGTGGGTGCTGCGAGTAATGCCCTCTGCGGCCAGGTTCCGCACGGCTGTATCGCTCGGACACAACAGCAGGTCGGAGAGGTGATCGGCTACAACCCGGTTGATCTCTTCCGGCATCCGGCGATTGAAGCTTCGCAGTCCCGCCTCTACATGAGCCACCGGCACAGAAAGCTTCGATGCCGCCAACGCTCCCGCGAGCGTGGAATTTGTGTCGCCGTAGATCAGGAGGTAGTCGGGGTTTTCGGCCAGCAAGACTTCTTCGATTCCCCGGAGCATGGCCGCGGTTTGCTCAGCGTGCGAACCAGACCCCACTCCCAGGTTTGCATCGGGACGGGGCAGATCCAGCCCATCGAAGAAGATTCCGGACATTTCGTAGTCGTAGTGCTGCCCCGTGTGAACCAGAACTTCCTGATGCCGCCTGCGTAAAGCGCGACTGACCGCCGCCGCCTTGATGAACTGGGGCCGCGCCCCGACGATCGAAACAATCTTCACCAGCTATTCCGTTCCAGCCTTCGTCCACCCGCACTCCCGCGCCAAGCGAGTCCTCCGGTTTTGTCCAAGCTGCTCGTGCTCGACATACTAAGCCTCGTTCCGCGCCGGAGTAAACAGAATGTACTTGGGTAGTGTCGGCATGCTGTTTCTGCAGCTCATTAGCCGCGCCCCGCCGATGCTGCCAGCGCACCCACGGGCGCACGACCCACGAATGATTGCACGCCGTCCGCAACGCGTATCTGGTCCTTTTTCCGCAGACCCGGAAACATCGGCAGTGAAACGATCTCCGCTGCGCATCGCTCCGCGACCGGAAAATCACCCGCCTGGTAACCGAGGCCGACGTATGCCTTCTGCAGATGCAGCGGGACCGGGTAGTGAATGGCCGTGCCGATGTTGGCCCCGGCCAGGTGTTGTTGAAGCTGCACGCGGTCATCCACCCGGATCACGTACAGATGGTAGACCCCGTTGCTATAGGCCGGCTCCGAAGGAAGCACCACGCCTTCGGTAGACGCAAGCAATTCCCGGTAACGGATCGCGCTTTGCCGGCGCTCTTCCGTCCAAACTTCGAGGTGTTGCAGCTTCACTCTCAATATCCCTGCCTGAATCGCGTCCAGCCTCCCGTTGTAGCCCTCAACGTCGTGATAGTACTTCTGCGCCTGGCCGTGATCCCGTAACATCTGGATCGTGTGCGCGAGGTCAGCATCGTTGGTGGTCACCGCGCCGGCTTCACCGCAAGCTCCGAGATTTTTGCCTGGATAAAAGCTGAACGCCGCCGCCTTACCCATCGATCCAGCCTTCTTCCAACATCCGTCCTTCTTGGAAAAGTACTCCGCTCCGTGCGCCTGGCAGGCATCTTCGATGACGATCAGATTATACCGTTCAGCCAGTTCCAGGATTGGATCCATGTCAGCCGGTTGTCCGTAGAGATGCACGGGAACGACCGCCGCAACTCGCCTTCCCAACTTCCGGTCAATTAAGTGTCCCGTCTCGCTATCGACCCGGCACCCGCTCTCGAAATACTCCCGAAGTTTCTGAGGGTCCATGTTGTAGGTCCCCTCATCAATATCGACAAACACCGGCCGTGCGCCCGCTTGGGAGATCGCCTCGGTTGTCGCGATAAAGGTATTCGGAACGGTTACCGCGATATCTCCCCCGCCTACTCCCGCTGCCATCAGCGCGAACCGCAGTGCGTCCGTGCCGCTACCTACCCCGATGCAATGCGACACACCACAATACGCGGCGAACTCCCGCTCAAACGCCTCCACTACCGGACCACCGATGAATCCGGCTATATCCAGAACAGAACTGAAGACATTAACTAACTCCTCGCGCAACTCCTTGTGCGGTTTCACAAGGTCCAAAAACGGGATACGATACGCCTCACTCATCTCACATCCTCCGTACACTTTTGTTCATTGATTCGTAAAATGCGTGCTGGATTTCCAGCGACAATTGCATTGCGGGGAACGCTCTTGGTCACCACGCTGCCGGCGCCCACGATGGCCCCCTCTCCAACCGTTACATTCGAGAGGATCGTTGCGCCCGACCCGACAGATGCGCCCTTCTTGATCAGAGTGGTTTCGACCTTCCAGTCGGATTCGGTTTGCAGTCGGCCGTCGCCTGTCGCCGCGCGAGGGTAGGTATCGTTGATGAAGACTACTCCGTGTCCGATGAAAACCTCGTCTTCGATCGTGACCCCTTCACAGATAAAGGTATGGCTGGAAATCTTGCAGTTCTTTCCCACGGTCGCGTTCTTCTGAATCTCGACAAACGCCCCGATCTTGGTGTTGTCGCCAATCTCGCAACCATACAGGTTGATGAACTTCGACAGCTTCACGTTCTCGCCCAACCTCACGTCGGGAGCGATGCTCAGATACGGGCTCATACGCTAACGGCCCTTCCCCGGCACTTCAATGACTCTTCGGCGGCCGCTAATAACTTCACCACGCGCAAGCCGGATTGGCCGTCATTGAAGGGAGTCTGCTGCTGCTCGATACAGTCGATGAAATACTGGGCTTCCGCGCTCAACGCTTCTGTCTGTTCGATCTTCGGCGCCCACATATCGCCCGATCGATAGCTGACCAGCAAGTCATACACGCCCTCGCCACTCTTGATATCGACGCCTTTGTCGTATATTTTTACTTTTTCGTCGGCTTCCAGGTCGTTCCAAACCAGCATCTTCTTCTCGCCGCCGAGCAGCGTCGTCCGAATTTTGACCGGAGACAGCCAGTTCACGTTGATATGGGCGATCACCGAATTTTCGAAGTAGATCGTGAGATAAGCGACATCTTCGTGACAGTTGAGGTGCTTCTGGCCGGTGGCGATTACGACATCCGGTTTAGCGCTGATCAGGTGGTCCATGATGGAGAGATCATGGGGCGCCAAGTCCCAAAGCACGTTCACATCATGTTGGAAGAGACCCAAATTGACGCGCGTCGAATCGTAGTAATAGAGGCCGCCCAAGGTTCCCGCGTCGATCAGTTGACGGATCTTGTTCACGGCTCCGGTGAATAGAAACGTGTGATCCACCATGATCTGGAGGTGTTTGCTTGCCGCCAGATCTATCAATTCCTCAGCTTGGGCCACAGTCGACGTGAACGGCTTTTCCACAAAGACGTGCTTACCGTTTTGGAGCGCGGTTTTGGCCAGTTCAAAATGAGTCCAGACCGGCGTGATTACGGCCACCGCATCTATATCCGGGGAACAAAGCACCTCGTTAGGATCACAGGTGACCGATACCCCTGGAAAGGCGTGTTTTGCCCGCCCCAGCGATTGGACCGATCTGTCACATATCACTGACAGCTCACAACCATTCAGGCCGTGAAAGTTTCGCGCGACGCGAGGGCCCCAATAACCATATCCGATAATGCCAACTCGAATCATAGCTTCCCTTAGGTGAAGTTTCGTGCGGAAGTTCGGTCTGCGGACTGCAAAGCACATGGGCCGCGTTTACGCGCAGCAGATACCGGAGAGCCGAACGCGCGGTTCGCTCTTGTCTTTTGAGGCGCGAATGAGCAACCTCGAGCCGACAACGGGTATTGCAGCGCAGCCGTCCTGTTTAGCAGGCGCCAGAGCCTGAAATAACAGCACGCGGGGTTTGCAGCAGGATTTTGATATCCAGCCAGAGCGACCAGGACCTGGCGTATCGGATGTCCAAGCGGACCATGTCGTCGAATTTCACCCTGCTGCGGCCGTCCACTTGCCACAATCCAGTGATTCCAGGCTTCAACGCCAGTAGTCGCTGTTTGTGCCACAGATCGTAACGGTTGAATTCGTAAGTGACCGGCGGCCTGGGACCCACCAGGGACATATCCCCCAGCAGCACATTCAGAAACTGAGGGATCTCGTCCAGGCTGGTGTTTCGTAGAAACCGTCCGACTGGTGTGATTCTGGGATCCGCCGTCAATTTGTATACCTTCTGCTGGTCCCCGTTAATCTGCTCTGTGTCGGACGCTCCTACGATAAAGCGCGTTACATATTCTTCATGAATTCGATGGTCGTTATTAACATACATCGAGCGGAATTTAAGGAATGTGAATTTCCGTCCGTATTGCCCCAGTCTCACTTGCCGGAAGAATACGGGTCCCCTGGACGTCAGTTTAATGGCGAGGGCGATGATCGCGAGCACTGGTAGGCACAGAACCAACCCTACCAGGCTGCCTACAATGTCGATCAGGCGCTTTACGCTGAGGGAAACCTTCTTTTTGTTGATTTCCCGCGTTAACTCCATTTGCAGCGTCGACGTGACCGGGCCGTCATGACCTTCTTCGTCCCAGTCCTCTGGAAAGACGTGAAACGATATCCGAATCTCGTTAATTTCCCGAACACTGAGCTTGTCATAGAGCGACTCGGTGATTTTGGTCGAAAGTGCGTGCACTATCGATTTGTCTTCGGCGGCGCCAATCTCAGTGAAAATCACGCCGATGACAGACCCGGTCCTGTACCAACCTTTCAGATCTGTGTCCCTGCTGGCTTGCGTAATTGCCGACAACAGATTCGCTAGAACTGTCGTCTTTGGAGCTTTCAGTAGGCTACCGGCATCGAGAAGCATCAGGACAAAACGCCGCCCGGAACGCTCCGTCCGTTTTCGTTCCAGACACAACAGGTTTAGAAAGAGTCCCTGGGGAAGCACACCGAAGCCTGAAGACCCATCGCGCCTGAGGGAAACGTGATTTTCCGCTTGGGACTTTATTTTGAGGCCTAGCATCTTGTTCAGCACAAAGTCACTCCCTGTTTCAGACCCTTGACTCATACCCCGGGAACAACGGAACTTCTATCGCCTTCTGGCGATCCGACCAGTGGTTCCGAGTTTGATAGAGCGGCAGAAATCCTTCAAAGCCCTTATTCTTGGCATTCTCGGCGACCACTTTCTCGCAGCGTGACTTTACTCGAACAGCAAACCATCGTTCGGGAATACTGTGGAATGGTTTGACGTTCATGGAGGCTTCGATACTGCACTATAATGCAAGCTACCGCCCCTTGAGTCCCAAAAGGCCATTCCCTTTCGGATCCCGCCAAAACAGATTCTGGGTCTCTAAACGCAGTTTGACTGCCATAAGCACTAGTTGATTAAGTACCTTTGTTTCAATGGTCTGAAGAAATTGGCTTGCGGCGTGCCGTATGACTGGCGCACGTTAATGTGAGGACGATTTGGACTTGCTCCCACTTTATGAGACAAACCCAAACAATCAGGATGTCGTGACTCCGCTTCGCATCGTCCCTGGAGCCGATTACACCGAGATGAACCCTGGATTATGCACAGGTAGGGCATTCCGAAGGCTGATCGCGCTCGGTGATGTCATTACAGAGTTGAGTAGGTCAGTTCGAATCTCGCTGCTTCATCGTTCTCCTGAAAGTCCAATCCCGCCAAGGCCCGCTCCGAAGTTGTGTGTTTCGTTGCGCTTACCGCCAGTACATGATTCTCTATGCACGGCGGGTGAGCCATGCGGCATTCCCTTTCAGCGCAGGGCAGGCCCATCACTGGTGTGCGTCAGCATCGTGATCCCTCCCCATCAGTCGGAGAACTGCTGATGCTGCTCTATTTGATACTGAAGAAATTGTGACCTTCGCTCGCCGCCACAACCCCTCCGGCCCCGGGTTGTCAGGAAGCGGAAGCCCCGCGAAGTTGCGTTTTGATCCTCTCAATCCCGGACACGCATTGCAGAACACCCGTTAGCGTGTCCTGATACAGATACCGCGGCAGGCGATACCACTGGTCAGTGGCATCTCGAGAGAGCCCGGAACGAAGATTTCCCGGTTCCCCGGTCACAGCCCCCCAAAGCCCTGTCCGGGTCATCACGGCGACTTCCCGTTCGCTGAAATCGTGGGACCTTCCGCCGGGATAGCAGAATACCGGAACCGGGTTGCTGAGTTGGGACCGCAAATGGCGCCAGGATCCGGCAATTTCACGCTCCGACTCTTCGGCCGGGAGCGCCGATAAAATCGGGTGCGTGACCGTGTGCGGCCCGAAGGTGACGCCCCTATTTTCCAGTGCGCGAGCCTCATCCCAGGTGAGTGCCCGGAAAGACTCCGGGGGCTGCGACGGCAGTTCGACTTCCGCCGTCCTGCTGAGCTCCTTAATACACGCCAGACGGTCTGCCTTTGGCGCTCTATAACAACGGTCGACCAGCGCCCGCCAACCCGCCCGCCCTGCTCCGCTCTCCAGGGAAAACTGAAACTGCTCATTTCCCAATCGTGCCGATAGCTCCCGGCGCTTGGTTTGGGTGAATATATAAGCTATCTTATCCATCCAAAACCACATCTGACCGTCCAGAAAATCTGTAACCGCGAAAACAGTTAACGGACAGTCGAATTCGGCGAAAATCGGCGCCGCAACAAGTCCGGCATCGCTGTAACCGTCATCGATCGTGAATGCCACGGCGCGCTTGAGTTCCTCGCCGTTGCGCAGTCGCCGGAAAAGCTCTGCAATCGAGATCAGTTCGTATCGCCGTCTTCTCAACTGCGCCAGAATGTGGCGGAGATTTTGGGGATTATGGCCCGAGATGCCCAGCGCGGGAGCGTTAAAACGGTGAGCCATGAAAATCGTGGCTTCCGAGTGGGTCAGCATGGCGAGTTGCTCAGGCAATACCGGTAGTACCATCGCCCCCCAGAACAGCCTTCGCGGTAAGTTCTTCCACCCTGAGTGTGGTGCCATGGCTACGTCAAACCCCGTTCCTTCCGAATTCAGGAGCCTCGAGGAAATAGTCCGTCAATGGTGTGGGCCTTTTTTAGAATACATCAGCTTGTCGGGGCTCCACCAGACTATAAATGGTCATTGAGTTCCTCGAAAAGCCTGAAAGTCCGGTTCATGTCTAACCCGCGGTCACTGCGGATGTTGCGCATGCCGCGCAGCGCGCTGGCCCAACGCCTCTTCGCTGCCCCCGCCACTTTTTTGATCGGACCTCATTAATTGGGAGCAAATCCAAATTGTCTTCCCACTATTCCGAAGCTCTCCGGGGCCAACTTTTCCCTGGATTCGCCAACCACTTGAAATCAAATAGGTTCCATGATCCTGCTTTGGCATTCTAACTGCTCTCACAAGACGACATCGAGCCTGTATTTAGGCCTGGAATGGGAGCTAAAGGGCGGTAGCTTGGTTTGTCCGCAATTCGGCACTTCAAAACGCGCTATACCTTTCCCAGTTTTGTCACGCCTGGATTGGTCCAAATCTATGATTCTTCGGAGATGTCTAGAAGCCTACCTAACCCAAGGTAGCCGGATCTGGCGTCATCTGCCGGCTTCCTGGCGGCTTCGATCAGTTGGTCTTGTCTATGGCAGGCATCTGCACTCTTTGGTCTGTCGCTATTCTCGGCGGACCCAAAGTCACGGGACCTATTTCCTGCGAAACCGATCGGAGCCGGAGCTGATCTGCCGCCTGCTTAAGCGAAAGGCCCTGGGAGCCAGCCTGGACATATCCGTGCTGGCGTGCAGCAAAGGCGCTGAAGTTTACTCGATGATGTGGGCCATCCGCACGGCGCGCCCCGACTTGAGAGTCTCCATGCGCGCCGTCGATATTTCGCAGGAGATTCTTGATTTCGCCGAAGAGGGTGTTTATTCCCTTAAGACATTTGACTGCCTGAAGCCATTCGACCGTAAGAGCATGACAGAGGAGGCAAAACTGGCGTGGAATACGTGCAGAGATCAACCGCCTCAGAACATGTCTATTTTTCAGCGCATGAGCGAGCGTGAAATGGAGGCGATCTTCGACCGGAAAGGGAATCGGGCCGAGGTAAAATCATGTCTCAAAGCGGGGATCACTTGGCAACTCGGAGATGCAACATCCCCGCAACTCATCCACACTTTAGGTCCGCAGGAAATCGTAGTGGCCAATCGATTCCTATGCCATATGGAACGGTCAGTTGCAGAAAGCTGCCTGCGCAACATCTCGGGGTTGGTCAAACCGGGTGGATACATCTTCGTCTCGGGAGTCGATTTGGACGTGCGCACAAGAATTGCGCGGGAGAAGGGCTGGAAGCCCGTCACGGATTTGCTCGGGGAGACTCACGATGGGGATGTTTCTTTGAGAGACGGATGGCCCCTGGAATGGTGGGGTCTGGAGCCATTGTGTGAGGACCGCTCCGATTGGGAAATCCGCTACGCTTCCGTTTTCCAGATTGGTGAAGCGCCCTCGTCGCAGTGTGATACCGCTCCGACACAGGTGCTCGAATCGTCAAGGCAAGTTCGGTAACTGCATGCGTTTCATGGACACTCCAATCCCCGGCGCAAAAGTGATTGACCCCAGCCCACATCAAGATGACCGCGGTCGATTCATGCGGGCCTGGTGCGCCCGTGAGTTTGCGGAGAACGGCCTTTCCTTCGCGCCCGTCCAAGCGAATCTGGGATTCAGCGTACGCAAGGGAACGGTCCGCGGTATGCACTTCCAGGAGGCTCCGGCACTCGAAGCTAAACTGGTCCGCTGCACCAAGGGAAGCATGTTCGACGTCGTGCTCGACCTAAGGCCGGAGTCCCCATCTTTTCGCAAATGGTACGGTACGGAGTTGAGCGCGGATAATGGTCGGATGCTATACATCCCGGAGGGCTGTGCGCACGGATATCAGACTCTGGAAGAAGGCACTGAAATGCACTATATGGCATCGGAGTTTTACACCCCGAGCGTCGCGCGAGGGGTGCGATTCGATGACCCGGCCTTCAACATTCAATGGCCTTTGACTGCAACGGCGGTTTCGGAACAAGATCGCAACTGGCCGCTCATCGAGCGGCACGATAGGAGCCCCAAATGATCGTAGATACCGCACTTCAAGAGCGTGAGGCCTCGGGCCGTCCCATTCGCGTCGGCATGGTGGGCGCCGGCGCGACCGGCCGCGCTATCGCACTGCAGTTGGGGACGCCGGTACCAGGAATTCGCCTTGTGGCGATTGCCAATCGGACTCCAGAGCATGGGGAGCGGGCATTTCGGGAATCCGGTGTCATGGCATGGAACCGGGTCGAATCTGCACGAGAGGCCGAAGCGGCAGTCTCCCGGGGAATCCCGGTTCTGACGGACGACCCGTCGGTGCTGACCGCCTGCGAAGCCATCGATATCCTGGTGGAAGTAACCGGCAGCGTGGAACCTGCGGCTCGCATAGTGACCGAAGCGTTCGATCAGGGCAAGCATGTGGTCTTGGTGAACGCCGAACTCGATTCCCTTCTGGGCCCCATTCTGAAAGAGAAAGCTGACCGCGCCGGAGTGGTTGTTACTCACACCGACGGAAACGAACCCGGGGTGGCCATGACCCTCCTGCGCTACTTGCGGACCTTGGGGCTGAAGCCGGTTGCCGCGGGCAATATCAAAGGCATGGTCGACTACTATCGGAACCCCGATACGCAGCGGGCTTTTGCCGAAAAGAATGACCAGGACGCGAGGAAGGTCACCTCCTTCGCAGATGCCACGAAGTTATCGATGGAGACAACCGTTCTCGCCAATGCAACGGGATTTCACGCTGGACGTCGAGGCATGTATGGTCCTGCCTGCCGGGACGTCAGCGAGATGGCAAACCTGCTGCCGGCCGATCAACTGCTGGAGACCGGCCTGGTCGACTATGCTCTTGGCGCTGCACCGCACACGGGGGCCTTCGTGATCGTCCATGAGGACGCGCCTCTAAAGAAGGCTCAACTCGCGTACTACAAGCTGGGCAATGGGCCGTTCTACGTGTTCTACACGCCGTTTCATCTGCCTCACCTCCAGATCGCCTCTACCATTGGCCGGGCGGTCATCCACCGGGATCCGACCGTAGCGCCGATCGCGGGTCCGGTCTGCGAGGTCGTATCCATAGCCAAGCGTGATTTGAAAGCCGGCGAGCGCCTTGACGGGATCGGCGGGTTCTGCACTTATGGCCTCATCGACAACGCCTCTGCGGCCCGTACTCAGGACGCCCTGCCTATCGGCATCTCGGAAGGCTGCGTGTTGAGGCGAGACATTGCGAAGGACGAGGTCATCTCGTTCGCAGATGTGGAGGCGCGGCCTGAAGGTTTGGTCGAAACGCTCTGGCGGGAGCAGAATGAACGCTGGCCACTTGGATCGCGAGCTTCGGAGGCGGCGTTGTTGGGTGGAATCCGATGATGACGGTTTTGCGATTCAATAGAGGAGACGCGCTTGCTTAATCGCACGTTCTGGAAGGGGCGACGTGTCCTCCTCACCGGGCATACCGGTTTCAAAGGGAGTTGGCTGTCGTTATGGTTGGATAGAATGGGCGCCAATGTAACAGGATACGCGCTCGATCCGCCCACTCAGCCGAACCTGTTTGACCTGGCAAAGGTCGCTAGCTGCATGCGATCGATTCGCGGTGATATTCGCGACTTTCAGCAGATCAAGAACACGATTGCCGAATGCCGCCCCGAAGTGGTGATTCACATGGCTGCACAATCGGTCGTCCGCCGCAGCTACGAGGATCCGATTGAAACGTACTCCTCGAATGTCATGGGGACCGTCCATGTCCTGGAAGCGCTCCGGCAACTGAAGCAGCCGTGTGCGGTGGTCAACGTTACCAGCGATAAGTGCTACGCGAACCGCGAGTGGGTTTGGGGATATCGAGAGGATGAGGCTATGGGAGGCCGGGATCCGTACTCCAACTCGAAGGGGTGCGCTGAACTTGTGACCACCGCTTACCGAGAATCCTATTTTCCTCCCGCGTCGTTCAGCCGCCACGGTGTTGCCCTTGCCAGCGCCCGCGCAGGCAACGCCATCGGAGGCGGTGACTGGACCAGTAACCAACTCATTCCCGATCTCATCAGGGCTTTCCTTTCAGGCGAACCTTGCCTCATCCGCAACCCCTTGGCTACCCGGCCGTGGCAGTTTGTGCTGGAACCGCTTCGCGGTTATCTTATGCTGGCAGAGCGGGTGGCGGAGGACCCCATTCGCTTCGCCTCAGGCTGGAATTTCGGACCAGCCGACGAGGATGCCAAGCCGGTTTCCTGGATTGCTGACGAGTTGGTGCGGCTGTGGGGTAACCGGGCCTCCTGGAGTCACGATGGCTCGCTGCACCCGCATGAGGCCCACTTGCTCAAACTGGACGCCTCCAAGTCGAAAGCCCTCCTGGGTTGGCATCCGCTGCTCCCCATCAACCTGGCTCTGGAATGGATAGCCGAGTGGTACCGCGCATTCCAGGCAGAATCCAACCTGGAAGGTTTCACCCGAATTCAAATCGAGCGCTACGAGATGCTCTCGCAGCCTCTGTCGGCGCACGTAGCGCTGCCTCGTTGACAGCTTAGTACCCCTCAAAACTATCAGGAGACACTCGTCACAATGCCA
>PLDO01000354.1 GCA_003136215.1 Bryobacterales bacterium
TTTCCACGCAGAGCTCGCGCCCGCCGACGCAGTCGAGCTCGCGCAGCAACAGCAGCAGCAGAACGGCGGCGAGCTCCGGTACGAGCACGAGACCGCGACGGGCGCAGAGGCGATCGCGCAGGCCGGCGCAGTCGCCGTCCTTGCTGCCGAGGAGAACCGCGGCAAGGTTCCGTTCTTCGCGGGCATCGACGACTGCCGGTTCAAGCGCATCGTCGAGCCGGGAGACGTGCTCACGCTCATCTGCGAGTTCACGCGCGTGCGTGGCCCGATCGCAAAGGGGGAAGGGCGCGCGCTCGTCGGTGACGAGCTTGCTGCGCAGGCCTTTCTCACCGTCTTCGTCGGCGAATGATCGGGACCGCGGCAGCGGGCAGGCCGGTATCGATCACGGGGCTCGGCAGCAGGGTGCCGGACCGGATCGTTACGAACGACGAGCTCGCGCGCCTCGTCGACACCTCCGACGAGTGGATCGTCGAGCGCACCGGCATCCGCGAGCGCCACATTGCCGCCCCGGAGATGGCTACTTCCGACATGGCGATAGAGGCCGCGCGGTGCGCGCTGCGGCAACGCGGAATCGACGCGACGGAGATCAACGCGCTCATCGTCTGCACGGTTACGCCGGACCACTTTTTCCCTTCCACCGCATGCCTGGTGCAGAACAGCATCGGAGCCAAAGGCGCCTGGGGTTTCGACCTGATCGCGGCCTGTTCCGGGTTCTTGTACGGCCTCACCGTCGGCGCCAACCTGGTGATGGCCGGCACGCACAAGAAGGTGCTTGTCATCGGCTCCGACACCATGAGCCGGATTATCGATTACACCGACCGCGCCACCTGCGTGTTGTTCGGCGATGGTGCGGGCGCCATGCTGATCGAGCCCGCGTCTGAAGGAGACGACGGCTCCGGCTTCATCGACTTCTTGGGCGAGATCGACGGCTCCGGCGGCGACTTCCTGAAGATGCCGGCGGGTGGCAGCCGGCAGCCGGCATCCCATGAAACCGTGGACCGCAAGCTGCACTTCGTGCACCAGGAAGGCTCCCAGGTGTTTAAGTACGCGTCGCGCAAAATGCACGAAGTCTGCCGCGATTTGCTGGAGCGCAATGGCCTGACCGTGGACGACGTGGGCATCATGATTCCTCACCAGGCCAACATTCGCATCATCAAGGCGGCGGGCGACCGGCTGGGAATCGCGCCGGAACGCGTCATGATCAATATCGAACGCTACGGCAATACGACGGCCGGCACCCTGCCCCTGGCAACCCGGGATGCCATAGCGGAAGGGCGCCTGAAAAAAGGCGACATCGTGATGTTCGCGGCGGTCGGCGCGGGGTACACGGTGGGCGCCAGTCTCTGGCGCTGGGCCTACTAATTAAGTAGGACAGACGATCGCCTTTTGTCGTCTGTCAACGCCGGCCTAGTTTGCGCCGGGCGTCACCGGCCCCACTTCCTTGATCCTCACGCCTACGGGCTTGCCGCGCGGCATGTCCAGTTCCAGGATCCCGCCGCGGTCGGTGCCGGCCTCGAAAACCTCTTCGTCGTCGATCTCTACCTGGTAGGAGCGTACGGGCCGCAGGCCGAGGATGAACACGGCGTCCTCTTCGTCCAGCGTCAGGCGGAATTTGCGCGCCTGCTGCGCGAAGCAGATCACCGCCTCCTTGAGCGAGATCGGCGGCGCATTCGGCTGCGCGCTGAGCGGCGTGAGGTGCCCCTGCGAGAACATCTGCATCACCCCGTCGAAGTAGCCGAACCACTCCGCATCCTCGTCCCAACTGGAGCGCACGAAGAGCTTGCCGAAATCCGCATTGTGATAGATCAGGGGCACGTGATAGTAGCTCAGCCCCGGTTGGTACGGGTTTGCCCACAGAAACTCATAGGGCGCCCCGTAGGTGCCGCGCAGCATAAAGTGATCGTGCATCAGCCACCCCTGCAGCACCTGGCTTTCGGCGGCGTTGACGTCCAGCGCCACCATGGCCAGTTCCACCGCGCGCGATAACGCCGCGGCCCGCAAATCCGGTTCGCCGGCCTTTCTGGTGATGCCGATACGGTACTGGTTTTCCGCCGCAGCGTAGGTGGCCGGATAGTGGCTGAGCAGGTGCTCGATCGGGAATTCCTTGAAGAAGCCGGGTACGCTTTCCCGCAGATCCAGGTTGGCGTTGTCGCGTACGGCGTGGAGAATCTCCCAGAGCGCGTAGGCATCGTCGCGGGCCACCACGCTCTTGCCGCCAAGGAGCGCGGGCACCATGCGGCCCTCCCACCACTGATGGACGGTGGCGTCGAGTGCCCGCTGCGGAGCCGCGGGCAGATGGTCGTAGAGGGCGATGGCGGCGAGGGTTCTGGAGCGTACGGCGGCAATGGCCGGATCGGCGGCGTCGGCGATGCCTTTGGCGAGGCGGGCGGTGAGGTCGCGGCGCTGCGCTTCGCTAAGCAGGTCCTGGCACCAATCGAAGACCAGCGCCTGCTGGCGCAGATCGGCGGCCGGCGAGAGCGCCCAGACAATCGCCTTTCGGCCGAATTCCGGGTTTGCCGTGACCTGAAAGTAGAGCGCCCACGCAAAACCGCTCTCCGGCATCGGCGCGCCTCCCTGCACCAGCGTCTCCAACTGCTGCCAGCGCGGCGAAGCACGTTCGCGTTCCCGCTTCAGTAGCCGAATGCGCTGCGGGCGCAGAAAGAGGCGCGGATGCTCCGTAAAAACCGCCACCGGGTCGTCGGACGTCTGGGCGGCCAGCGTCGCGCAAATCCAGCAGAACGCGGCAACCAGCCCGATTTTGGCCCTCATCAACTCTGATTGTGTCATAACGACACGGTCGCAGCCCATCCGGGGCACAAAACTGCACATATCGATTTGCACAAAATATTGACAGCAAAGTGAGTTAAACCGATTGACAGATGGGTGTCCGATTGCTATTTGTAGTGGTGAATTGGCGAAGTACTTTCAAACCTGCCCTCTGCTTTAACAGGCGGATGGAAGAAGAGTGGGCCGAAGAAGACAGCGTGCTTGCGGGAGCCGATGTTTGCAAGAGTTTTAGCTCACCATTCTTTCTCTGTTGGTTATCGCAGAGGGGTTTTTTTGCCGCACGGTTTCATACAATCTCTCCGGGGTCTCACGGGTTTCGGTAGTTGTCTGGCGTTTCTGGTGAGGAAAAATAGGACGCGGACCTGACCAGGAATCGACAAGCTTTTGTTTTGTTCCAGATAGCCCGACGCCGGATCCCAGCCCAACCTGGGCGAGCCGCATCGAATTCAATCCCGGACGTCTTGGGGTTGAACCGATGCGGTTTTTCTTTTTTGCGGGCTCAGAAACTTAACGTGCCAGTGCGCGGCTCTTCTTCCGGGTTCGGCAGGTAGAGAGTCTTGCAGTGCTCGCAGCGGTAGATTTCCACGTCCGCCCCGAACCTCTCCTTCACTTCGTCGCCGAAGAAATACCAGCGCTTGAGATGGCCCGCGCAGAGTTTTTCCTTGGCGTCCTTCTCGTTGCAGGCGCGCATGCGCGGAGTACGCAGTTTCACCTTGGTGCCGTCACGCAGCGTGTCCACCAGTTCGGATACCGGTACCGGCTTGTCGGAGGCCGCATATTTCGGATTCGCCATATTTAGAATGTTGAGTATAACAGTAGGACAGGCCTCCCGGCCTGTCCCTGCCACCAGCTATAATTTCTGCGGAGGAAGTGAACCGTGACGCTGCGCTGGATTCCCGTTCTCGTGTTGGCCCAACTGGGCAGCTTCGGCCTGATCGCCAAAGACCAGGAACGCTGGGTGGCCACCTGGGCCACGGCACAGAATCTCGTCCGGGTGGCTCCGGCCAGACCGCCCGCCACGCCGCCCTCCACGGCGGCGGAGCCCTCCGGCCCCGCCACCACCACGCAGGCCGTCGACGCGCGTGGCCTCAGCAATCAGACGGTCCGCATGATCGTGCGGACCAGCATCGCCGGGACGCGTCTGCGCATTCGCCTCACCAACGCATTCGGCGGTACACCAGTGGTCGTCGGCGCGGCCCATCTCGCCATCCGCGCGAAAGAGTCGGCCATCGTGCCCGGTTCCGATCGCAGCCTGAGTTTCAACGGCAAGCCCGGATGCACGGTCTTTCCGGGCGTAGTGCTGTTCAGCGATCCGGTGGAACTCAGCGTGCCGCCGGTCACGGAGGTCGCCGTAAGCCTATACTTCCCTGGCGAGACCGGCCCTCCCACCGCCCACGCAACCGCCCTGCACAACACCTACATCTCGAAAGAAGGGGACCTGACCGCGCAGGCGGAGATTCCCGAACCCGTCACGACGCAGTCCTATTACTGGCTGGCCGGCGTCGATGTGGCGGCGGGCGCCGGCGCCGCGGTCCTGGTCACCTTCGGCGACTCCATCACCGACGGCGCGCGCTCCACCAACGAAACCAATCACAGTTGGCCGACCCTGCTGGCGGCGCGCCTCGCGGCCAACAAGCAGACGGCGCACATCGGCGTGGCCAACCTGGGGATCGGCGGCAATCGCGTGCTGCGCGACGGCAGCGGCGCGAGCGCCCTGGCGCGTTTGGATCGCGATGTGTTCAGCCAGCCGGGGGTCAAGTGGGTGACGTTGATGGAAGGCATCAACGACATCGGGCGCGAGGCCAGCGTCCCGGCGGAGGCGGTTACCGCAGAGGAAATCATCGGCGCCTACAAACAGTTCATCGAGCAGGCGCACGCCCATGGGGTCCAGGTGATCGGCTGCACCCTGACGCCATACGAAGGAGCCGGATATTCCCGGGAGAATGGCGAAGCCATCCGCGTGGCGTTGAATTCGTGGATCCGCACTTCCGGCGCGTTCGACGCCGTGGTGGATTTCGAGGCGGCCACGCGCGATCCCGCCAATCCCAAACGCCTGCGCCCGGAGTTCGATCCCGGCGACCACCTGCACCCCAACAACGCCGGCTATGAGGCCATGGCCAACGCTATCGATCTTACGATCTTCACTCGCAAGTAAGGTGGGACAGGCCTCCTGGCCTGTCCCTCTGTCAATCCGTCTGACCGGCCAGGAGGCCTGTCCCACTACCGCATATAGAATAAGCTCAGCCTGGGCAGCCCCGCCTTTTCCAGCAGATGCCGCTCCAGGTATTGTTTCTCCAGCATCGACAGTTGATCGGCCGTCATCTTGCCGCGGTAAGGCCGCAACTGCCGGTCCAGTTCCTGGCGCGATTGCAGCATCTCCTCTTCGGTCTGGCGCGTGCGCGCGGCGGCCACCATCTTTTCTTCGAGTACGGTCAGGCGTTGCTCTAACGCCTCCAGGTCGGCGAAATGCTGTTCCACGCCGCCAGCCAGCCTGCCCAGTGACGCGGCGATCTCTTCGTACCCGGCCGGAAGCGCTGCCGCATTGCGTTCCAGGTACGTGCGCAGTTCGTCGAGCGTGAACGGCGGGGCCGTCTCCTGCCGCGCGCGTTGCGGCGCGGCCTCGGTCATGATCTGCGCTTCGGTGAGTACCGCCTGCGCGCAGAAGGCCAGCGAGTTCACCATCTGGGTCTTCACTTTGCGGCTGCGCCATTTTTCGAAAGCTTCGTCGATGCCGCGCAGCACGGCTTCGAGCGGTACTCCGGAGTTCTTCCAGCTTTCCAGCAGCGCCCAATCGAGCGGCGAAAGCAGAAACAAGCTGGTGCCCCGCGCGCGCTGAAAATGTTCCTCCACTTCCGTGAAATAGTTGAAGTAGTTCACGCGCGGTGATTACGCTCCCAGATCATCGCCAGGCCCTCCAGCGTCAGGTGCTCATCCACCGTTTTGAGAAAGCGCGACCCGCTGACGATCATGTGAGCCTGGCCTCCGGTGGCGACGGTTTTGGTGTCCGGCCCCATCTTCTCGATGATGCGCTCGAGAATTCCGTCGATCATTCCGATCGCGCCATAGTACAGACCCGAGCGCATGCTGGCCACCGTGTTGGTGCCGACCACGTCCTTGGGCGGGCGAAAATCCACCATCGGGAGGCGCGCGGTCTTGCTGAACAGCGCGTCGATGGCGATGCCGATGCCCACCGCGATGGCGCCGCCCAGGTATTCACCCTCGCGCGAGATCACGTCGAAGTTGATGGTCGTGCCGAGATCGACAATGACGCACGGCCCGCCGTATTTATAGAAGCCGGCGACGCCGTTCACCAGGCGGTCGGCGCCTACCTCGTAAGGATTGTCGTACTTGATTGAGATGCCGAGATCCGTGCGCGCTCCCACGAATAGCGCTTTGGTGTGGAAGTAGCGCTCGGCCATGAAGGCCAGCGTGGAATCGATAGGTGGCACCACGCTGGAGATAATCATGCCGTCCACCTTGGAGATCTCCAGGCCGGCGGGCGAAAAAAGGTTGTGCAGCAGGATGCCCCACTCGTCGGCGGTCTGCTCG
>PLDO01000105.1 GCA_003136215.1 Bryobacterales bacterium
GTCTTGGCGATGGCGGATTCGCGCGAGGCGGCGGCGCGCTTGATGGTGGTGTCGCGCTCGGCTTCGGCGGTGGCCACGTCGGCGTCGCACTTGATGCGCGCTACATCCGGCCGGCCCATATTAGTGATGTAATCGTTCTTGTCGCGGACTTCCTTAATGGTGAACGAAATCACCTCCAGGCCCATCTTGTTCATGTCGTCGGCGCAGGTGCCGCGCATGCGCTCGCCCACCATTTCGGGCTGTTTGACGATCTCTTCCACCGTCAACTGCCCGATGATGCCGCGCAAATGGCCTTCCATGACGAGGCGGATCAGCCCTTCGCGTTCCTCGGGCGACTTGGTGAGGAACTGTTCGGCAGCCGTAAGAATGGACTCCGGATCGCTCTTCACTTTGATCTGCGCCACGGCTTCCACGGTAACCGCCACGCCCTGCCGCGTGTAGAGGTCCTGCTTCGGCGCCACGTCGAAGCTCATCAGCTCCAACGACAGCCCGCGGGCGCTTTCCACCATGGGAAAGATCACCGTGCCGCGGCCCTTGACGACGCGCGTGCCGCGGAACCCGTAAACAATGATGGCCTCGTGCGGCCCCGCCTTGCGGAACAGCTTGGCGAACATCATCATCAGAAACATGAGCGCCAAAACCATCAGCGCCGCAATGACAAACACCTGGTTGTCCATAGCCTGCATCTCTCCTAATTAGGCCTGTTGCTCCACGTCGCCCGAGAGTTCATCCCACGCGCGGACGTACGCGATCCCTTTTTCGTAGCGGGTGACTACGACCTCGACGCCCTTGGCGATGGCGGCGCCCGATTCGGCACGCGCGCCGGAAACGCGGCGCGTGCCACCCTGTACGTAAATCAGTTCTCCGGTACCGCCGGCGCGGATGGGCATGCTCAGTTTCCCCAGCACGCCGACCATGTCGTAGTCGGCCGGGTCCAGCGGTTCCTCGTGGCGCATCAGCACCTTGGCGAGGAACCAGAACACCACGCTGGCGCCGCCCAGGCCGCTCAGCGTGGCCACGGCCAGCGCCACCACGAACCACACCCCGTAGTAATGCTCCAGCAGGTAGCCGGTGCCGCCGAACCACGCCAGAAACGCCGCCATGGTGCCGAGATTGAACCACGACGCGCCGCTCTGCCCGCCATGGCCGTGCCCCAGATGCACCCCGTGATCGAAATGCAGGTGGGGCATGTGCAGGTGAACGCTGCCGGACAGGAGCGACAACGCGCTCATGCCGAACCCCACCAGGAAACAGATGAGATAAAAAGTAGACCAGGTCATCAACGCCTCCTCGGTTTAGGCGCTGGCGTGGAGGGCGGCGCCTTGAGGACTTCCATCAGGCGCTCCGCCAGCCCGGGGTTTTCCAGAATCGTTCCCAACAGAATCAGGCACATTCGCGAATCCTTATGCTTGGCGGCGGTCAGCAGCGCGTGATGCAGATCCACATCGCGGGTAAAGCGCTCGGCGCCGCCGATCAGCCACAAATCGAGTTTATCTTCGGGTGCGCCCAGGTCGCTCACCAACTCGTTCGAAAACCCCTCGGGATCGTCCACCAGGTATCCGGGATGCACCTTGAAAAAGCGCGCCAGCAGCATGCGCGTGGAGTTGGTCAGGTGCGGGCGGGAGCCGCTCTCGATCTGCGAGAGATAACTCTGGCTGATGGATTTTCCGAGTTCCTTTTCCACCATGCGAGCCAGCTCCACCTGCGACAATTCGCGGTCGAGGCCGCGGATGGTGCCCTCCACTTCCCGGAGGTATCGAAGCTTTTCACCGAGCGTCATATCGCAATCTGTAATTACTTTATTGCAAATTGCGATTGATGTCAAGGGGAAAATTCCAGGTCAAGCAGACAGACCACAAAAAGCGATGGTCTGTCCTACCTGGCGGCCCAGGCCAGGCCGTCGGGCTGTTTGAAAGCGGCGGGGATGTGACGCGTGACTTCGAGCGATTGCAGACTGATGATGGCGACGTAGTCGTCGGGCGTGCAAGCCACATACGCCACCGAGCCGTCCGGCTGCATCAGAATTCCGGCGGCGCCGCGCCCCACTTTCACTCGCTTTACCAGGGCTCGCGTGGCGGCGTCGAAGATGGAGACGTCCGGGCCGTTGAGCGTCGAGACGAACACCCGCTTGCCATCGGGCGTGAACTTCAGGCGGTTGGCGCTTGTCACGTCGGCGGCCAGCGTCTGAACGACCTTCTTGCCGGCGAAGTCGAGAATGGAGATAGTGCCGTCCTGCGCATTCGCCGCCCAGAGTTCCTTGCCATCGGGCGAGACGTCGAAACCCTCGGCGCCCCGGCCGACCGCGACCACCGTCTCGTCCCAGTCCACTTGCGGCGGGCCGCCGGGACCGCGACCGGGACCGCCTCCCCGCCCGCCGCCCGCGCTCTTTTCGATGATAGTCATGGTGGCGGAACTGACATTCGACGTCACGATTCGTTTCAGATCTTCTGAAACATAAATCATGTGGGTGCGATTCTGCCCGGTGCCGAGCACCCAATCGATCTTCTTCGCCGCCGGATCGTAGCTGCCGATCACCTTGGCGGCTTCCGCCGTGAACCAGACCTTGCCGCCGGCGAAAACCAGACCGTGAGGTCCCCTCAGCGGGCCCAAATCCACCGCGGGCAACGTCTTCTGCTCCACCAGATCGACCACCGTGATGGTGTTGTACACGCCGCCGCCGTAGTTGGAGATGTAGGCAAACTTGCCGTCGGCGGAGGCGACCACTTCGTGCGGATCGGGCCCGGACGGCATACTCGCGATCACGGTCAGGCTCACGGGATCCACTATCGAGAGCGTGCGGTCGGTCTTGGAAAGTACCAGCAGCGCTTTAGACGGCGTGCCGCCCCCCGCGCGCAGAACGGCGGAGGCAAGCAGGATTCCCAGAACGAGTGCGGAGTGGACTCTCATCTTCATGATTGTCCACTATACGCTATCTTCTGCGCCCGAAGCTCCGCCCCGGACTGCGCGGCATGGACGGGCGATACGGCGTGGGAGCGGGCCGGTAGGAGCGCGAAGGGGGCGGCGCGGCGTTGGGACTGCTGCCGCTGCCGAACTTCCGCGGGCTGTGATCCGCATTGGGGTCCCTGGCTCCCGGCGTGGCGAACTTCGAATCGCGATATCCGCCCGGTTTGCTGGCGTACTTGGAGTCGTTGAAGCCGCCGCTCTTGGCGAACGTGCTGCCGGAATAGTGCTCCTGCGTGGCGGTGCCGGCGGTGCCGTATTTGGGCGCCTGAGTCGCGCTATCGCGACCGTAGTAGGTCTCGTTGCGCTGCCGGTAGGTGTAGTAATCGTGATACTCGCGGTAGTCCAGGGGACGGTAGCTGTGATTGAAGAGCAGGTCGCGCATGAGCGCGTACTGGCCGTAGAAGACCCAGAAGCTGGTCCCGTTGTTCTGCTCCCAGCGGCCGTACTGGTTGCTCTGTCCGGGCGGGGCCATGTAGGCGAAGCCGGCCGGCTGCGCCACGCGCTCGCTCTCGGTGTCGTACTTTCCGGCGGGCTTGTGTTCGACGGCCATCCCCAGGTCCTTCTCCATTGCCTGGTATTGCGCTTTCGAAACGTCCACCCATTTTTCGTCGCTGGTGGCGGCGCCGCCCTTGCCGGTGGCGTCGGCGACGGTGGTGCTCACCGTCTTGATCTTCTGGTCATACTGGCGCGCGGTGCCCGTGCCGCGGGTCTCCATATCCACCAGGACCTTGTCCCAGGACACGTACAGCTGCCCGCTCAGCGTCTTCAGTTGCTGAGTTTGCCGGGGCAAGTCCGCCGCGCCGGTCTTGAGCGTGTCCGCGGCGGCGAACAGGGTGCCGAAATCCACCTTGGCCGGATCGTTGGCGGCCGCGGCGCGGCGCGACTCCGTGGTGGACTGCCAGAGTTCCTCGCTGTGCGTCTGAATGCCGCGCGCCACGGCCAGGCGCGACTCCAGATCGGTCTTCTTCTCCGGCCAATCGGCCTCGGCCTTCTGTGCCGCCGCCGCCGCTGCCGTCAGGTCGACCGCATGGATTGCCTTATAATCGCGCTCCATGTCCTGGACTTCCCGCGGCAGATGCTGCTTCAGGTCCACCCAGTGAGCGGCGTCGGCGCGCACGCTTTCGGCATCGGCGACGGCCGCTGCGCGCACTTGCTTTTCCTGCGCCAGGAGAGTTTCGGCGCGGGTCCGGTCGCTTCGCCGGTTCTGTTTTTCCAACTGGTCCAGCGCGGCGATGGACTGGCCGGCGGCGGCAAGAGAACTGGCGGCCCGGGCGAGGCGGTCCGGATACTCGCGCGCCGAGGGCAGGGCACGGAAGAGATCGCTCTCGCCGGCGAGATTGCGCGAGACTTCGGCCTGTGCCGATTGGAGCTGCGACTGGGCCGCGGTGAATGCCTTTCGTTCCGCCGCGATCTGGGTCTTGACCGCGCCGGGCAGGCTATCGAGGCCGGCGAAAAGGACAATGATGATGCCGACGGTCAACAGCACCGCCAGGACGCGCAAGGACGACTTAGTCATAGAAGTTACCTGCTTCCAAAACGCGCCCGCAAGCGGGCGTTGGCNNGGCGGTTTCGCCTGCGAACTACGTCTTGCGGTAGACCGTTACGTCTCCCGCGTTGATCCCCGTGGACAGCGTGACTGTGAACGGTTCGCCTTCAGCCTTTTTGATTCCCAGCAGGCGCTTTCCGTCCTGGGTGAAAAACTCCCAGTAGTAGAATCCGGTGGGCGCCGGCTGGTTGTCGCGCCAGGCTTGTACTTCGCGGCTCAGCCGGTACATCCAGGTGACGCCATCGAAATCGAACGAGTCGGCCGGATTTTGCCGCTCGTCCATCTGCGCCAGGTCGTCTTCGCTCAGCCCCAGATCTTCCAGCGTGATTTTGCGCGGGTCGGCGTGAAGAAAAACTTCCACCTCTTCATCGCCGCCGATGCG
>PLDO01000711.1 GCA_003136215.1 Bryobacterales bacterium
TTCAAACTGGAACTGCCCGCATTGAGCACCAGAACGTTCATCGGTTCTCCCCGTTTTACCGCCAACTTTTAGCCTACTACCCAGCGGGGCTTGGTGCACCTTCAAGTTTGACTAGCTGCCTGCGCGACCCTCATAATCGGATGCATTCACTTGAACCAGGAATCCATCGGGATCTCTGAATTTGGGGACACAGGCCGGATGGGTTCGTGATACTGTGATTGAGGAAAAATGGCCACGAATGCCGCAATTGCGAGGCGCAGGGCACGGCTCACCGGCGGGTTTGTGCCGCAGGCTGCCGCCGCGGCGCCGCGGAGTGATGAACACGCCATCGCGGAGCTGCGTTGGTTTCCGGTCCGCGAACCGGTATCGGGCAATCGATACGCGGTGCTGAGGGTGAAGACGCGTTCCGGGTTGACCGGATGGGGCGAGTGCGCGCAGGCCTCGGAGCAGGATGCGGCGGCGCTCGAGAAAGCGTGGACCGGCAGACCGGCCACGCTGTACGCCGCCCTCGACGGAGCCGCTTCTTTGGCCGGCGCTCTCGATATGGCGATGCTCGACATACTCGGGAAGGCATGCCGAGCGCCGGTCTACCGGGTGCTGGGAGGGCCCACGCGGCACAAAATCCGGGCGTTCACGGATTCGGCTGCGGCGCCGGGTTTCCGTGCGGTGGCTGTGCGTGTGCCGCCGCCGGCCGCGCGGAATCAGGGCAACGCTTATCAGAACCAGGTGCAGGCACTGGTGAAGGCGCTGGGGGACGATCGGGACTTCGTGCTGGACGCCCACGGCCGGCTGACGCCGGGAGACGCGGCGAGTGTCGCGGCCGCGATCGAAAGCAGCCATCCGCTGTGGTTCGACGAACCGTGCTCTGTTTCCAATCTTGAAGTGGTGCGCAAGATATCGGCGGAGACAGTGACGCCGCTCGGATTCGGGCGCGGCGTCGCCGACCCCGGGGTTTTTCAGGCACTGCTGCGCGAAGGGCTGGTGGACATCGTGCGGCCGGACATCTCGGTGCACGGGATCAGCGGCGCGCGCCGCATCGCAGTTCTGGCGGAGACCTATTACGTAGCGATCGCACCGCACCACGACGGCGGTCCCGTGGCCACAGCGGCGGCGTTACACCTGGCCGCCAGCGTGCCGAATTTTTTCATCCAGCACGTGCCGCGTCCCGAGGCTGCCACCGACCGCGAGATGCGCGCCGCGATTGTCTCCACCGGACTGGAGACGGCGCGCGATGGTTTTCTGGACCTTCCGCGAGGCCCCGGTCTGGGCATCGAGGTGAACCAGGCGGCACTGGAGAAATACCATGCGGCGTAGGAACTTTCTCGCGTTCGGCGGCGCCGGCCTGGCGTTCGCGGAGAATGCGGCGAAGACCGCCGCGCGGCGCGGCGTGGCGGCCGATTGCGCCTGCTCCTTCGCGCCCCAGGCGGCCGTCGCCGGCGGCGCCTTCGACCAACTGCAATCGGACCTGAAGGTCACCGGAATGAAGGTCTTCGGCGTGTCGCTGACGCCTACCTCCGACCGGCCGTACGTATTCGTCAAACTGGAGACCAACCAGGGGCTGGTGGGTTGGGGCGAGGGTACGCTGGAGGGCAAAGCCGGCGCGGCCATGGCGTGCATTGAAGACTTCCGCGACTTCGTGGTGGGCAGCGATCCGATGCAGGTGGAACACACCTGGCAATCGATGTACGTGCACAGCTTCTATCGCGCCGGACCGGTGATGGGGTCGGCGATTTCGGCGATCGACCAGGCGCTGTGGGACATTCGCGGCAAGGCGCTGGGAATGCCCGTGTACCGGCTGCTGGGCGGTCCGCTGGACCCGCGCGGCGTGCGGGGCTACTATCACGCCGACGGGGTGCGCACGCCGGAGGGGCTGGCGAAGCTGCGCGCCACCGCGATCGAGCAGGGCGTGTCCTGCTTCAAGACCGGATTGCCCGGCTACTACGAGTGGATCGAGACGCGCGGGAAGATCGAGGCGGCGGTGAAATCGATGCAGGTGCTGCGCGAGGCGCTCGGGCCGGATATCGACATCGCGGTGGACTTCCACGCCAAGACCAGCCCGAGCGTGGCGTCGATCCTGGTGAAGGAAGTGGAGCCCCTGAACCTGCTGTTCATCGAAGAGCCCTGCCCGCCGGAGAACGTGCGGGCGATGGCGAAGATCGCGCGCCGCTCCACCACGCCGGTCGCCACCGGCGAGCGGCTGGTGGCCAGTTACGGCTGCCGCGAACTCATCGAGATGGGAGTGGTCGATATTTTGCAGCCCGACATCAACCACGTGGGCGGCGTCACGGGGCTTTGGAAGGTAGCGCAAATGGCGGCGGTGTCGGGGATCTCGATGGCGCCGCATGCCTGCGAAGGGCCCATCGGCGGTCTCGCCACGCTGCACGTGAACGCGGCCATGCCCAACTTCGTGGTGCAGGAGATCTGCGGGCAGATCCAGCCGGGCGCGGCGGACAAGGTGTGGGAAGAGTGGCTCGGATTCCCCGCCATGCGCATGGTGGGCGGGCGCTTCCCGCTTTCGCAGAAACCCGGCTTGGGCTTCGAACTATCCGAGTCGAGTCTTGCCAGGTATCCGTTCGGCGGCACGCGCCCCATGGCGCGCGTGTTTCACGAGGACGGCTCGGTAGCGGAATGGTGACGTGGAGTCGCGCCTCAGGACGTACTTAAGCCTTGTTCCTGCGTCTTCGTAGATTCCAACCAAATCACTGGCGGCCGGATACGCACGGCGAAAGTCCGAGAAGCCCCGGCCGCCGCAACGTCCCAGTAGGACAGGCCTCCCGGCNNTCCCGGCCTGTCTATCCGAGCGCCAGCTCGGACTCCGCCTCCCCACGCCAGGATTCTACTTCAACGTTGCCAGAGCGGTTCGCGCGCCCAGCAGATCCGGGCTGGCTTGTACCGCTTCGCCGAGTTCGGCCCGGGCCTTCGGCGCATCGTTGAGGCCGAGGTATCCGAGTCCCGTAAGGTAGTGTCCGTTGGCTTGCCGGATGCGCGCG
>PLDO01000713.1 GCA_003136215.1 Bryobacterales bacterium
GATGGCGGTGGTGGGGTCGTTGACGGCGGGCGAGATCGCCTTCAACGCAATATCCACAATCTGCAGGACGCCAAACTCCACATCCTGCTGCAACGTTCTGGTCGGGCCGAAGTCGAACGCCGCGAGCATCTCGGCGCTTCCTTCTGGAGGCAGGCGGTTCCCCTTTGACACCATCAGCAGCGGGATTCCCGCCGGAACGAAGTGGCCGACCCGCCGCAGCACGCGGATGCTGACGTGGTAGTGCTTCGCAACGGCGACCAGGCGTCGCGTATCGATGAAGCGGATGTAGCCGGAAGCATCGCTCAAGAAGGCCACCTCACTTGGGTTGGGTCTGAGCGGTTCAGCATCCTTCAGGCGGTTGAGCCGGCGCGGCAAGGGCATCATCGCATCGATCATGGCTTCCGTTTCTTCCGCGATTCTGTCGACGATGTGATTGACACTGATGGCCTGCGAGATGTGGTGAATGAAAAAAAGCAGCAAACCGACGCAGACCAGCGCCAGCACCATCGCGCCCAAAACGGTAGCCACTGGCGCGAAGGGGTGAGGCAGCGAGCGCGCCGTCGGCAGCGCCGCCATGCAGTATGAGAAGGTTCCGAGGAAGATACCAAGCGTCCATTGAGTCACCCGGTCCCTGGAGAAGCTGACGATGATCCGCGGGGAGAACTGCATCGATGCCAGGGTGAGCGTCATCAGCAGGATGGCGAACACGATCGACACCACCGTCATCATGGACGCGGCGATGCCCGCCAGAATGACTTGGGCCACTTGCGGGTCGGCGTGCGAGGGGAATAGGACCGTGGGCACCCAGGCGCTGGCGGCCGGAAACTCCTCTTCCAACCACGACAGCGATGCGCCCGCGCAACCCAGCGTCAGCGCTATGGTCAGCGGGCGAATCAAGAAACCGCCACGCAGGCTATACATAGCGTGGCGAATCATCAACGGCAGGCTCTTGGTCACGGGACTATCCCTTGAAGTGTAGCGGATCGCCCTCGCGCCTTCAAAGAAAGAAAGTCCCATGAGATGGCAAACGCCATCGCGACGCCCCATTTCCGCTTATTTAATCCTGATCTCTTCTTTACGACTTCCATACGCGCTTACCTCTACCCTGAGTGCAGGTAGCATGCAAGGTCGCGGCGAACGTCGGATTGACCCCGGCCAACTCGGTACGATCGCATTTAGCGGTGAACTGAACACGGTCCAGGAGGCCACAGTCATGTTTGGCGACTTTACCAAAAACATTTGTCGTGTATCGAAAAACACAATTGCGATTTCTCTATTGGTGTCACTCACGCCCTGGGTTGTTCTTGCTCAGCAAAAGACGGATGAAAGCTCCGCTGAGTTGAGCCGGCGCGTAACCGAACTCTCCGCTCTAGTTCAAAAGCTTCTGGCGCGAGTCGACGAACTCGAAGGAACTTCCCGCGTATCGAGCCAGCCCGCTGTGTCCAACCCCAGTCCGGCTGCGCCGGAGCAATCGCCCGCATCTCAAAGTTCATCGACGCCCAGCGCATCTCGGAGTGGAAGCAGTCTCCTCGGCGGTACGACCGTCAATTTCCTGTTCGACGGTTACTACGGCTTCAACTTCAACAATCCCATCGGACGTGTAAATCTCCTTCGCGCCTATGATGTGAGCAGCAACGCATTCAGTCTGAATCAGACGGACTTAGTTCTGGAGAACGCCGCCGATCCGGCGCACGGCAAGCGGTTCGGCCTCCGCCTTGACCTACAGTATGGACAGGCGACAGCCACGCTCCAGGGAAGTGCTTCCAACGAACCACATCCGGATGTCTATCGCGCGATCTTCCAGGCCTATGGCACGTACGTCGTTCCAGTTGGCTCGGGACTTACCGTGGACTTTGGAAAATGGGCCAGTTCTCTAGGACTTGAGGGCAACTACACGAAAGATCAGATGAACTACTCTCGCTCGTATTGGTTTAACTTCCTGCCGTTCTATCATATGGGCGCACGCTTGAACTACAAGCTCAATGACAAGATCGCTCTAAACTATTGGATCACGAATGGCACTCAACAGACGGAGCCCTTCAATGGCTTCAAGGATCAGATGTTCGGATTCAACGTCGCGCCCCACAAGAACGTGGCCTGGACGCTGAACTATTATCTGGGGCAAGAGCACCCTGATGTACAGTTTCTGCCGAATTCGACTGCGAGTCTGCCCACCGCACAAGGAATACCGTTCGAGCCGATCCCGAATGCGCCTAGCGGGAAACTACACATCTTCGACAGCTACGTAACCTGGCTGGCGTCATCCAAGCTCACCTTCGCCTTGGAAGGCGATTACGTAATCCAGCGGCTCCTGACAACTTCCCCTCCGTCCCACACAAGTGGGGGAGCCGCCTACGCCCGTTATCAGCTCACCCCGAAGTTCGCCATCGCCGCGAGGACCGAGTATCTGTCTGACCGCGGCGGCCTCTTTACCGGGACGACGCAGGCGATCAAGGAAAACACATTTACCTTCGAACAAAAGCTCCCGGACGGGTTCCTGGTGCGGGCAGAATGGCGCCGCGACGCTTCCAACCATCCGTACTTCCTGACTGACACGCTCGGGACTCTGAAAAAGGAGCAGAATACTGCCACTCTTGGAGTCATATGGTGGTTTGGAGGCAAGGAGGGAGGCTGGTAGACTTGGCGCGCCGCGGCGCTGCCAGTTCTTCTCCCAGATCCGTGCGGACAACACGCGCCGAGATCCGCTCGGACGGCCGCCGGAAGCCGCGCTTTGGGCTTATTCAATCCTGATCCTTTCTTTACGACTTCCTTATGCCCTCACTTCTACCCTGAATGCTGGTGAGGAACATGCAGAGTCGCGGCGAACTTCGGATTGACCCCGGCCAACTCGGCACGGACGCCTTCAGCGGCGAACTGGAACTGGTGGTGCCGTTCACGGACCCCTGCCTGACGCGCGCGCTATTGCGCAAGGCGGTGGCGCTCACCGCGGGCTTGCAGGCGCGCATTTCTCTCGTGGCCGTCCACGCCGTGCCGTTCCCGGCCGATTTCCGCTGCCAAACAGCCACCCACGCTTTCCTGGTGGACCGGCTCACCGAACTGGCCGCCGAATGCCCGCTGCCGGTGGACCCGCTAGTGGTTCTGGCGCGCAGCCGCGAGGAAGGCTTCCGCTACGCGCTACGGCGGGAATCCACCGTGCTCCTGGGCACCCGCCGCCATTTCTGGCGCACCAGCGAAGAGTGCCTGGCGCGTATGCTGGTCTCTGACGGCCACAAGGTGGCTTTACTGCACATCGAAAAGGAAGAAACCAATGCTTGACGTGTTGTTTGTTTTGATGACGGTAGCGTTTTTCGCCGTGAGCTGGGCATTTGTCAAAGGATGCGAAAAGCTATGACACTCGAATACGTGATTTCACTGGTGGTGGCGGTGGCGCTCGCAGGGTACCTCTTCTATGCGCTGCTCCGCCCGGAGCGATTCTGATGACCGCAAATGGAATTTTCCAGATTCTTCTCTTCATCGCAGTCGTAATTGCGCTGGCCAAACCGTTAGGGGCCTTCATGGCCAAGGTCTTCGCCGGTGAACGCACCTGGCTGTACCGTGTACTGCGTCCCGTGGAAACCGCAATCTACAAACTCTGCGGCATCGACGAGGCCGCGGAGCAGCACTGGACGCGCTACGCCGGATCGCTGCTGTTGTTCAGCGCGGTCAGCCTGTTGTTCACCTACCTGATCCAGCGCCTCCAACAGTGGTTCCCGCTGAATCCCCAGGGCCTGGGTAATGTGGGTGAGCACCTGAGCTGGAACACGGCGGCCAGCTTTACGACCAACACCAACTGGCAGTCGTACGTGCCCGAGGTCACCATGAGCTATCTCACCCAGATGATCGCTCTGGCCACCCACAATTTCTTCTCGGCGGCCACCGGAATCGCGGTGGCCATCGCAGTTGTCAGGGGCTTCTCGCGGCACTCCACGAAAACGCTCGGCAACTTCTGGGTGGATTTCACGCGCTCGACGCTGTATGTCCTGCTGCCGCTTTCCGTTCTCTTCGCGCTGTTGCTCTGCTCGCAAGGCGTCATCCAGAACCTTAACCCGTACGCCAAGGTCACCACGCTGGAAGGCGCGGTGCAAACCATCCCGCAAGGACCGGTGGCGTCGCAGGAGGCCATTAAGAACCTGGGCACCAACGGCGGCGGCTTCTTCAACGCGAATGCGGCGCACCCCTATGAGAGCCCCACGCCGCTCACCAACTTCCTCGAGATGCTGATGATCTTCCTGATCCCCGCGGCTCTGACCTACACCTTCGGAAAAATGGTGAAGGACACCCGCCAGGGCTGGGCGATCCTCGCGGCCATGACCATCCTCTTCCTCGCCGGCGTCTGCGTCGTCTACCCGGCGGAACAGGCCGGCAATCCGGTGCTGACCCGCCTCGGCGTAGCGGGCGGCAACATGGAAGGTAAAGAGGTGCGCTTTGGCATCGCCAACTCCGCGCTCTTCACCGTAGTCACCACCGACGCCAGTTGCGGCGCCGTCAACAACGCGCACGATAGCCTCACCCCGCTGGGCGGCCTCGTCCCGTTGGTCAACATCGAGTTGGGCGAAGTAGTCTTCGGCGGCGTCGGATCGGGGTTGTACGGCATTCTGTTGTTCGCCATCCTTGCGGTGTTCATCGCCGGGCTGATGGTGGGCCGCACGCCGGAGTATCTCGGAAAGAAGATCGAGCAGAAGGAAGTCAAGATGGTGATGCTCGCCGTGCTCGTGCTGGCGGTGTGCATCCTCGGCTTTTCGGCCGTGGGCATCGGCCAGGCCACCGTGAAGAGCAGCCTGGGCAATAATGGCCCGCACGGATTGAGCGAGGTGTTGT
>PLDO01000188.1 GCA_003136215.1 Bryobacterales bacterium
TTCATCAGCTTTCGCGGGCCGCGGGCCCATCCCAACAGGCCAGCAGGCTTGTCCCACTGTTAAACTTGGGGAGGTCCATGGCGGAGAAACTACAGGGCATCTTTACGCCGACGCTCGTCCCAGTCGATGCGGGCGGGCAGATCAATGAGGCGGAGTTACGCCGCTTCATCTCCTGGCTGATCGCTAGCGGCGTCCACGGCTTGTACCCCAACGGCTCCACCGGCGAGTTCACGCGCTTCAACGAGGAAGAACGCCGCCGCATCGTGCGCATCACCTGCGACGAAGCCCGCGGGCGCGTCCCCATTCTTGCCGGCGCGGCAGAGGCCAACGTCAAGGAAACCCTGGGCGCCTGCGAAGCGTACGCCGCCATGGGCGCGCGCGCCGTGGCCATCGTGTCCCCCATTTACTACCGCCTGTCGCCCGAATCGGTCTACGCCTACTTCGCCGAGATCGCNNTTCCCGCGCGTCATCGGCATCAAGGATTCCTCCGGCGACCTGGCGTTCATGATGCGCATGATCGCCGCCATCCGACCCATCCGCCCCGATTTCACCTTCCTCACCGGTTGGGAGGCCATCCTCGCCCCCAGTCTGATGGCCGGCTGCGATGGCGGCACCAACGCCTCCAGCAACGCCGTCCCGGAAGTGACACGCCGCATCTACGATCTCTGCCGCGCCGGCAAGTACCAGGAGGCCATGCAGTGGAACTACCGCATCCTGGCCCTCTTCGACACCATGCTCTTCCCCTTCGAGTTCCCCGACGGGTTCCGCGCCGCCGCCGCCCTGCGCGGCTTCGAGTTCGGCGCCGGACGCCTGCCGCAGACCGGCCCGCAGAAGACCGACCGCGCCGAAATGGCGAAGGTGCTGCAATGCATCCTGGCCGATTTCGAACTGGTCTCCCGGCCGCCGGAAGGGTGTGCCCCGCGCACCGGCCAGCCGGCCACGGACAAGTTGGAACAGGTGGTGTTTGAAGTCATGCACGAGCTGGAGAAACGGGGGATCTTCTGACCGGCGCTCTGGCCCTGATCGAAATCGGCGGCTGGGCCGCGGCCATGGTGGTGCTCGACGCCATGGAGAAGATGGCCGGCGTGCGCGTGCTGCAGTCCGAACTCAACGATCGCCCGGGCGTGTGCCTCAAACTGCACGGCTCTCTCGGCGACGTGCAGGCGGCGGCCGCCGCCGCCGAAGCCACCGCCGGCGCCATGCAAGTGGAGGTGATCGCGCACGTGATTCCGGCGCCCTCGCCGGCCGGCCGTGCGGCCTACGAAGCCGACAGAGATTTCAATCCGCTATTCGAGCAAGCCACCGTGCAGTACCCGGAGGAGAGAATGAAAAACGAAACCCAGGCGCCCTTCGCCGTCGGCCTGATCGAAACCCAGGGCTTCACCGCCGTATTCGAGGCCATCGACACCGCATTGAAGACGGCCGCGGTGGAAGTGCTGGCCCGCGAGAAACTGGGCGGCGGGTACATCACGGTGCTCATCAAAGGCGACGTCGCCGCCGTGCAGGCGGCCATCGACGCCGGCAAAGCCAAGGTGGAGGGACTCGGCAAGCTGATTGCCGCGCACGTCATCGCCAGCCCCAGCGAAGGCGTCCTGTCGCTGCTGCCCAAGTAGGACAGGCCTCCCGGCCTGTCCAAGACAGGCCGGGAGGCCTGTCCTACTGTTACAATCTCTATCCATGCGCAAGTCTATTGTCATTCTGGCGATGTTTGCCGCCGCCACACTCTCCGCCGCGGCGATAGATCGAAAGGACGTGGAGTACGCCCGTCCCGGCGGCAAGCCCGTGCTGCTCGACCTGCACGTTCCGGACGGCCCCGGACCGTTTCCCGCCGCCATCCTGATTCACGGCGGAGGCTTCGACGAAGGCAGCAAGAGCACCAACGTCCGGCCGCTGTTCGACGTGCTGGCCAACGCGGGCTACGCGTGGTTCAGCATCGATTACCGCATGGCGCCGGAATTCCGTCAACCGCAGGCCAGCGAGGACGTCTCCAGCGCCATCAAGTGGGTGAAAGCCAACGCCGCGACCTACCACGTGGATGTGGCGAAGATCGCGCTGATCGGCGAATCGGCCGGCGGATTTCTGGTGAACTATGCCGGAACGCACGAAACTCCGGAGACCAAAGTCCGGGCGGTGGTGGACATCTACGGTCCGGTGGATTACGGCAAGCTGGCCGAACAGCGGCGCGATCACCCGGAGCGTTTCAACATGGCCACCATCAACCGCCACGCGGCCAACGGCGGCGGCATCCATTTCTTCGGCGCGGAGCAACTCGACGCGGCCGGTCTGGCGAAGTTGCACGCGGTTTCGCCGATTTTCGCGGTCCACAAGGGAATGCCGCCGTTCCTGTGCATTCACGGGAACAAGGACGATCAAGTGTCGTACGAGCAATCCCCCGCCATGTGCGGCGCCATGAAAAAGGTGGGAGTGAGCTGCGAGTTGGTCACCATCGAAGGTGGCGGCCACGGCATGAGCGGCTGGAAGGCCCCGGAGCAGCAACACTGGAAAGCCGAAATGATCGCCTGGCTGAAGAAGACGATGAAATAGGGAGGCAAGCTGCCGGCGTTACAGTTTCGTGACAATGGTATGATCGGGATATTCGCCGTCCCCGACCACTCACGTACCCATGAGATTAGCGCCGGCCCTCATCCTGGTTGCCAGCGCGACGTTGCTTTCTGCCGGTGAGCCAAGCGATTCCTTCGAACCCGTCCTGGTGCACCTGGGGCCGCTGACCCTGAAACCATCGGCCTTTCTGGAGCTCATCGGGATGATGCGGAGCGCCACCACGGCGGATTCGGTGTCCACCCATTTTGGCAATATCCCGCTGGAGGACACCCCGGGCGAATCGCTGGGGTCGCCGCGGCATTCCAGGCTGATGCTGAAAGGCGATCTGCCGGCCGGCCCGTTCCATTTCAGCGCCTACCTGGAGAGCGACTTCCTGAACTTTACCCCCGGCCAGAGTCCGTACCGCTGGCGCCACTATTGGGGGCAGGCACAGATCGGCAATTGGGAGATCCTGGGCGGCCAGACCTGGAGCCTGCTGCGGTCGAATCGTACGGGCACGGGTATGGACGCGATGAATACGGACGTCATCGATCCGGCGTATCATGTCGGGCTGATCGGCTCCCGGCTTCGCCAGATTCGGGTGTCGCGGACCATGGGAATCTACAAGGCGGCCGTGGCATGGGAGGGCGTTGGCAACTTCGTGGCGAAGGTCGCTCGGGACACGGAGCGGCAACACTACGAACTGGCCGGCTTCGGGGGCCGGACCGGACGTGGGGGTGTCGCCGCATCGGCCGTTGCCGGGCTGACTCCACGCTTCCGCCTGGTGACGCAGGCATACTGGTCCCAGCGGGGCGCCTACGAAGCCCTGGGCGTGGTGCCGGTGGGTGTCAACGGCGTCTCCACCCTGCAGGGCATCGAGGCCCAGGTCAGAAAGAACCTGGAAGTCTACTCCTACGGCGGGCTGGTCTATGCGGCTCAAGGGGCCGCCTCCGGAAACCGGCTGGTCAGGCAGTGGAGCGCCGGGGTCAGCCAGAAGGTGAGCTTGCCGTCGCTGCGTTCCGGGCTCCTCATGTCGCTGCAATACTCGTACCTCGACCGCGCCATTTGGGCCGGCAAAGAGGGGGTCATGAATTTCCTGATGTACCGCGTCCGGTATACGTTCAATTAGCACTGGCCCGTCAACTTTTTGCGAACCAATCCGCCGTTTTGACGTAGTTAGTTATTTGGGGGAGAAGGCGGGCATGCTCCAGGACTTGCGATTCGGATTCAAGCTTCTCTGGAAAGAGAAAGCCTTCACGATTACGGCGCTGTTGACGCTGGCGTTGTGCATCGGCGCCCACACGGCGATTTTCACGGTGTTGCACGCGGTGATCCTGGCGCCGCTGCCGTTCGCCGAACCGGACCGGCTGGTTTCCATGGGCAATGTCTACCCCGGCGTCGGGGTGGTCAAGAACGCGCAGAACGCGATTCCGGATTACCTGGACCGGCGGCAGATGACCGATGTCTTCGACAGCGTGTGCGAATACGTCGACACGGGGTATGACGCGGGGGCGGAGGGGTCGCCGGTGCGCATCACGGCGGACCTGGTCACGCCCTCCTACTTCCGTGTGCTGCGCGCGTTACCCATGATGGGGCGCCTGTTCACCGAAGACGACGCGGTGTACCAGAAGAATCAATTCGTCATCCTGAGCTACGGGCTTTGGAAAGACATGTTCGGACGCGACCCGGCCATCGTGGGAAAAGACATGCGCCTCAGCGGCGTAAACTACCGCGTGGTGGGCGTCATGCCGGAAGCGTTCGGCCAGCCGGCACGCGAGGCGCGTTTGTGGACACCATTGACATGGGAGCCGCGGGCGGGTACCGACGATGGGCGGCACAACAACAACTGGGAGATGATCGCGCGATTGAAGCCCGGAGTCATGATCGCCGTCGCCCAGCAGCACATCGACGCGCTCAACCGGCACACTCTGGAAAACTCGGGAAAAATGCGCAAGCTGCTGGAGAATGCGCGCTTCGGCACCGTGGTGATGGGTCTCAAGGAACAGTTGGTGGGCGACGTCCGGCCGACCTTGATTCTGTTGCAGTGCGCCGTGGCGTTCGTCCTGCTGATCGGCTGCGTGAACGTGGCGAACCTGATGCTGGTGCGCTCCAACATCCGCATGAAGGAACTGGCCATCCGCTACAGCCTGGGCGCGGGGCGCGGGCGGCTGGCGGGCCAACTGCTGATCGAAGCCATGGCGCTGGCGTCGATGGGCGGACTCTTCGGCGTGCTGACGGGGATGGCGGGCATCCGCCTGCTGGCGTTGATCGGCACCAGCGATTTGCCGCGCGGCCAAAGCATACAGATGGACGGCACCGTGCTGGCTTTCAGCGCGGCTGTGGCGGTATTGACGGGACTGGTATTCGGCTCCGTGCCGGTATATCACCTGGTGCGGCGCGATCTCAATGCGGTGTTCCGCTCCACGGAGCGAACCGGGACCACGGAGAAACGCGCGTTGTGGACGCGATCGGCGCTGGTGGTATGCCAGGTCTCGCTGGCGTTTGTGCTGCTCATCGGCAGCGGACTGTTGACGCTGAGCTTCGCGCGGTTGCTGGCGGTGGACCCGGGCTTCCAGGCGGAAAATGTGCTGACGGCAGAATTCTCCCTGCCGCGGGCGCGCTACAAGGAAGATGCGCAGCAGCGCACTTTCGTGGGCGGGCTGCTGGAGCGGGTGCGCGCCATTCCGGGAGTGCGCGAGGCGGGGGCCACCAATGCGTTGCCGTTCAGCGGCAGCAGCAATGCGAGCGCGATGGCGATAGAGGGCTACAATCCGGCGACCGGCGAACTGCCTCCGGTGCCGCGCTGGAACACGATCGACGCGGGCTACCTGGCGGCCATGAAGATTCCACTGCGCGAGGGGCGCTACTTCCGCGAAGGCGATACGGGCGACACGCAAAAGGTGGTGATTGTGGACGAATTCCTGGCGCGGAAATACTGGCCGGCGGGCAAGGCGGTGGGCGGCCACATCCACCGGGGAATCGAGTCGAAGGACGCTGTGTCTACGGTGATCGGCGTGGTGGGCAGCGTCAAGAGCGAGGATATGGCGGACCTGAGCCCGCGCGGCGAGGTGTACTGGAATTACAAGCAGCAGCCGCAGAGCACCATGCACCTGGTGGTCAAAACGGCGGCCAACGATGCGCAAGCGGTGGCGGCGGTGCGCGCCGCGCTGAAGCAAGCCGACCCCGAATTGCCGCTCTTCGACGTGAAGACCATGCCGGAACGGGTAACGCGCAGCGTGCGCGACCGCAAGGCGGCTATGGTGATCTGCCTGGTATTCGCCATGCTCGCGCTGACGCTTTCGGCCATCGGCATCTATGGCGTGCTGGCGTACACGGTGACCCAGCGCACCCGCGAGTTCGGCATCCGCATGGCGCTCGGCGCGAGCGCGGGCGACGTGGTAGGGATGGTGATCCGCCACGGGTTGCGGCTGGCCGCGATCGGCCTCGGACTCGGCTTGGCGGGCGCATTTGGGATCACGCGGCTGATGACCGCCATGCTGTACGCAGTCCGGCCCACCGACCCGCTGGTGTTTGGCGGCGTAACGGTAGCGCTGATGGCAGTGGCGGTGGCGGCGTCGGTTGTGCCATCGGTGCGCATTTCGCGGATACGGCCGGCGAATGCGCTGCGCTACGAATGAGTGGGACAGGCGATCGGTTTGNNATGACCTACCGGTCCCGGCCGAATTGAGGGGCTTTCGAGTTGCCGACGACCTGTATCTTCACGTAAGTTCCCGCGCCCTCCTTGGATAGGAAGCGATCGACCGGTTTAAGTGCCCAGTGCTTCCAACCGGTCATGGTTTGGGAAACCTTGGCCTGCAACTGCAGCACGCCGTGAAAATTCAGCACGTCGGCGTTCAGATCGTAGCTGCCGGCGAGATCCACGTCCGCGCCTGTCACGCCAAACATAAGTTCGCGGAACGTGATGACGCTGCCGTCGAGTTTGAATACTCCCTTCATGCGGGAGATCACCTCGTCGATCTCCTCGTTCTTCGGCTGCCCCTGTCCACGCCGGCTGAGGGTATCGATCTTGTCCTGGATCCTGGATTTCAGGAAGTGCGCTTCGGTGATGTCGAAGCGCCCGTCGAGGCGCAGTTTGTCCTTCACTTTTCCATCCAGGTTCGGCACCTCGAGCATGGTTTTGAGATTGAGCGTGCCTTCCATGAAGGGTTCGCCCTTCATGGCCAGGCGCAGGACGTCCTTCATGCGCCCGTGCGGCATGTTGACGTCCAGCTTGATGGAACGGTGGCGATCGCCGTCGTGTTTGACGACCACGCCGCTGGTGGTGAAATGGGTGGAGCCGAGAGTGGCCTCCACGGGCTTGAGGGTAGTGTTTCCGTTGGTGCCGTCCACCAGGACCTCGTACTTCGTGCGCAGTGGGACGGGGTTGCCGGAACGCTTCAGGCGGAAATCGGGCACGTAGGCTTCGCCGCGGGCGGTGATGGAATCCAGTTCGCCCTCGAAGTGCCCGGTCGTTTGCAGAATGCCGGCGACTGTGGAATAAACGCCCAGATCCGCATGGTCGAATTTGTAATCCCCATTCAGAGGCGTATCGCCCGGTTCGACGGAGTTCCAGGGGCCGAAGGAGCCGGCGCTGTGGATTTCGCCCGGAGGACTGGGGTTGGTGAGTATGCAATCGTACTTCATGGCCGCGCCGGTATTACCGGCCGATTGCAGCTTGAGATCGTGGATGTCGAAGCGAAGCGGATTCTTGGCGCTGTCCTTAGGCAGGATGATCAAGGTGGCTTTCTTCACGTCCAGGCGGTCGATGACCACCGAGGTTTTGGGCTCGTCCTCGCGCCCGGCGGCATCGGCGGCGCTTTTGCCGGAGCTCAAATCGGGGCGCTCGCCCTTGGGCGGAATGGCGATCTCCAACCCCGAGATGTCGACAACGGAAACGTGCTGGACCGAATCGCCCAGCGCACCGATGTCGATCGCGGTGACAAACTTCTGGACGGCGAAAAGCGGCGGCGCATCCGGGCGGCCCATCATCCGCATGACGATGCCCCGGCCTTCCACGGTGGCGACGNNTGCCGCGGCCCCGCGTCAACAGCATGCGCAGCGGCGAGAGCCCCGGCAGGCGAACCTGCAGCGAGGCGATCCGCACGTCGGCATGGAACCTGGTGCGCAGATATTGCTCCGCCTGCTGCCGGATGTAGGGTTCAATCCGGCGGCTCAGGATGGAGCC
>PLDO01000690.1 GCA_003136215.1 Bryobacterales bacterium
GGCGATCAGCGACGGCGTGCTGCTGGTCAGGAACGAAGTGGAGATGGCGGCCTTCCGGATCGCGGATTGAAGAGGACAGGCCAGGAGGCCTGTCCTACTAGGCCACGTCTGCCTGAACTTCGGGAATGTCCACCGCGGGCGGCGTGAACGTGTAAAGCACGTCCGGCGCGACCAGGCGAGGGCGGCGGCGCTCGCGCAGACCGAGGCGGTGCATGATGCGCCCGGCGTGGTCGGGATCGTAGCGCACGCCAAAACGCCCGAAGATCGCGTTGGCGAAGCGCGCCGTGGTCCAGCGGTCGGTGTCAAAGCCCGCGGCGCGCGGTCCCGCCTGATAGGTTTCGGTCAGGTTTTTGAGCTGATCCGCGGTGAGGCGGCTGGGACGGCCAGGGGCGCGGCGTTTGCGCAGCGACTCCACCCCTCTTCCGCTCAACGTGCGGTTCCACCGGGACGCCGTGGTGCGGCTGACCCCGAATTTGCGAGCGACTTGGGACTGCGAGAGCCCCGTTTGCAGGTCCTGTGCGGCTAACAGGCGCCTGCTCTCCATTTCATCGCGACTGAGAAGGCCTTGTGCGGCTGTATCCATAGTCTCGCGCGGTTGTTTGAGTTACCAGAGCGTTCCCAGGATACCAGAAAACATTTTCAATGCAAATTGTTTTTTGCAGAAAGTGCCTTATCGCGGGGTGATCAGGCCGCCGAGCTTGTCCTGCTCGCTCGCGGCAGAGCGCGGAAAACGCGTCGAATAGGCTTCCGGGTATTTCAAGCCCGACCCTGTATTGTAGATCACAATGCGGTCTGTGCTCTTCAGGAAGTGGGAGCGCAGCAGCCGCGCGGCCGCATCTACACAGGCGGCGCCTTCCGGCGCCGCGAAGATGCCTTCGTCACTGGCCATTTGCCGGCCAGCCTCCAGCATGTCCTCATCGCTCACGGCAATCGCCGTGCCGCCGCTCTCGCGGACGGCGTTCAGCACCAGAAAATCGCCCAATGGCTTGGGTACGCGCAGGCCGCTGGCCAGGGTATGTGCGCCGTCCCAGAAGCGGCTGCGCGGTTCGTTCTCCAGGAAGGCGCGCACCACGGGCTGGCAGCCATCCGCCTGCACGGCGATCATCTTGGGGCGCCGGCTGCCGATCCAGCCGAGCTTTTCCATTTCTTCGAAGGCCTTCCACATGCCGATCATGCCCACGCCGCCGCCGGTGGGATAGAAGATCGCGTCCGGCAGCTCCCAGCCCATCTGCTCGGCCACTTCGTACCCCATCGTCTTCTTGCCTTCGATTCGGTACGGCTCCTTAAGCGTGCTGACGTCGAACCAGCCCTCTTTGGGGCCCTGCTCGGCCACCATGCGGCCGCAATCGGAGATCAACCCGTCCACCAGAGTGACGTGCGCGCCGTAGGCCTTGCACTCCAGGTAATTGGATTGCGGAACGTCGCGCGGCATGAAGATATGCGCCTCGATGCCGGCGGCGGCGGCGTATGCGGCCATGGCGCTGGCGGCGTTGCCGGCGGAGGGAATCGCCACCTTTTTGATGCCCAGTTCGACGCACATAGAAACGGCACAGGAAAGGCCGCGCGCCTTGAACGATGCGGTGGGATTGAGCCCTTCGTCCTTCACCCAGAGCTGCTCAGCACCGATGCGCGCGCCCAGCCGCCGGGTGCGCACCAGCGGCGTCCAGCCCTCGCCAAGCGACACCACATTGGCTTCGGCCGGCGGCAGCACCGGCGCGTACCGCCACATGTTGGCCGGACCGCCGGCCACCTCGCGCCGCGGCCAGCGGTGCCGGATGACTGCGAGATCGTAGCGGACCAGCAGCGGTCCGCCGCAGGTACAGAGGTTGGCCGGCGCCGCCGCGTCATACTTGGCGCCGCAGAGACTGCATTCCAGATGAGTCGCTTTAGGCATTCAGTAGAAGTCTAACATCGTGACACGCAGGCGAAACCGCCTGCGCCACCAAGGCAAGTCATGTGTTTGCAGTGGCAGGGCAACTTACCGGGCTTCCACGGGAGCGGGCATGGTCTCTTTGGTGAAGCGCGGGACCATCTCGTCACGATTGGCCATGTGCCACACGGCCGCCGCTACAATCGCCGCCGCTTTGTGTACGTCGTCCGGAATGATGCGCTCGTAGGTGTCGAGGTTGGTGTGGTGGGTCAGGGTGTTGTACTCGATGGGGTCCTGGGCAAACCCCACGCCCGGCAGCCCGGCGTTGTTGAACGACGTGCTGTCGGTGCCGCCGGTGGCGCGGCTATTGGTCGTGCTCACGCCGAAGACGCCCCAATCGGTGTACTGCGCCAGCACCGGGCGGAGCACGGCGCCGGCTTCGGGCGGACCGAAGATTCCCGCGCCGCGAATCCGGCCGGTGCCGGTGTCCACATTGAAATAGCAATCCAGCTTGGCCCATTCCGGCTTGGGATTCTCGGCCGTGCCGAAATGCTGCTTCACGTAGGCCAGCGAACCGAGCAGCCCCTCCTCTTCGCCGGACCACAAGGCCACGCGCACGGTGCGCCGCGGCTTCAACCCCATCGTCTGAATCAGCCGCGCGGCTTCCATCATGATCGACGAGCCGATGGCATTATCGGTGGCGCCGGTGGCGGCGTGCCAGGAATCGAGGTGGCCGCCCAGCATGACGATTTCGTCCGCCTTGTCGGAGCCCGGAATCTCGGCGACCACGTTGTAGCTGGTCTTGCCTTCGGGGTAAACGTGGTTGACGATATGGAACTCCATCTTGACATCTTCGCCGTCGGCCAGCAGGCGTTCCACGCGGCCGAAATCGTCATTGCGCAGGATTAGCGTGGCCACCGTCTTGGAGGGGTCGTAGGCGCGATGCTGCTGAGCGACGATCACACCATCGCCGCGCGCCGCGTCATTCAACCGGACCACCGCGCCGCCAGAGATCAGCATGGCGTCGATCTGTTCGGCCACCTGCACGGGGGTCAGCCGGTCGGGATCGGACGGCGCCGTGCCGCGGCCACCGAAACCACCGCGCCCGCGCCCCGCATTGGGGTTATTGGGGTCGTACTGCGCCTTCACCTGCTCATCGTCACGGCGCTTGGCGGGCAGATCGAAATTCACCGGAATCACCGCCGCCTTGCCCACCAGCACGACTTTGCCTTTCACCTTGCCCTGGTTGGCCTTGACCCACTCGTCCATCTCCGCCTTGGTGGGTCCCAACCGCGCTACACCGCCGCGCCCCGGGCCGCCGCCACGTCCTCCGCGACCCGCGGCGGCCGCCGCGTCCGTGCTTGGCGGAGGAGGCGGAGGCGGCGGACCTTGCGGCGGCACCAACTGGACAGCCGACGCGGTGATGGTCCCCTTAGTGGAAGGCGTCCACGCGAGGACTTCGAATTTCAGATTCTCCTGCACCGGCGAAACCAGGAACGCGCTGGCCCGCTCGTTGCTCCATCCGGGATGGCCGAATTCCCACGGCTCCAGGCGGGCATTCTTGAGCCCCCAGTCGGTGAGTTGTTTGACCGCCCATTTGGCCGCCGCCTCGTGGCCCGGCGTGCCGGTGACGCGCGGGCCGTAGCGGTCCGTCAGCATGTGGAGCGTCCGCATGATCTGCGACTTCTCCAGCTCTTCACTGCGGAAGCGCGCGTCGGTCGCCGAATCCACCTTTTCCTGCGCTGCCAGCAGGCCGCACGCGGCAAAAGCGAGCCACAACTTTTTCATATGGGATTCAGCATAGCTCATGGCGCCGTACAATCGGAATATGCCCCGACTGCTTCTATCGCTGCTCTGCCTGTGTCCGCTGCTCACGGCCGCGGACCGCCAACTGTTCAACGGCAAGGATCTGGCCGGATGGGCGCGCATCCCGCGCCACGAGGGCGCTCCGCCGGACCAACAGCCCGGTTTCGTGGTGCAGGACGGCCTGCTGGTGGCCATCCCCGCCGCGCCGGAGGACGACCTCTGGTTCACCGGCGAAAAGATCGGCAACGCCACCCTGCGCGTGGTCTACAAAGTGTCCGCGCCCAACGCGAATTCCGGCGTGTTCATCCGCATCCCCATCCAGCCGAAGTCGGAAGACGACGCCATCAACAAGGGCA
>PLDO01000005.1 GCA_003136215.1 Bryobacterales bacterium
TTGACGGGTGTTCGTTTCGCCTACACCACGCGGGGCCAACTGATCGAGCACGTCACGCTCGGCCTGGAAATCCTCGAGAAGCATGTAGGACGCTTCGCCGGGTTTCCGCTGCACCTCAAGACCATCCTGCAACACTTCATCGTGAGCCATCACGGCGACCTGGACAAAGGCGCTCTGCGGCGACCGATGCTGCCGGAGGCCTTTGCGCTTTCTCTCCTGGATCTGATGGACGCGCGAATGGAACAGGTGTTCAGGCTAATCGAGTCGGCGCCGGCCGGCGAACAGTTCACATCGTATGTCCCGTCGCTCGAACGGCAGTTGTTCCGCGGATTTGGGGAACAGCCGGAACCGGGCGATGGACCGCAAACCATGGAGGGAGGCAAAGCAGCATGAGCGCAGTACCAATGGCAATCACGGCCCAGGAGGTGGCCAGGGGACTCAGCATGTTCGAGATCGACGAGTCACTGGAGGCTTTGGTCGAGGAGGCAGAGCAGGAAGCCGAGGCGAACAATGGTGAGATTTCAGAGGACATCAATACCGCCCTGGCGACCTACGCCGAAGCGTTCGGGTGCAAGGTAGATCGCATCGCGAACTACCTGAAGGCCCAGAAAGCGGAAGCGGAACTGGCTCAGCGCGAGGCGGAGCGCTTCCAGGCACGACATAAGGCCGCAGAGAACCGTGAGAAGCGTCTGAAGCAGATGCTCGTCTGGTTCATGATCTCGCGGAGCACGCCGAAGTTACGGGGTTCCCTGAATACGATCAGCCTGCAGGCCAACAGCGCGCCGTCGCTGACGATCCAGGAGACTACGCACATTCCCGACACCTTCTACCGGGCGAAAGTGGAACTCACGTGGCCCGAGTGGCGTGAGATCGTGGATTCGCTTCCGCCAAGCGCCCGCCGGGACCGTCTCGAAGCCGCCGACGGCAAGATTGTGCAGAAGGAACTCCAACGGGGGATTCTGTCCGATGCCTTGGCGCGTGGCGAAACAATCACGGGAGTGTCGCTTGTAAAAGGGCACCACGTGCGGCTCCGCTGAGGAACTATTGGGTATGTTCAACGCGAAGTGTAGCTGGCCGGATGTACAATGATCCTTGCGTGCACCACACGGAATAGAGCGCGAATTCACATGCCCACACCAAGACTGAATGCCGAAATCATCGCCGCCGCCATCGAAGGTTTCGAGTCGCAAAAGAGACGAATAGACACCCAAATCGGGGAACTCCGGGCCATGTTGTCCGGTGGCAGAACCGAGGAAACCACCACACCGGAAGCGCCCACACCGAAGCGCAGGGTCAGTGCCGCCGCCCGTCGCCGTATGGCGGAAGGCCAGAAGAAGAGATGGGCGGCAATAAAAGCGGACTCTAAGAAGCCGGAATCAACGACCACACCGGAACCTTCAAAACCCAAGCGGAAGATCAGTGCCGCGGGCAGGCGTGCCATTTCCGAGGCTTCGAAGCGTCGTTGGGCGCTCAAGCGAACTGCGGAGGCGGAGCCAGCCGGAGCCAAGAAAGCAGCAACACGAAAGGCCGTGGCCAATAAGACAGCGAAAAGGGCTTCGGCAAAACCGGCGAAGAAGACAATCGGAAAGGCCCCCACGGCGGAAGCTGTTACTCAGTAGGCTAACCGACAAGCACGCTTCACGTTTTCATGGGAGACGGAAGCAGGCCTTCCGAAGACCCGTAAACGCCCACGCGACCACTTACGTCGAACGAAGGTGCGAGCCGCCTCGCGGTCCGCCCTACGAGAGGCCGACGACACGGCATTTCTATCCCGAAAACCGGGTCTCATGCGCGTCTATCTGGACAAATGCGGAGGTCATTGACCGGTGGAAGGCCGTTAGGAAAACCCGTAGAGCGTCGAGCGCAGACGAAAGGCTTCAGGCGCCCCTTCAAGGATCTCACACGCACTGTCGCGCGTCCCGGAATCATCTATTGACCCGCTGTGAATCACGCTCGCCTTGTCACTGGTGCTCTTCAAAACGATGATCTGCTCAGCGTCGGAAAGCACGGCAATATTGGCGTTATGCGTTACGACGACGATTTGCCGACGCTCCTTGGCCCGTCTCATCACAGGTACAAGGGTTGTATAGATGAACTCGCTGTCAAGGTTGTCCTCAGGCTGGTCGATCAGGAGTGGTTGATTCCGGTCGGATGAAAGCATGAGAGCCAAGAGCACGGACTGCTGCTGACCGAGCGAAAGCTGTGAAAAATCGCGAATCCGGGGTTTAGGCGGCTGGCCGAGAACTCTAATCATCCTGGTCACTGTCAGCTTCGGCAAATCCTCTATGTTGATTCGCTCCAGGGCGTGAATCATCTCCGCAGTATCGAGTCTTGCGATGATCGAGTCCGCTTCTGTCTTGCTGAACGCCGATACACCCGGAGCGCTCTCAGTCGCGGTCAAGGCTTTGCTGTTCTTGGAGCGAATCGCGAGGAGAAGTTTTGGTACGGTCAGTTGTTGCGTGAGCAGCGCCGCGCGGGGCACTTGAACGGTTTTCCAGCCCATTGCTTGTGTGATGAGATTCTCCGCATCCGGGGAGAAGGCATTCTCTCTGTATTTGAGACTCAGATTGAGATCGGTCAAGGATGAAGCTAAGATCGAGGTCGACTTTGCTGCGAACGCCGCCCGCAACATTAAGATCTTTCCGCGCGCGGCCCAGCGGCGTTGTACAATCGCGTTCCTCTCCTTTTCCAGCTTCGCGAGCTCTCCTTTCCAGGTAGCGAGATTGGTTAAGCTCTGCTTCGCGCTGGCTGCATCTTGGGTCAGCTTCTGAATGAAGCCCATGTCCAGAGGAATTCCTTGAGCCTCCAGCGCCTTTCTTTTGGCCTCGATCTGGTCGGCAGCCGCTTGATCGCGGGCCTTCCACCCGGTGAGATTCGCGGTGACAATTGCTGCCAGTTGGTTGTATTCCGCAGCGAGTTCTGTCCGAGAGGTAGAGACGGCTGCGTCGAAGGCCTCCGCGCCCATAAGAATGTTATGAAGTTCCTTGTTCTTTGTAGCTCCGGTTGTGGGCGAAAGGGTTTTGAGTCGTTTGACCTCCTCCGAGATGTTCGACGAGTNNACGAGTTCACATTGTCCCGGATGGACTGGATGTGTTTAACGATCTGCTGCCTCTGCTCTTTCTCCTCCGAGAGCTGGCGCTGCAATGCTATAACTTCCTTTGCATTGGCCATCTCTAGGGCTGCGAGTTGAGCGTTCGCTACCTTCAACTTTTGCTCATAGGACGGAATCAACGCCACCTGCTGTTTTGCCTTCTCTATGGCTTGCTGCGACAGCAGAAGCTCCTCTCGGGCTTGGCTCTCGTCAGACTTTGTGGTGGAGAAGTCGACAAACTTGTCTAGGTATCTCAGCAGCGCTATCGGATCCCTCTCTGCGCTTTTGCTGATCGTCGCCGCATCGCCCTGTCCAAAACAGTCGATATCAAACTCAGTGACGCCACCGAACGGGTCAGAGAGGTTGCGCACTTCGTTGCCGGTGCTTCGACTGAGTGAAGATGTTACGCCAGCCGCGTCACACCAGAAAAGGTTGATTTCGGTCGGCCAAACTTCGGAATCCACCATGTAGGCTTTGCCGCCATCTGCGGCAAGACATCGAATTGCTTCCAGAGTTGTAGACTTGCCTGCTCCTCTGCCGCCTATTATGCAGTTCAGGTTCTTGCTGAGATGGATCGTCGTCCCCGACACGAAACCTCCGTCCATGTGGATCCCTACGATGTGAGGCACAGCGAACGGAATCTGGTCCTCGATTCGGACGCGCACATCGGAATCCAGCAGGGCAGTCTTCAACGCGGAAAAGGAGGGCGACTGCATTTTATATCGCGTAACCCGATTCGCCCCCCCGGGGTTCCTCCCCACGGTCGCGAGAGTGTGTGCGTCCGAGTTCACGACTCGTGCCAGAACCTGCCGTGAGCCAAGACCGAGGGCGGCAGCTCGCTGGATACCGATAAGTTTTCTTCCTGGGTCTGGATCCTGATCACTGTAGCTGATATCAGAGCTGCTGTGCTTCATCTCAATGCCCAAGAGACATTTATGCTTGATTACATCAGCTTTGTGAGGTGCGTTGCCCGGGACCTCAACCTCGAACCCCTTTGCTCCGTCAACATGGGCCAGCACACAGAATCCGCCGAGTTTCCCTGAGATATTCATGCACTCGAGCATCCCCGTTTGACATCTGGAGTTGGACGTCCCGCGATCTGCAAGGGCTAGCTGCCCGTGAAATTGCAGCAACCTCTGCAGATCGGGTAGGTAGCATAGCAAATGGCCGTCGGATGTTGATAGCTCGACTCCGGGTATGATCAACAGTGGCCCCCCCTTGGCAGCTTCAATGGCGTCAGCTACCCCGGTTATTTCATTGTGGTCAGTGATCGCGATAAGTGAGAGGCCTTCGGCAAGGGCTTTCATCACGATCGCAGAGGGAGTCATGGTAGCGTCCTTAACGTCGTGCGAATTTAGAGAGGAGTGAATGTGGAGGTCTGCTCTGAAGAAGGAAGCTCCGTCTGGGAGTGCCCGAATTTCACCTAGAGTGGCCACGTTCTAACCACCCTTCCGGATTTGCGCATCAATCGTACCTTTCAGGCTCTGTCGCCAAGCACGCGGGACGGCCCCGAATGCGGTGTCATATCACCATATTAGACCTATCCCGTCTATACTTGGCCGTCAGCGGGGGAGACGATTCGGACGCAAGCGGTGCCAGCAGGATAGAACGGTTCCGGTGGGTCGGTTTCAATCCGCTGATGCGTCGAAAGCCCTTCGGCGCGTCCCCGTAACACCACGTGTAGAAGTGGTTCTCGCCGGATATCCCCACGAAACAGACTGTAGTGTTTGCTACCCCGCAGATTTGATCGCGTACGCTTGGCGGACCCGGCTTGAACAGCAGCAGCCTCATCGATGCCGCGGCACGCGACTACCATCACGTCGCTACTGCACCGGAGAAGGACTCAGGCCGCTGCGAGTACCTGAATCGCTCTCGCGATCTGGGTGTCTTCACCCTCCCACGCCGCCTCCGGCGAAAACGGTTCTAGTACGTCTGGCGCTACCCCTCGCCCCTCCAGAATCGTGCCGGCCCACGTCCGATACTCGACTACCGGCAGAGCCACCCGGTAGCCATGGCCAACTTTGAACGAATTCGCGCCGACCACTCGGCCAGGCGTCTTCTCACCGACAATCGTTGCCAGTTTGTTTTCGGCGGCAAAAGCAGCAATCATCTCGCTGGCACTGGCGGAATGCTGATTTACCAAAACCACGATTCTGCCGTGAAAGGGCTGGTCTCCCAACCCTTCCGTCTTGACTGCCACGGACTTGTCACCAAGGCCGAATTTGAGTATCAGCGGAAAGAGGCCGAGCTTCGAAGGCGGAATTCGGTCGAACACCGGCAGGGACTCCTTATCGAAGCCCTTCTCCGCCCTGGATCGTGTCACGCTGTGGCCCACTCCTCTGCGGTCGGGACAGAGATGGCTCATAACACGCAGCGACCCCAGGCCGCCGCCGGTATTGCCGCGCAGATCGATTATCAGACGATCACAGGCAAGCTCGCGAGCCGCCGCGCTTACCGACGCAGCGACGTCGATGCCCACGATCCCGGGGAACATACTGACCTTCAACAGACCGATGGAGTCGGCGAGCCGCTCGGAGGTCACGACATCGGGGATATTGACAGGCTGTTTCTTCGAGCGCGGGTCGGGGATGTCGATTGTCAATCGGGCGACTTTGTTGCCGGCCTGCGCGATGTTGGCCTCGATTTGCTCGCCCATGGGAAACTGCGGGACCTCCGACGTCGAAACCTCGCGGCCTTTCAGTGTAAGGACAATGTCGCCCGAACGGATCCTTGCCTTCTCCGCGGCCCCACCTCGGTGGACGTCCTGAAAGCGCCAACGTGGGCCAAAGGAGGTCTCCGCCTTGATGACCGTGGCATTGATGGCTTGTCGGGCGGATGCAGCCTTGAAACGGGTGCCAAAGAATCCCACATGGCTGGTTTTCAGCTCCAGTAGAAGTTCGTTCAACGCCTTCTCGAACTGATCTGGCGCAGCGTTGACGATGGCCTCTCTCCGCCGGTCCACGAGGCTCGTCCAGTCTACGCCGTTCAGTTGAGGGTCATAGAAGCGTTTACGGACAACCTCTGCGACACGATCCAGAATCTCCGACCGATCGTTCCTTGTTAATTCAGTGTTTGCCTTCATATGCGTTCGATAGGATCCGAAGCCCGTCACCGACGACTATGAAACCAGCCCACAGACGCGGAGGGGCAGCCTTCCCATACCTCCCAGTAACTCGCAGTTTTGCTTGCGTAAGCGCGGAGCCCACGTCCAAACCAGATTCGAGTTGGCTGTAGAACTCCTTCATCAGAGTCCTCGTAAAGTCGTCGTCGGCACTCCAGAGATTGGCGACGACTGCCTTCGCACCAGCAACAAGGAACGGCCGAACCAGGGTTGCCGATCCTTCTTGACCATTGATTTTGCCCGTTCCAGTGTCACAGGCAGACAGCGTGACAAGGTCAGCTTGAAGGGGCAGCGTTACAATTTCGCGGGCCTGCAGCAATCCGTCTTCACGGCCCTGCGGATCATTGCGAAACACGAGCGCCGATCGGTCCGGGTATCGAGTGCTGATTAGGCCGTGGACGGCAAAGTGCAGGATTCGGAATCGTGATAATGGCTGCTGCTTGAAGGCAAATTCTGTTGCTTCGGCTCCCTTGAGTACCACGGAGTCTCCGGCCACAATCGAGGCAACGGCCTTGGCCTCTTCCTCGGCGGCGGGTAGCGGGGGAAGTTCCGTTCCATCTAGGTCATAGACTCCGCGCTGAACCCTCAAGGACGCTTGCGTGGGCAAGCCTTCCCGGCGTTCAGGACCGCCGGCGGCGACGGCCAGCGCAGCAACTGCACGGCGATCGACTGCGGGCGTCTCCCGCAGTAGAGCGAGGACGGTGCCCGACGGGGCGTAGGTAACGACGTGCGACTGCAACAAACTCTGCCCCGACGGGGCGATGAGTACCTCAAACGGAAGACCAGCCAGGGGACTGTCAGGTACAACGATCAGCCGCTTCTTAAGACCCATCTCGGCAACGCTACCCAGGAGATTCTTGTAGGCCTCGGCGGCCAGATGAGTCGCGTAGTCGTTTTGGCGGATATTCTGCAGGAGAGCCTCAACGGAACGGCTGATGACGGCCTTGCCGGGTAGAGCATTCAGGCGCAGGCTCTCACGTGTCGCAACCAAGCAGTACGAAACAGGTTCGGCGAGGACGTATTCGATGAAAACTTCATCGGGACGCAGACGCGCTCGTAGCGCGCTCGGCGCGACCGGTTGAGAAGTACGCATCCATTTACGGCTATTGGCAGCCTCGGCTGGAGAGATGGACTGTTCGGCTACCAGGATCCGATCGAGGATCTGCTGCCGCTGTGGTTTGTTCGTTGTTTTCTGGAGCGTCAGTTGCAGCGTGGAGATTTGTCTCGCCAGGGAGGAGGTGCCTCTGGCCAACATCGCGCTTGTGGTGGGGGCCAGCCTCAAGAGATCTGCCACCGACCTGCCGCGAGCACCTTCAATGACGGAAAACGCCTCGGTCGCGCTTTTCAGATCGCGCGCCGTGAGAAGGAAATGGCCGACGTAGAGATCATCCATGACGGCAATCAGCGAACTCTTCGCGCTGGCGCTCGAAACGTTAGAGAGCATCCCATTCGCAATATCGGTTGCTTCCTGAAATGTATCGTCAGCCTGACGATACTGGCGGCGGGCAGCCTTGATTTCGGCGTAGGCCGCCAAATAGCGAGGCAGGGTGTAGCGATCACCGGCATTTCGGGTTGCTTCAATCCCGCCGGCCAAAGCCTGTTCGGCGGCATCCAATTGGCCACGCTCCCGATAGATGTTCGACAACTCCAGGGCAGCCTGCGATACCAGGCGGCGGGCGTCGACTCTGTTGGCTAGCTCGAATGCCTGCTGAAGCTGGTCAATAGCAGTACTCTGGCGGTTGGCCTTTAGTGAGAGCCTCGCCATCTGGATCAATAGATCGGCTTGATATCCGTAGCTTTGGCGCTCGACCGCAGCATTCAGCACGCCCTGTAAGATCTTGGTTGCTTCCGGCTCCTGGCCTGCAGCAGCCAAGGCGCGCGCCTTCTCTGTGTATGTCATGACTGGATCCGCCAATTCTGGAGTGGATGCCACGACCTTCAGCGCCCGGTCCAGATATTCGAGCGCCTGCTCAGGGCGGCCGAACTCTGTCAAACCACTTCCGATCAAGGTCAGGTACCGGACCTGTCCGCCAATATCGCCGCTCTTGATCGCATGGGATAGCGCATTGCCGATGCTCATGACTGCGCCGGAGTGATCGCCCTGCAGAAAGCTGATGATACCCAGTTCGCCCGTCGCGCGTGCTTCCCAATCTGGGTCCTTTAGGGATTTCGCCAACGCCAGTGTCTCGGTCCAGTCCACCTGTGCGAGACCATCATCGAAGTCCATATCCACGTCACCCTTCACGACGAGACAGCGGAGCTTCAGCTTGGTGTCGTTCTGAACGATCGGGGTACCGAGATAATCGGAGAGAGTTTGAGAGACCTCAATGAGGGGTAATTGCGGAAGACGACCTCTGATGGCGCTGATCCTGGCGTACAAGGCATTCCGCTCGTCGCCGGCCGCGGTAAACATCTCCTCTGCTTTTGAAAACATTGGCTCAGCTCTCGACCAGTTCTTCAGCCAGGCCAAACGGTCGGCCTCGGCTAACAGATCCGCAGCGGTCTGGGCTTGGGCGTTCCCAATCGCAGAATTGAAGAGGACCAACGCAATCGCGAGTCTGGTGATTTCATGAATCCCCGCCGTACGTTTTACGCCGGGCCGAGGCGAAGCTCGCGATTTGGTGGGCCAGTTGAGAGGCGACGCTGCCTCGCGATTGCCACGAACTTGAGGTCTCATGAAGAAGCAGCCCATCGTTCCTCCCTTATTGGTCCAAAACGACTGCGTACTCGCGCCAGTCGGAGGTTCCGCTACGGATCGCCAAGACGTAATCCCCAGGTGGCAAGTTGCGGAGATCGACCGCGACGGCAAGAGTCTCTGCAGCTCCATCCCATGCCGCTGTTCCTGTAGTGTTAACGACAGCTTGATCGACCTGGTTTCGGAATTGTACAGAGTACAGGCCGTCCTCCACGCCAACGGGAAGCTTGATGCTGAGATCGAGCTGTGCTCGCCTCAGATGTGGGGCCAATGGCTCATTGGGCAACTGTTTTCGGTCAGACCTCTCTGCCGTTCTGTTCCGGAAGTCCAGCACCGCCTTGAGGGCTGTCGGGGGGATTTGTGCAACAATCTCATTTCGAGGCCGTGCGGGCGTCGCAAAGCGCCAAATGAGCCCCGTGAGCAGTAAACCCAATACGCAACATAATGCCGTTCCGCCGACGAGGCGCCGTCGTGATCTCCGCCGAATAGCGTGGTACTCGAGGAAGCAGGGTGAACATGTCGCGATGTGGTCGACGATATCCTCGGCCTCAGGGAACTTCAGATGTCGCCCCGCGATCGATTTAAGGGCTTCCGATCCGGGACAACCGAGGCGCTCTTGGTTCGGAAAGCCCGACCTGACGTATTCGGAGGCAAGCTCTAGGAGCCGCTGCTCTTCGCGGCGGGTGAACTGGTTAGCGGCGCCTTTCTCGTTCATCATTCCGGATCCTTACATTTTCGTCGCTTCGCCTGGTTCTCAAGGAGCGTCTCATACGCCTTCTTAACGCCGTAGTAAAACCTTGATTTTGCTTGCTCTACCGTCATTCCTGCGAGCCGCGCAGTCTCTTTCCAGGAAAACCCTAGCGTGCGGAAGTTGAGCATGTGCTTTATCTGGTGAGGAAGATAAGTAACGAGGAAGTCCAGAGCTAACTTCGTTTCCATCGCCGCAACCCAATCCGGCGCTCTCGGCTTATGGATTTCCTCCAGCTCGTAAAGGAGACCCTCGTACGCCAACCGACTGTCTCTCAGGAGTTGGGACCGCACGCAGTGGTGGAACGCCGTAATCAAGTATCCGCTTAGATTACGTTCCACTTCCGGCTCCTCGCGAAGCCGAGCAGACACCTCCATCGCGACTTGCTCCAGAAGCTCAGCGGCGCGCGCCCCATCGTGTAACTCGGTTTCAACGTGTCGATAGGCCCACGGCCAAAGCCGCCGCGAGGCTTCGAGGAGGCGTGGATCAATTGGACTGCCGCGCCTATCCTGGGGCCGGATCCAGAACTCTGGTATCCGGTCGGAGCCTCGGTCCCGTTTCCTCCGCTGTGCCTCTCCCATCGCTTTGGCCCGTGCGAACAGTCGTCGGCAGAGGGTTGGTCATGAATGAAAGTCGAACGTGAGCATCCCCTCTATTTAAATAAGCCATGGACGCGGCAAAAAGTTAGAAAGATTTTGCAGGGTTTAGCTCTCCGAGGGGTTTATCAGGCTAGTTTCCGTACGGTTGATCACGGTTTGTCGGCCTGTAAGCCAAGAGGACAATACGGGCCAAGGACAGCCTCGCAAACAAACAGCAAACAGCAAACGGCAACCCTTCAGCGAAAGGTCCAAGCAGCGGCAAGGCGGGCGTTTCGAGACCGGGTCTGAAGTCGCCCACGGAGGGCGGGAGATAATCGCGAAATTATGCCAAGCTCCATTCCGATCCGGCAACGGACATCTCTGTTCATCAGACGGCGGTGGTGAGTGTGATCAATTTCATGTTTCCAGGCAGATCCAAATCTGACTTTCCTGGCCGCGAACTGCTTATTTCAGTAGAGAGCCAATCTGGCGAATGTCGACACTCGGCGGCGGTTCGAGGGGCATCAAGCACTACAAGGCAGCACCAGCGGGCGGGGAACAATATGAAGGCAGGCCGGAGGAAAGGCCGGAAGGTCGGCAAGCCCAGGGGAAAAACTTGCCGCTGGACCGCGGAGTTGGATGACGTTTTGAAGATCGCCTGGGCACGGGGCGGTCTGCGCGCCGCGCGGCGTGCTATCCGGCAGCACCAACCACAGTGGTCCTGGTATTCGGTCAAGAAACGCGCGGCATCCTTAAAGTTGTGCCGGCGAAGGGCGCCGCGCTGGACGGACGCGGATGAGAGCCACCTGCTCTGGTCCATCGACAGCAATGCGTCGCTGGCACTGATTGCGGAGCGGCTCGGCCGAACTGTTGCGGCTGTCCGGAAGCGGCTTCGGGATCTCGACTACACGGCAGAGAGTCTGGGCGGATTCAAGGTCAAGGATGTCGCCGACATGTTCGCGGTTCCACCTGCCAGGGTTCAATACTGGGTCGCCGAAAAGCTTCTCCTTACCAAAGGTGGCCGCATCACCGATAGTTCGGTCTCGAAGTTCCTCGCCGACCATCCGGAGAAGATTCCATTCGAGAGCCTGAGCGTGGACATGCAGAACTGGCTTCGCGAGACGGGATACCCGGACCGCGCCAAGCAGAAAGCAGCCGGAGTGGACAACGAATGAGGTTTAGGCGTTTCGAACAACACAGTAGTCGTCGGCAGATGCAAGCCATTCGTGGAGCGACGGGTAGGACTTAGGGCGAGTTCGGGACCACTCATCATGGCACCGCTGATTGTAATGAATGAGCCGTTGGTAACGAGGGTGGTGAACGACCTCGTAGCGCAGTGCCGCGTACCATCCTTCGGACCGCGCCGCGTTCCGCCAGTTCGACTCGCCGGAACGAATGAGGCTATAGAAAAGAGATCGGATCCACAGAGGGCCAGGACCGGAAGCGGGCAGAAGGTTGGGGCATCGGTCTCGCAGTTCATTCGCTACGGCTTCATGAAGGGGTTGCCCCGGTTTGGAGACAGCGTCGATCCAGAGAGAGAATGCTCGCGATTCGAGCAGTGCGGTGACGGCTTGGTTGAGGCGCGACGCTTCCACCGCTCCAAGAGCATGAACAGCCAGGGCCTTCTCCGTTCCGGGACAGGCCAGGCTGCGGGTGGCAAGAACTTCCGACGTCCAGTGTTCCAGCGTCGGCCAACTGACCGGCGCCGTCTGGTGCCAATCGGCCTTGGTGCGCTCCCACGTCGTCCAGGCTTGCTCCGTGCGGAGATCCTTGTAGGCGTAGTACATCAGGGCATCAAACCAGCCCTCGGCTCTTGCCGTGGCGAATTGGTGAGCGGTGACCCATTCTTCCAAAGATCTCCAAACGGGAAGACTGTCGCTCTGTTTCCGGCTCTGGCTCTCCAAGAACCCGGGGCATCGAGACTGCAGGGCGGCGCGCACGATTTGTGGAAGATGCTCTGCGGTTTCAGTAATCACCCGCACCCACAAAATGATCAGGTGCCATTCCGCGAATGCCGCTGCGCCATCCGCCAACTGCCGCCAAGGCACCAGGAGTGCCCCCTGCAGTGCTTCTTGTTTTCTGTCGCGCCGAACGTTGAGAACGAGGTTTGCGGTGTCTCTTTTCGCCATCCACGGCTCATTTCTGGGGGAGGCCGCTTGGACTGGTGGTCAAAGCTTTTTTACTGTACCAACTCCAGTGCTTCGGCGGAAGAGAGGGATCGACTAGCGCATAGTCGCTTGCACGACGTCGCCGCTCGTTGCAGGCGGGACATCCGGCCAGGACAACAGGAGAACGAAAGGCGGGGTTATCGATGATTTTCAAGATCGGCGAATGCCGGGAGGTCGCGTTCTGGGTGTTGCTGCTCGGCAGTTGGCAGTTCTTGGCATCGCCAGGGAGCAAGACCGGCATCATCGGTGCCGTTGGCGCAACAGCATTCCTGGTTTACGCGTGGGCAAACCTCGATCGATTGAGAGGACTCGGCCTCGATTACGCGTGCTGGCGGTCAGCCGCCCGAACTGATTGGGTGCTCGCCGCCGTGAGCGGCATTCTGGCCGGCACCACTGTCTTCGCGATCGGAACTGCTTCGGGCCAAAACATGAGGCTGGGCGACAACTGGAAACTCATCGCCCTCCAGGTGACGCTGGGACCGGTGCTCGAGGAGATTGTGTTCCGCGGTTACCTGTTCGCGTTCCTAGTCTGGTTGTTGAGCAAAGCAGCCAATGACGCTGGCCGGGGCCGGTCGGTCGTGGTCTTCGCGGCTGTATTCTTTGCTCTGGTTCATCTCGCGCAGCCAGGCGTCAGTTGGCTACAATTGGCGTGCATCACGTCCACGGGAACGCTCTATGGCTGGATCCGGTGGCGCTCTGGATCGACGGCTCCCGCAGCCGTTTCTCATGCTGCATACAACCTGGCCCTTTATGCGATCAGCGGTGCCGTGTTGCTCGGTGCGAAAGCCTCGCGATGAGTTGCTTGTTGTCGTTCAAAGTTGACAGCTTATATGTTGACATTTATGGTTGTCCGTGACATGATGGAGGTGAATCTTGATTCCGGCGTTTGACCACAACACTGGCGCGTTGCCGGCGGGGAATCATCAGGCAACGTTGGAGCAGATCGGGAAGCGTCTCGGGTTCACGCCTCGTCGTCGATGGTTGCTGAAGGGGCTTCGCGCCGCCGTCGAGGCTTTTTGGGCGGCCGGCATTCAAGAGATTTACATTGACGGCAGTTTCTGTACAGAGAAGCCGGATCCAGGTGATGTCGATGGCTATTGGGTGGAGCCCGACCGGGGCGTCTATGATCGCATCGATCCGTACTGGATCGACTTCGAGTTGGTTCTCGTTCCGCACGATCGAAAGTGGAAGTGGCGAATGTGGGCCGACCATGGCGTTGAGTTTTTCATCCATCCGGCGATGCAGGCCAGCCCGGAGATGGGTTTTCCGGAGTTCTTTCGACAGGACCGTGAAGGGCAATCTCGCGGTGTGATTCAAGTAATGAAGGCGGCCCGACCATGATCAAGAGCGAAGCGCAACGAGACCGGACACTTGCTCAAATCGAAGGCTTCCGCCGAGCACTCGCGAAGGCGGATGAGGAGAAGCCGGGCAAACGCTCCGCCGCGATCCGCGGGAGCTACGAAAGCATGATCCGACAGCTTGAAGATGAGCTGTGGGAGTACGACCAGATGAAGTCTGGCGAGCTAACCCTGCCCCACTTCGAGCGACTCGACCAAATCGCACCGTCCATTGTGAAGATCCGAATCGCCAAGGGAGTATCGCAAACCGAACTAGCGCGACGGTTGGGCGTGAGCAAGCAGGTGATCAGCCGCTACGAAGAAAGCGATTACCAAACCGTGGCGATTACGAGGCTGCAGGAAATCCTTGACGCGATCGGCGTCAAGACAGCCGTGATACTCAGCGCGTAGGCGTTCCTCAATCACGAACCGAGCTTTCGGCGAAACCGACGTCTGGGGCGGCATCAGCTCCAGAAACGTTGCCGGCGCCATCGTCGGCCGCACTGGTGCCGGCGCGGCTTCCGCCATCCGTTTGAGCTTGCCGTATTCCAGGTGAAGGGCCTTGGCAGCCCGGAAAACCCCGTGCTCCCGAGCCGCATCCGCCGCTGCCGCCCACAACGCCTCGGGGATCGGTTGCCGGGATTAGTGGCCTTTTCTCCATCGCTCGAAACAACGGCAAATCCTCCGCATTCCGATTGGAATCTCTGACGGCTCATTGGCAGACACAGTGGTCCTCCTCGCCCTACCGGGCGTAAGACCGAAGTTACCAATTACGGGTGGGCGGAGTCATGCAGGCTTGCCTCACGGAACATCATCGCGCCACCACCCCAACGCGGCAACCGCCGCTCGCGACCAGCGGCTAATTCAGTTGGGTGTGCGGTTCATTCTTTGACACCCAGCGGTGTTGCCGCACGTCGGGATCTGGAAATTCCGAGAATTGTTGACCCAGGGCGGCGCTCAAAAAGTGTTTCGGCCCTTGGATTAAATTCCCTGGGTTGTCTCGGCTCTGCAAGAGGGTAGTAGCGCCGACGGAGCGTTCACCGTTCGGCCATAACTCTAGCAAACCCTCAACGATAGACAGTACCGTCCAGCCACACGTGGCGTATTGACGAAGTGGTAAGATCGACATCTCCGGCGGTCTTCCAATCTACGTCGTATCCCCGAGCCTCAACATAATACACAGGCAAGTCCCGATCCAGCGCTGCCATGAGCGCCCCAATTGCCAACATCTTGCTTCCGAGGGGAGAGAGGATCAAAAGTGACCCGCCTAATGCCTCAAAAGCCAGTCTTCGTTCGGCGTCAATTCGCAGGATCGTTCGGTATAAACCCAAAGGATCGTTCTCATCCGCAAAGATGATATTTCCGGTATCGACACTCCATGTACTTTCGAGTTCCGGCAAATACTCTGCTAGTAGCCTATCGGAGAGCTTTGGGTCAGCCGAGGGGAAGGGCAGAATCGGACATGTGTCGCTCGGCAATACCTCATCGAAGATCTTCTGAAGTGCCTGGCCGCCTGCGGGCGCAAGCTGGGGAAGCCAGAGTCGAGCGACTGAAACAGAGCTGTAGAGCTCAGTTACCTTTCTGAAGCCGTGAACATTTGAAGCTCGGTCCGCCAGTTGAGGCTGTATTACGTGGTCCAAGGCGGGCCAATCGGAAGCAAACAGATGGACATTCTGGCCAGTTCCTTGCCCACGGAACAAAATGTACTTGACCAGCGGAAAACTAATCCCGATTGATAGTGCACTCGAGTCGATAATGATGTCAGAATATGGCGCGGTGTCCATTTCATCGAGTCTGCGAAGGATCGAGCGACCGCCGACGACCGCCCCATCGGACGCGAATACATCAATCTCGATCACTTCCGAGTTTTGCACGCATGGTCTTAGAAGTTCGAGATTGGAATTAGCCCGATCGACAAGCACCGCTTCTGGATTCGGACGTTCTTCTTTTATGAACATGCCATCAGGAAGCGATTTACAGTGCCTTCGCAAGAGTTGAGCAACAGATGTCGCCCGAGGATCAAAACCAGCACCTGCCAGAAGGAGGACTTTCGCATCGCCTCTGCCGAAGTAGGTGGCTATAAATTCCTCAACCTCGTCGGGCCGATGGCTTATGCAGGGCTGCCACCGAATTGGGGCAATCATGGGGCATCGCCCTCAATCAAATGAGCAAGATCTTCGGAGGTGCGCTCAAGGAAATTTCCCCGACGAAAGCTGAGGCCATGTTTGAGAATTGCCACGCCACCAAGCTCGACAAGACACCAACTCTCATGCTTTGTTCCGTGGTCCTGCTTAACGTGGATGGCATTGTAACCGACGCCATACTTCAGGACTTCAGCAAGATGGGGGTGAGTTTTGGGTATCTGCTCAAACGCCTCTTGGAGAATCCCGAACGCGTTTGGCCCTCCACCAAGGGAGGCCGTGGGTTCAAGCGCCTTTGTAATGCACTCCGCCGCAATGCCATCGACAAGAGCCTTTACTTGTCTCCGTTCAGGAAATCTCCAGTCATCGATCATCTCCTCCGCCTTCTGCCTCAATTCCTTGTGCTGAAGTGATGCCGGAAGACTCGGCCCGGACCGATTTGAACGTATGATTCGGGTTTCGCAGAGAGACACCAACCGCCCGGCGAGTTGAAGAAAAATCTCAGCGTTTTCCGAGGATCCATCACACAACGTATCGATACCGAAGTAATAAGGACGGCCATATTCGTGCATCAATTGAATTCGAGCTCCATCCGCGATACCTGCGTTTGCTATCACCGGCCGGGACGGTTCCAGATCTTCCGCCTCAAAAAGACCCACCTGAGGTGTCCGCTTGGCAAAGCGGTGCATAAGAATTCGAAGCATTGCCAGTCGAACGTCGGTGGCATTATCCTCACTGCTGGCGCCCTCGAAATAGCCCGCAATCTCCTTTTCGAGATCCTTTCGGATCGCCGCGGGAATTTGTAGCTCCTCTTGAATCCTGAGGACGCGTTTGGCGAGTTCCTTCTCGCGGCCGATCGAGACCGGTTCTGCCGGAACATCGAGAATACTCGCCAAACCTGTAATTCCGCCCCGATTGAAGATCTCCATGAGGCGTAAATATCGATCAGCCATTTGCCTCGCCATCGACCGAAACTGCGTGCGTTGCGTGCGTCGATCGTCTTTGCGCTGGAGCCAAATCGTCGTCACTTCTCTGGCGATTTTCGGACCACGCTGAGTCTCTTCGGATTGGTCATTCTCGAATGAGTCGAGAAGAGCTGCTTGCGGCGTCTGTGAATCTAGCCGCATGAGGACCCACCTCGATGCCTGCTGTTCACGTCGGGCGAGCCACCTCAACAATTCTGCGAGTTGCTGGGGATGGAGGCTGTGTGCATCGTCCAAGATGACAAGCGGTTGAAGTTCACGGGCCGAACCGGAACCAGTTCGACGCACGGAGAGCTTATCGATGACTTCGAAAGGCGAATATCCTTCCAGTGCCAGTCTCGAGAGCACCTCTAGCTTTGGTGCAACCAAGGCGGATCCGATCCGATAGATCTCTCTCTCCATCTCGCAAGCTCGAGAGTAAACCGCCGGACCGGAGACGCCACCAATCTGTGCGAGGCGGCCCGGTGAAGGATCTTTCGGAATGATTTCGATTTCCTCCAACGAATGAGCATTGCCCTCACGAAGACTCTGGATCCAGGAAATTACCGCACGGGCTTGCAGGAGAGAGTGCATTAATCCCGTTCTTACGCTCTCGGGATAGGGCAGCTCCCAGAAATCCCGGTATTCAGATTCCAGTGCGAGCCTGCATCCACATACAACGATCTCACTATCCCTCATTGCGCCACAGCGGTTTAAGGCATGGACTAGTTCCTTGTGATTCTCCATGCCGGTCGTTCGCCGCAGTATGTCCATCGTCTTGTACTGCAGAAGTGTCGCAATCGTTGTCTTTCCACTCCCTGGAGTTCCAACAACAACAACGAGCCGATCGAAAAGGACACCGTCCTTAGCCTTGGGTTCGAAGAAGGTAAACAGAGGCGCAGGAGTTACGACGGACAGAAATGCTTCGTCATCACGGAGGTACTCAGTTGCCCTCTTTTCAAACGGGTTACTCATTCGGAGTGCCTCTGACGGCGCCGGAACAAGGGCCTCATCGCATGCACTCCCTTCACCGAATCACCTGTCGTCTCGGCCCACAATATCGGAAGCGAATTATTTGGCGTGTTATGTTCGAAAACTAAAGGTAGACCACACTCTTTGTAGCCAAACATCATGGATTGGACGCCGCTCACCGCCGAATGCCGGTTTTCAAGAGTTGGATCATAGTATTCCTCGACAATTTGGCGGAACGTCTCGGTAGACTGCCTTGTGAGTGGAAGGTCGCTGGGGAGGATGTATCCGAATGAGAACGATACTCGATCCAGCCAATTCCCGACAGACGTGGAGGATTTCATTTCGAGGACGCGGTTCGCAATGATCGATTCTGCGTAAGCCGAGGCCACATAATGATGAATGTGAATCTGGGCCCCATCGGCAATAACCGGGGTATTACCGAGCGCAGCTTGCGCTTCTACAAGCGTGTCTCTAAATTTGATGAGTTTTCCCTTCCATGAGTTGTCCTCCTCGTTGAAGCGTAACAAGGTCGTGCCTGAAGCAACAAAATCATCAATCAGGTAAACATTCTCAAACGTTGCGCTGTTCCCTTGATCCTTGCGTAGTTCCTTGAGCAGGTCTCTCCATTTCGATCCATCAAGTTGGGTCGCGACAACAATTTGTTCATTTGAGAGGACTCCCACATTTGCCCGACGAAACTCATCAATTCTGGCACCGTCACTCAATGCCATGAACAAGGACTTACGCCTGAGCGCCGAAAGGTCATTTACGGCCGCACTATCTCGCCACACCAGGTAGGGCGGGATACCGCGGGCTGCTGAGACTGCCCGCATGAGACGGCGCTCGATGATATCCGGGTATAGGCGCTCGACAAGCAATTGCATTTCAGCCGGACCTATGTAGACCAACCGATTCTTAACAAATTGATAGGCGGGTTCGCGGTGGTGCGGCTTGAATTGCTGAAGCCAAACGCTCAGTCTTTCTAAAAATCTGACGCCAGCCCGAAAATCTTCGTAACCGTCATATCGAAAACGCGCCATTAGCTTCAGCCAGCGGAACTCCCCGCGTGCTTGCTCGTCGGACCACTGCATGACCTCACCGAGGAGCTGAAGGCCGAGTTTCTGGTTCATTTCGGAAGGCTGCCTTTCTTAAAGAAGACAACTCCCGGATATTTCTTTCGCATCGAAAGGCGCCGAAGGTACCAAAGGGTAGCTAGCCGTCCTTTTAGCATGGGTGGCGTTAGGCGCCAACAGGTCGACGCCTGTGCGGACACTTCGTCAACACTGAGCGAGGGACAATGAGACAGCATCTCGGCGTCGTTGCCGGGGGATCGCCCTCGGTCTCCAATCACCAGTATTTCGGACTGGGATGCGGCCGCGGACTCGGCTAAGCACCGGACCACACCCTTCTTGGAAACACCGCACGCGAGCAAGTCTATGCTATGACCGGAGCTGACTAATTGTATGCCGAGGTCTTGGAGGGCCGGCAGCAAAGGTTCGAGGAGAGACTGTAGATGCCATCCGAGGATCGGCGACTTCCATTGCAGGCCGATCTGTGAATGGGATGGGTCGACGGTGAGGCGACTCCAAATGGCGGAGTGATGTTGGAGAGCGTCCAGTGCTTTAGCGATCGCGGGATCAACTGATCCATTTGCCGATTCCGGGGTTGTATTATCTTCGAGCGGACCGACTTCCGCGCCGTTGTGGTAACCCATGAGAACGTTCGTCCAATACTCTCGCGGGATGACCTCTCTCAGATCTCGGCGGGCTGATCTGCCACGACCCGTTGCAATTCCGATCCGAATTCCATATGCGAGTAGTTTAATCAGCGCTTCGGATATGTCCTGCTTCGGCGGTTGAAATCGATCCTGGACGTCGACCAAGGTTCCATCGTAATCAAAGACGAGCCCACGGATCGGCCGACGATATAATTCATCACGGAAAGCCTCAAATGCCAGCTCCCAGAGCGTGTCAAGCCCGGAAGTTCGCAAAGAAGCAGGTGTAACGCGGGCCTTTCTGACCACGATCTGCGTCACCGACTGGAGCTTCGAGCCGGGCGATGGTGTGGAAGAGAGATTATAGAGCCGCCGCCCAAATTCCGGGACGCCTGGCCTCCCCGGGTCGATGCCTCGCGCCTCACCAACCCAGCCGGCAATTTCCATGGAGATAAAGATACCACCCACAGGTGCGATGACAGGATTATCGGCAAACTGCAAATGGACCCGGGGAAGCGACCGAGGAAGCAGATCGAGCGACCTCATGGCGACTTTCGCCGTGCCCGGCTGACTCAAGATGACAACCGCGGAAGTTGATTCGCGCTTCGCAATCCAATGGTGTCTGCCGTGGGCGAAATTCCGGATGTCACTAATTTTGATTGACCCCAGAGCCGCTTCGCTGAATCGAGATTCCATATCCGTCGCAATCGGACGGCACCCAGGATCGTAGAGCACAAGCCAGTGTTCACGATCCAATAACGGCACGAACCGTTCGCGCAGAGTACCCAAATCACTCGCCGGTGGTAAAGCTGTTTCTAACAACTCAGGGAGTGATCTAACGAATGACCTGCCGATCACGTCTGAGTATGCTCGGGCGAGCAAGAGCAGGAAGGAAGCCAGCGAGTTAGTTGCAAGAAACCCGTCTTTTCCGGCAGGTGGCTCGTACTCCAGACGATCAATTGCGAGTTGTCCTGCCAGCTTTGCTAGAGGGCTGCCAATCGAAGCGCAAAAGATCGCTAGGTGAGCAGGCTCTACTTGAATTGCTTTTCGGGCACTTCGGAGGATGTCCACATTCCGTCCACCGGCCGAAAGTAGCCACACAGAGAACTCGTCCATTCGGGCGTTTGAGCGAAGGAACTCAAGAGGCGTCTGAGTAGTACTATGATGGCCGGCCAGATTTGCGTGAAGTCCGGCTAGGTAATCTGCCGCAGCCATAGAACCGCCGGACCCGATTGCCAGAATCGAGCGATATGAAGATGCGCTAACAGCCCTCGCGATGGATGCGAGATCCTGGCCGATGGCCCACTCAAACGTTTCGGATAGTAACCTAAGTTCGCCGAGGTAGGGCTTTCCCAACGTCCCCCCCCGGCCAGAGCGTTGTGCAGACTTGAGCTCCAGTCTGATGCGGCACACGAACACTTTGGTTCATGTGGTCGAGGAACCCAGGACGACACACGTCGAGAAGCACCGCAGGACAAACGCGCGCCAGTTGTTGCATTGTATGGTCGTCGGTCGATCCACTCTTAATGATCTCGAGTACCGCCTTCTTCCAATCTTCCCAGGCAACGCCATACATCCCGCCTCGCGCGCCCTCGAATTGGCAGGTCCACGCGGCCATTGCCTGACCAAGTCGCACAGCTGCTAGGGCGTCTTGATCCGTTATACGCTGTAAACCGTGTATTCCGTCCTGACAGAGCAGATGTAAGATTCCTGCGGTGCACCAGTCGCCGGCACCGGAAGTATCAACGGTTCGGCGGATAGAAAACGCGTCAACTTCCTTCCAATGCTTCCCGCGCCGCCGATAGCGCAATCCCGCTGAACCAAGAGTCTCAATTTCCATCAACGGCTCCGCCGCCCCACGAACCTCGTGAACGTCCGAGATTCGGTCCTGAGAGTACTTGAAAATGTGGCTGAGGCGGATCGCTTCTGAGAAGAGTCGGGGATCGCCGATCATCGAGGGTTCAAAGACTACGACTCCACCCGAGTCGGCGCACCTCTTTGCAAGTTCCAATGCTGACCGGGAAACCCGGTCAAAGAAGAAGGTCTGCATTTTGGGCAAGCGGTCAGTCACCTCAACTACGCTCTTGGCAAGGACTGGCTTGAAGCTTGGAAGTGGAGCTCCGCATCCGGGGCAAACCCAGGCAAAACTGTGAGTCTTCCCGCCGCGTGGCTTCGCAAATACTCTTTGGACGACAACGGGCGGCAGCGCAGTTGGCTCCAAGCCGATGAACTCCAAGTGTGCACCCCACAATTTCAAATCGTCCTTTATGATCTGAGCGAGCGCTGAATCACTGTGTCTCGCGATGGGGTACACATCCCAACCGAGAAATGCCAGGATGGCTAAAACATTCCCGCAGGTCCCCCCGGCGTAGGCTTGCAGTTTGGAGGGATCGTCATCACGATATACGAGGTCCAACGGAAGGAACCCCGTGCCGACAACTGTTGCTCCCTGTTTTGCCTTCACAAGCTTCATTTTTTGCACCCGTGGAATACTCCCTTTGTTTCGCGCCGAGACCGTTCCCGTCCGGGCGTTAAGATCTGTTTTTTACGCACCTAGACCGCAGGCTTTCATATTATCAAAAGGCGAAAAAAAAGCGAATATCAACCGTCTCTCCTCATCACAAAGGCTGCTTCCATCTTCAGCATCATATTCATTGTCGTACCTTTCGGTCCGTGATGCCGGTCGATGTCTTCTCGCTAATAGGCGCGCTCGCTACCAGCCAGCCTTCGGGAACTTTGGAACGCAACATGTTGAAAAGATCCAATAGTTTAGCAGCATTCGGCGTGCCGATTCGAAGCTCTGAAACGTGGGACTACTCAAAGCGGCCGGGGCCTAACGATTTGGTCTGCTGCTTCCATCACAGTGCCCGCTTTACCACACCAGTCGAGATCAATCCGGAGAAAAAGGCCACTAGACGCTCAGCGACAATCGGTGACCGCACCAACACCCCAACTTCGATATTTCGCTCCTGAGCAGCCTCAGTGAAATTCGCGGATGACACAAACGCTGTCCGTCCATCAACGACGACGCATTTAGCGTGGAGGACAGCCCTTTGTTTTGCATCAAGTGCGAGGGATCGGGGATCGAAGTAAACCTCGGGCAAGTTTCGATCGGCAGGCCAATGCTGCATGCGAAAGCGATGTGCGAAGGCCGCGATAAGATCGCTTTCCCGGCTGGTATCCCCGAGTGGCCGCTTGACGTTCAAGAACATGCGCACGCTCGGAGGCTGCTCTTCCACCATCCGGTCAGCCAGGGTTCGAAAGAGCGGCGCTGACTGAAACAACTCGTAGCCTGCGACAAGCACGGTGCGCTCGGCATTTCGGAAAAGTTCTTGGACCACCACTTGGGTGTCACGATTTGTTATGGTGCCGGCCTCCGGACCCGTTGTCACGAGTTCGATCACTTCGTCGATGGAGGGCTGTTGCGCGCGCGCGGCCGCCAGCAATCCGAGCGCTGCTACCAGACCTTCGCGGTTGGTACCAGCGGCGGCCATCCCCTGCAGCGCCGCGGAAACGTCGCCTGAAACGGCACGAGGAACGATCCTTTCGATCAGCGTGGGCAGATATGGCGCGGGGAGTCGCCCAGTCCGTAGAGCCTCTTTCAAGGCCATGAGGTCCGACGCCGAGAGCGCAAGCAGTCCGTTCATCACCATCCGGCGTCGCTGAACAACTCAGCACCCAATTCTTCGACCGTTTTCACTACCAGGGCGCGATCGAGGAAATCGTTCTGCTGCTCGCAGCTGGTCTCTGCTGTCAGAACGCAGCCGTGGCAGGCCGCTCCGTGCAGGTGGCGATGCTCTTGCCTGTTCTCCGGATCGTGCTGCGCGCAGACCGGGTCGTTCGAACACAGCAGCCCGAGCTCCAGCGCGCTTCGCACCGAATTGTGGATGCGCCTGCCAACCTGGATCAGGCCACCCAGCGTTCCTTCGGCGTCCGAGCTTCCGGTGTATAGAAGGACGCCGTAACCGACGCTCGGAATCGCGTAAATGCGCTCCCGAATCGAACTGGCCGGATAGCCGCATTCCAGGGCCACCGCCGTGAGTAACAGGTGCGAGAAGCTATGCAGAGCAACGTAGGGCAATCCAGGAAACACCCGTGAACTGCCTTGGCGCTCGGCCTTCCAGGCATCAAAACCCTGTTTCAACCGAATACCCTGTTTGAGCACCGCCGGTTTCTGTATCCAGGCGTTCAAGTATGCTGAACTGAACTGCAGGAAGATGCCTTCGCCCTTGTTCTCGTAGGCTGGCAGCCAAGTCGTCTCCCGAGCCAGCACGGCTCGCTTGACGCCGAGGTCCAACTCACCCTCAATGTCCGGCGCCGCGGACTCGAAACGCGTGAAGCCGACCTGTGCCCCCACTTCTCTCAACCGATGCACCAAAACGATTCGATCAATCGGCTTCATCCAGGGCCGATCCCAGATCGGCCGCGGCAAGGAGCGAGCGTAAAACACGCCTTCTGCCTGATCCGATCCAATCTCTTCCTTCGAGGCTGCGAGCGTTTCCAGTTCCGCCTGCTTGACGGATTTGTCTGGACTGGGCGCAGCAGTCCGCCGAGCCTGAATCTGTGCGAAGGCTTCCTCCGGCGAAACACCATCCAGCGCCTCGCGCACCTTCGGCCTGCGCATCTCGCGCTCCAGATCCTCCATGGTCTCGACGATATCGAGATAGTCCCAGGCCGCGTCGACAGCCTTCCGTACGGCTTCGTTACGATCGGGCAGCGAGATCACGCTCATCGTCTGTGGAAAGTACGCATTCGACGCGCTTCGGATCAACAAGCGGCTCGGTTCGCCGCATGCCTCCTTTGTGAACGGCCCCAGCCACGGCCTGCTTCCATCGCAGTTGCCGAGCGCGCGGTCCTGAAATCGGGCTGCCTGGGCAACGCTTCGCTCGGCTTTGCCGCATTCACACCGTATGAAAATCTCGGTCAGGTCGCCGCTCGTGCCCCGCTCGTCGATGAATAGTTGCCGCTGCTGCTGGGTGCATTCAGACTTTCCCTGATGAACGAAAGCGTACCAGTCGATATCGCCGATGTGCCCACAACGGCATGCCCTCACGAACCGAATCGGCACCACGGACCGGCGCTTCTTGTTGCGGTCGATATACGCCCCGCGAGACAGGCCCTTCCGGTGTACCAGCAGTCGCGTCCGCCCGAACATAGGAGACGAATCCCGCTCGTTATCCTGAGTGATGAACCACTCCGGAAATTGAAATGCTTCGATGTGCGGGTTCGATCCCAACGGGTCGTCATCCGACGGCGGAGGCGTAATCAGGCGCACGGAAGGTAGGTCCAGGAGCTTCGCCGCCTTCGCTGCCAAACGGGCTTCGAAGATCTCGGTCCCGCCACCACTCCAATAGTCCAGGCCTGCGATCAGTACCGAGTGTTTCGGCAGATCGACCATCGAGCCCGGACCGAACGTCATCACCACCTGACTCTGCCGCAGCTCTCCCTGAGGCTTGATGTAGCGCGCGCCGGTCATACTTCGTCTTCCTCCACGGGCTGCAGGTCGATGGTCTTCACCTGGACGGCGACGCTCGGTTCCACATCACGCAACGAGCGGTTCGCCCGAAATTTCATGCGGCGGTGATTGGGCGGCAGGTTCTTCAAATCGGGACTGAGGAAATCGCGTAACAGCGGCTGCGCGCCGCCCGCCTCCGTAGGGTTGTACTGCAAGCCCACGCCGACGTTGGCAAGTTCCATCGCCTCCTTGCTCCACTCATCGAGCAGATCGAGCGTCCGTTCCCGGACCCGCCGCCGCAAGATATCGGCCTCCGCAGGTGGAAGGGTCGAGTGGCCCAGCGCCCGTTCCGCCAGCGTATCGACCACAGAGTCGAGCCGTACCCTTTCGGCCAGAATCTGCGCGGCGCCACGCGGCGGTGTCATCGGCGGCAGAATGTGCCGAGCCAAACCCACCATCGTTCCCGCCAGACCCTTATCGAGTGCGCGCGGGGAGAAGGGCGTCACGCTGGTCACTTCGACACTCCGGTAAAACGTCTCATGGTAGATTTCAAAGCGCTCATAGTGGGAGCGGTCGCGCGGCTTGTGGACGTTGTAGATGGTTACGACCAAACCTGGGCGGCTCTCGGAGCGGCCCACGCGGCTTGTGGCCTGAATGTACTCCGCACTCGTTTTAGGTTGCCCGAACACCACCATCAAACCCAGCCGGGTAATATCGAGGCCCACCGAGATCATATTGGTTGCGATCGCGACATGCACGGCTTTATCCTGCCCAAACGGCAGTGCCAGGCGACGTTTGGCCTCCGACACCCGGGCCGTGCTCTCGCGGCTGGTCAATTCGACGGGTTCGTAATCGATCTGGCGGTTGGCGAACAACCCCTCGGCCTCGTTCTGCCGCTTCCTTGACGAGTAACCCACCAATCGGTTGCGGACTTCGTCTTCGATCAACCGCCGCGCTCCACCGAGTTCTCGCAGCGCATTGTAATAGCCGACCAGCGTCATGTAAGGGTCAGCCGGATTTTCCTGCCCCTTCACCTTCAGACGGTCGAAGTACTTTTGCGATGCCCCCAACAGCGCCATATACACTCGCAGCATCACCACCTTCGGGCTTCGGCCCTGAGCGGCGATTCCGGCATACTCCCTGGCCGGGCTCTCGGATGCCGGCAGCGTGCGAGCGAAAAATGAATCGCGGCGGTCCGGTCCCGGTGGTGGAAAGATGTCCACAGTCGCGCGATTGAATAGCGCGCGAATCTGGCTATCGGCGCGGCGAACCGTGGCGGTCGAGGCGATGATCTTGGGCTTGACCGCCACGCCATCCAGTTGTCGTATGCTGAGGGCTTCCAATGCAGTCTCATAGAGCCCGACCATCGTGCCCAGCGGACCTGAGATCAAGTGCAACTCATCCTGGATGACCAGGTCGGGAGGCAGCAGCCGCCCTCCCGGTATGGCGGTGCCCTGCCCCGTGTCGCACGGCCCGAAGAAACCAGCCCTGGCGTCATAGCGGTTAACCCGCCCAAAGAACGCGCCCACCTGTCCCACCCAAGGCAGCCCTGCAAACTTGTCGACCGTCGCGATGATGAAGCAGGGCAGGCGGCGATAAATCGGATCGTCCACCGCCAGAATTGGCAGCGAGAATTCGCGGCCGAACTCGCAACTCCGGTTCACGCAGCGGATGCGCAGGTCGGTCGGCTCATCCGGATTCGGCAGCAGCTTGAAAGAAAGCGGCTTAAACTTCGTCCCGCACCACGGGCATTCCTCCAGCGGAATCGGCGACGGCTTGCGATCGTCGTTCAGATACGCGACGGTCCGCGCCCGCGCCGATTCGCGGTCCTTATCGCCTTTCCGACCCATTCGGTTCGGCGTCGCTGCCCGTCCCACCCAGAGGCCGATTTCAAATGGCCAGTCGCCCAGGAGCTTGGCGTCGTTCTGCCGCTCTAACTCCAAGGCGCAGATCAAGGTCGCCGCGCGTCCCAACTGATCCAGCGTCAGGAGGCGTAGCGTGTAGCGCATCAGAACACTCACGCCAGCACTCGTGATGCCGGGGTTTTGCATCCGTCGCAGGACGAGCGTGCACGCGGCCAGCCCCAGGTACGCTTCGGTCTTGCCGCCGCCTGTGGGGAAGAACAGCAGATCCACCACCTTGCGATCTTCGGCCAGGGGGCGGGCGATGCCAGGCAGATTCATCAGCAGGAAGGCCAACTGGAAAGGCCGCCATTCCGGAGTGATCGACGCAGGCGGTTTGCCCTGCATCACGCCCAACCGCCGCCGTGCCGCTGTCGCCATCACCTTGTTGGCAAGTTGGAAGGCCGCCAGACATTGCGGATCTTCGAGCAGGGCGATGCCTTGCGCGATGCGGTCCGCCGCCACTTGAGCCCGGCTCTGCAAGCTCTCGGCAGTTTCTTGGCGCTTTGCAGATAATGTGGGCACCATTTGTGCGGAGATCCACGAGCGGTATTCTGTTACTAGCGGATTGAGCTTCGCCTGCGCGTCGGCAAAGTCCACCAGAGCCGCCAGGCCATCCATCTTTAATTCCACTCCAGCGATCGGGGCGGGAGCAACCCGCTCCACCTCGGCCGTCGGCACCCAGCAGGTGCGCACCACTTGGCAGAGGTCATCGGCCAGAATAGCTTCGGTGGCGACATTGTGGCCCACGGCGTATTCACCGGTGTCACGATACTGCAAGTCGGCGATGCGGTCGTCCCAATCGTCGCTGGCCAAGCCCCGCAGATCGGGCCTCGCAACCAACGGCACATCGGCTCGGATATCGAGTTGCGCCTGAAAGGCGAATGCCTTGTCCTTCTGTTCATCGGGCGCCGGCTTACGGCGGTTGACCAGGAATACAGACACCGTCCGAGTACCGGCGGACAGTCCGGCTTCGAGAGCAGCGGACTCCACCGGGCGCACCAGTAGCGCCACTTTCAAACCCTTGCTTTCCGGGACTGGTGTCTCTCGCGTATTACCGGTTTTCGCCGGCAGGTTAAGCGTCAACAGGCGTTCATGCGGGACGCGGAGCCAGCTTTCAGGACCGCTGCGCGGCTCGTAGTCGCCCCAAGTTATCGTCACTGCAAGCGTCTTCGCTTCGGCGGGAACCAACACGCTTACGCCCATTGAGGAAGCGAAGATGCGGTTCCGGGCCGAGCCGCGCTCTGGCGGTTCGTCGTCGTCCACCCCACCAGATTCGGCCGTATCCAGTTCTTCGGTCGCATCTTCGTCAACCTTCTGCGAGGACGCTGCGTCGATCGGAACGAGAAACCCTGTCAGATACCAGCGCGAGGGCGATTGCGGCAAGACTTCGTCCGCGTCTCCCAATCCGGGGCGCGGGCCTACCAGATCGAGTTCCAGCGACTCAACTAATTTCGCGCGAACTTCAGCCGAGGTCATAGATCCAATTCTCCCTGATCTTCAATCTCATCCTCGGCACCTGACTTCCGGCGACGGGTAGGCCGCGAGCCATCTGCTCTGTCATGCAATCCAGCAAGGACCTCCTCCTCGTACGTCTTCTGGTTCAACGCTAAGAGCCGAGCCAATACCTCGTCTCGTATCTCATCTGGCCAGCGATATCGGAAGTGCTTCTTGTGCCGGGTGGAATCATCTTCCTCCTCGACTTCATCATCGAACTCAGGAAAGAAGGCACAGACGGGTTGGATGTCAGTCCAGCCGTAGGCATCGAGCGTGGCGTGGTCCATGGCACAATGCAGGCGACGCAGTTCGATGATGTCACTAGACATCTCGCCGGGATCGTGAAAGCGGTTGTAGGTCTTGGTCAGACCTTCGTCGTTCCGTACCATCAAGTTGGCACGGAAATCGTAGTAGGCCCGGCCCGCCGCTTCGAAGTCGGCACGCGTTTCAAAGCCGGACGGAAAGCAGAAAGTCCCGAAGCAGTCGGATGGAGCGTATTGAAGGTCATCTTTCAGAGTTGAGCCAAGAAAACGCGCCCACACTTCGTGGACACGGCACTGCAATACACAAAACGCAGCAAAAGACTCATATGCAAAAATGACGGTCTTTTCGTTAGCAGTAATTCCAGCTGGCAGAAATACAAAGCCAAACGCGTTCGCAATTCGGGAAATTACAATCACGCGTTTTAGATTGCCTGCCACGATTGATTTCCGGAGTTCCGTCGCTGGGCGGGCAAACATCCACCATCTCGCAGGGTTGACAATTGAGCCCTGCGTCAAACGATCCGGCTTAACCTTTTGCTCAACTATTTCGAGCAAATCTGGAAAATCAGCGGTCACGGCGTGCGGATAGTCAAGCGGAACGATGTTATTGCGGCACAGTTCCTTGCGCCGCTCCTCATCTGCGTTCACCCATAAGATGCCGACGTCTTCCCGCCGAAGCGGCCAATCCTCGAAGTTGATCACGTACCGTCGGTGGACGTGCGTAGGCGAGTCGTTCACCTCTTCGCCGCCGATATACGGAAAAATCCGCTCTGCGTTGCGCGGGTCCTTCGCAATCAGGCGGTGCATCTCGGCTAACGGCGAGGCGGCACCCCTAGTGTCGGTATCATCGAAGGTAAAGCCCATGCCCAGAACATAGCTCCCAATGAAGCTCTTGTCTTCGTTGGCGATTAGCCTCTTGGGATCTTCACTGCCACCCGCATGGAACAGATACGCTGTGACACGATCCACGACTCGGCCATCCAGGTAATAAGGTCCCGCGAGCGCGCCTTTGTGCACGTGCACGACACTTACCACTACCGCCGCCTGCCCAGGCCACTTGTAGCGCTTGCGTGCGTGATAGATGACGCCGTCGTTCGCGCAGATCCAGCGCAGTCCGGTGGATCGTGTGTCGCCCTGGCCGATGGTGTTAGTGGCGATCAGGCCAAAGCAACCACCCGCTTTGAGGAGGGTGAATGCACGCCGAAAGAAGTGCGCGGCCAGGTCCGAGTTGCCGTGGGATTCTGCATGGACCAACTTCAGCCAGTCCAAGTAGCCGACGGCATTGCCTTCGGTGATAGTATTCTTGCCGGCGAAGGGCGGATTGCCCACGATCACGTCGAAGCCTCCCTGACGAAAGACTTCTGGAAACTCGATTTGCCAATGAAAGGGCGCAACACCCTGAGCACGGAGAGCTCGCGCGAGGGCCTGGATTTCATCGTCGGCATCGAGGTCCGTAACCTTCTCAAGGGCTCGCTTGAGAAGCGCACCTTTAGCGAGCCGTTCTTTCTCTCGCGGCTTCGGTTTTGACGCCGAGAAAAACGCTGCAGCTAACAGGTCGCCGGTGAGGCGGGCATCCATCAAGTACTCGTCAGCCTTCCGCAATCGCTGCTGCTGAGTCTCGTACGGAATGGTGTCCGGAGAGTTAATGATGACGGCTCTGTTACGGAGAACGAGTTCCAACCTGTCCTGAAAACGTTTGCCGAAGATGTCCTGCTGAGGTGTCTCCGACCAGTCAAAATAACTGATCTGGCGGGTGGTGAAACCGACCAGCGAATCGCCATCACGCAGCGCGTGATCGAGGAATGTGAAGGGATGTTCCTTGGCAAGCGTTGCCAGCCAAAGAGAAAGCTTGGCGAGATCAACGGCCATTTTATTCTTGTCGACACCGTACAGACAGCGTTGGGCTATCACACGGCGGGCATGGAGCAGTTCATCCT
>PLDO01000004.1 GCA_003136215.1 Bryobacterales bacterium
AAGAGGAGCCGGTGCGGATGCCACTGGATCTGCAGAACGCCCTGGATGATGCCGAATCGCTATTACTGGCGACCGGCCATGCCACGTTTGATCTGCCGGAAGGTTTTCGAATGTTCGCGCTCCCGGCCGAGCGGATCATGTAAGGTCAGTTCGCGATGCCATCCGTTGCCACAGGCCCGGCCCCAGCACCAGCGCCCCTCGTGTCCCAACGGATTGCAAAACTGCAGCCGGACGAATCAGCGATCAAGTGCCTGTTCTCTGACGGGGCCTCTCTGACGATTTCCCGTTTCCTTGCTGGTTTTATCCATCTCTCAGACGAGATCGAGTTCGACCCTACGGCCGTCGATCCGAATCGAGAACTTCGCGTCGTTCAAAACACATCCCGTCGCCCAAGGGAACTCTACTTCGCACCGATCGGCTATGTGACGCAGCCAAAGCCTGACAAGCGGGGCGAATACTTCGTGCGCGCGGCGGTCACCGGCAGCCGCCTCAGCATCGGGCATGTTCACCTTCCCAACACAGCCGTTCGCGACTACTTTTACTTCAGCAATCGAAGCCGTCCTGGCTGCGACCAGCAAACTCTTTATGACCTGCTGCGGACCGTTCCCTCAGCCGGACCCGTAGATCTCAGGCTTGCTCTCAAGGTGCGACGGCTCGAACTTCAGACGGATGCTGCGTCCAAAGACCAATTACAGGCCGTCGAACGCGCCTTCAATCTCCTCGCGCGCCCGGATCTCCGATCCTGCTATCAGACCCTGCTTCGCGACCCTGACGCGCCCGCGCTGTTCCCTTACGGCGGTTTTGGAGCGCTGCTCGTTGCGGGTGAACTCTCGCCAGACCGGGAAACCTTTTTCGCCAAGAAGATCCTATCGTTCCTCCCGGATCGTCGGGAGTGGCGATTCCGTGCTCCCCTCAGGAAAGTCGAGTTTTTCGATGGCCATGCCGTTTATCGTGACAGCCGGCGAAAAGCGGAAGTGGTCCTGGACCAGATCTCGCTTCCTCTTGCGTTTGACCCGACATGGAACCAGTGGAGGCACCTGATCAGTACGAAGTTCGGCGTTGAGGCGACCTTCGTGAAGAGCGGAAAGTATCTGTTTCGAAACGGCGAGTGGTGCCTGGTGCACTGGGAGACGGCCCTGCCTAGTCGCCTCAAAATCACCCTCCCAGGTGATACCCAAGAGGTTCTGGCGAATGCCCGCAAGACGTACCATCGATTCGGCGAATTCTACGACGCGATCGAGAAAATTCGCTTCCGGCTGGAACGTGAACCGATCGAGCGGACGGAATTGGACCGCATCTGCGGCGAACTCCGGATCCCCGCGGATTTCGACATCGCCCAAATATCCTGGAAGCCGGACTACGATTCTTTCTATTACAACCAACTCCGGAAACGTACCCGCAAGCTGTTTCTCTTCCGGGATGAGTACATCTTCGAGCTGGAGCACGCCACCGTGATGGAAGTTCCACAACAAGGGCATGCGACCTACGTTTTCTCGCGGCCGCCGAACCTCGATCAATGGGTCCGTGCGTACGCCCGAACGGCCAAGGACGACATCCGCCAGAATCGGGGGAACGCAGCCGAGCAACTCGGCTTCCTGGGCCGCGTCATGCACGGACGAAATCCGAGAGCCTGGCTACGGAGCCTCCATGCAAAAATCGGTGAACCGGCGGACTACTCACTCGCGGTGGGTGACACGCCCTAAAGCACTCCCATGCGCTGCGATGGTCGCTTCATATCCGCTTCTGAGATCGGCACCTGGTGCTACTGCAAGAAGGCGTGGCAACTGAGTCGCAGCGGCTATCCATGCTCCCTCACGGAAGAGCGCGCGGCTGGAATCCGACATCACAAGGCCCACAATCGCCGCCTACGCGCCGCCCACCAGCAGCAGGCGGTAGCGAGCATCGTCATGCTTGTTTGCGCTCTGATCCTCTTGATGCTCGGGGTTTCCCGCTTATGGACCCACTGACAATCGCATTTGCCGTCCTCGGCATGGTCTTTCTAATGGCCCTACTCATGTGGGCGCGCGCCCGTCGACAAATACGGCAAAGTGGGATTCCAGATGGTCGCGTTGTCTACCAGGACACCGACCGGCGCCGCAAGGTCGAACGTCCCCTGGTGTCTCCGAGTTGCGGCTTGACCGGGAAGCCAGACTATTTGGTGGAAGCAGCGAATGGCCTGATTCCTGTTGAGCTGAAATCACGCAAATGCCACCGCTCCGGCCCTCATGAGGGCGAGGTTGCTCAGGTGACCGCCTACTGCGTGCTTGTCGAAGACTCCTTCGGGGCGACACCGCCCTGTGGGGTCATTCAATACGCCGATCACTCCTGGCCCATCCGGTATACCCTGAAAGACCGCAAGCGACTTCTTCACATCCTCGACGAAATGCGCGAAGCCCGAAATTCCCGGACGGTACGCCGCGATCATCAGCACTCGGCTCGTTGTCGCGCCTGCGGCTACCGAGCCGTCTGCGACGAGGCACTCGACTGAGTGGCATGGTGTTTTTAACGATTGCCGGGTGCCGGTCAAACAGTGGCGCCGTGTAGCTGGCCGTGCCGGGCCTCGGTCGCGCATTCAGTCTTCCCGGCGCGACGCTGACGCCGAGATCTGATAGGCCGGAGCGGGACGGGCCCAGTAGCACCTGGGCCAAACGCCGATCAGACCGCTGCCGCACCTTTCGATATCGCCGGAACAATCGGTTGGAATACGCCGACCCGGAGTCTCGGAGCCACGCCAAATGCACCACAGTTCGCCTCACATCTGTCATCCTCGATACTTCCAGCTCGCCGTTTCCGGGGAGTCTCAGGTTCGGAGGGCAGTTCTCACCATAGGCGCTTACTCTACACCCAAAAGAATCGCCTGACCCGGGGATTATGGGAAATAATCCGTCGAGAGCGCCGGAACCTTCGTCGGATCAGCGATATAGGGAGGGCTGCAAGTTGGCGGGCTCTGCAATCTCAAACGGGATTGTTGGCCTGTTCGTGTCGGCTAGCGCTCTCTTCCACCTAGTGGCAACAGAACGCCCCACGAAGTGGTATTGTGGCTTTGTTCAGACAGACATGGCTCTTTTACTGGCGCTACTCTTTCTCGTTGGATTGCCCGCGGTAGCGTTCGCCATCCTCAGGTTTGCGGATACTCTGTTGATGAAACGGATACCACAATTCGATCCGGCCACCACAAAAACACGAACGGACATATACTCGATGCGCGCGGCGTACGCCAGTTTCATAGTAGGACTCGCCATTCTTGCATTCTGGGCGCTCGCTATTGTCGTTCTCGGATTCCTCGGTACTCTCAAGGTTCTTTGGCCATAGAACACTTCCATGTTCCTATCTCAGCAAGAAATCAAGGCGCAGTTATCCAGCCTCATCGAGGAGGGAAACGAGGCTCACGTTAAAGAAGTTTGCTACGACCTCTGCGTCGGTGATGAAGTCTACCGATCGGAGCAACACCTTCCGGAACGGCTATCGGACGGGTCACCGTACATTATTCTGCATCCGGGCCAGTTCGCGCTGGTGAAGACACTTGAGGTTGTAAAGGTTCCGCCTGAGATGGTCGGCCTAATCTCAATCCGGTCCGAGTTTAAGTTTCAAGGTCTGGTAAACGTCTCGGGCTTTCATGTGGATCCCACCTTCTGCGGAAATTTGATATTTGCCGTGCAGAACGTCGGCCCCAACGATATCCGACTGCGCTTCCGGGAGCCCACTTTTATGATTATGTGGGCGCGCCTGAGCCAGCCGTACTTGCCCCCTGAGTCGGCGCGGTCGCGGCAAGGATACCCAAATATTCCTGGAAGGCTGATGGCTCAACTTGGTGGAGGAACCATAACGTTGTCGCAATTGAAACGCGACGTTGAAAAACTCCACACAGAAGTCAAGTTGTTCGCAGGATTAGCCATAGCCCTCATTTTGGCCCTCATAGGCACCATACTCAAAGTCGTCATCCACTGAGATTGGGCTTTAATCGATAAGGGTGTCTGCCGGCTCAGGGTGCGAATGCCGGGAAGAATCCCAAAGCCGATAAACCTGTTTCAGACCTGGATTGCTACACGCATCGACGCACCTCTCGACTTCGCCGCGCATGCGCTTCCGGCGGGCAGCCTCGGCCGCGACAACTAAAACAAGATTTCTGTACGCCACCGGGACTTGAACAGCCATCGCCGCCTCGTAAAAACTGGCCGTCCCGACGGGCGACATGGACTCAATAGCTGCGGCCATCTCCGCGAAGTATCGATCTGATTCCTCTAGTGGTGCATCCAGGCGGTCTGTGTTTGGATCGGGCACGACCGTGGATCCGTGGGTGAAGTGGACGACATCACGCTCGTAAATGTGCAGACTATCAGTAAAGTGGCAGTACTCTCCAACAGAGAGCCCCATACAGCCTGCAAGGATCTCCTGAAGATAGGTAAATTGAATGAAGTTATAGGGCAGGCCCAGGAATAGGTCATTGCTCCGCATTACCTGGGTCCATTCGAGTCTGCCATCGCGGACCTTGAGCAGGGAACAGATGTTGCATGGTATATCCGGAGATGCAGGCCGACCGGTTGGGTCCGGAAGGTCCTGAATCGGGTCCCATATCTGCAAGACAGCCTGTCGGCTTCCCGGGTCGGCACTGAGAGCGTCGCACACTCTTCGGATCTGATCGACCCCGAAATGTTTGCGGAGACGCGCGCCATAAGCGCCGTCGTACGTTGGCCCTGTACCAGCAAAGGCGGGGAGCTTGGAATTCCAACGGTTCAAAAAAGCGGAGTCGTCTCGCCCTGTGACTATCCAAATCAGTTCTGCGATGGCAAAAGCAGGGTTCATTGCTGGAACCCGGGCAATACTCCAGCGTTGTCTGGGCTGTTGAACCCTGCACACGACATGCAGTACCTCGCGTGTACTCCCACCGCGCCCTTCAACCAGACGGGCGACTCCGTCCTGGTTAAAAAGGGAGCGCGCGGCAGACCAAACGTCGTTCGCAGTAATTCCTTCGATAGCATGCATCGCTCGCCTCGTATTTTCGCATGTTGCCCACAAGCGCGGCGCCAGAATTAGTGCCTGGTTCACGAAGCTGTTGACAGCCAAACTCGACGCATGGTAAGATTTTCTTACCGATATGGTAAGAATAAACAATGCGAAATGAGGTGGCCATGACGAAAACTGAAATTGAGCAGATTATCGTCGACACACTGCGTGAGCTACAGGTCGCGAGCGGCGATATGGAGTGTGAGATCAGTCCGGTAGTGGTGCCGTTGTCGGCACTCGGCTTCTTCGACAGCCTCTTGGCAATCGAAACGACGCTCGTGTTGGAAGAGCGTCTCGGCTATTCCTGCGGCGAAGATAGCATCTTCAAAGACAAAACCACATCTCAGCCTTTGTCTATATCGGATGTTGCGTCGCGCTTGGCGCAGAAGGTGGCGGCATAAGTATGGAAAGCACTAGGGAACAAATTGCCTCGCGGCTTCGGGAAGCTCGGGAGGCCGCAGGATTAAGCCAGGGGCAGGTAGCAAAGCTTCTCGGCCACCACCGACCGACCATCACAGAAATCGAAGCCGGCAGGCGTAAGGTCGCCGGCGAGGAATTGACCCAGTTCGCGTCGCTGTACTCCGTCAGTGTTGAATGGCTCACTAGCTCTGAATCGGAAACGGATGCCACCGAGGATCGAATCCTAGTCGCGGCTCGGGAGCTTGCCAGCATGAAGGATCAGGATCTCGATCGGCTGATGGGCTTACTGAAGATGATCCGGAAAGGCAAGGCCCGAAATGAGTCCTGAGCGTAGCAGGCTTGCGCTTCGCGCCTCCACATGCGCCTTACGGATTCGCCAAAAGGCGCACATCGCGCCGCACGAACCATGCAACGCATTCGATCTGGCGGACGGCCTCGGCGTCGAGGTTCGCTTCGCGAAACTCCCGTCTGCCGAGGGTGTATACTCTCCCGGGAAGCCAGTGATTATCGTCTCATCCTTGCGACCTGCCGGTAGGCAGGCATTTACCTGCGCGCATGAGTTGGGGCACCATGTCTATGGCCACGGTGAGCAGTTTGATGAACTGGTGGAAGAGCGCGGGAAAGCTCGCCGCTTTGACCCGAAAGAATTCGAAGCGGACTGTTTTGCGTCAGCTCTACTGATGCCGCGCACGGCCGTTCTCAAGGGGCTAGGCGCGCGCGGATGGGTTCCGAAGACGTTCTCACCGGAGCAGGCATATACCCTAGCTTCCTGGTTGGGCGTTGGCTATAGGACGCTCATTTCAAACATGCAGTGGGGAATGCGGCTTTTAAGCGCTGACCAAGCAGCCGCGCTCGAAAAAATCAGGCGTCCGCAAATCCGCAAGTCGATTTTGGGACAGGAATGCAAGGACAACCTGGTTGTTGTGGATCAGGCGTGGTTTGGCCGCGCCATTGATGTCCAAGTTGACGATCTGATACTGCTGCCTGCGGGCATCGCCCTCGAAGGCGGAGTAGTGGAGCCAGTCTGCGGCTCTACATCGGGCTGCTTGGTACGGGCCGTTAAACCGGGTGTCGGCCGCGCCTTCTCATCCAATGAGGCATGGGCTCAATTTGTGCGGGTGAGCAAGAAAGAGTTTGCCGGGTTGGCGCGGTTTCGCCATCTTGAGGAGGTTGATGATGAATAAGCTGTACGTAGCGAAAAGTTCGAGTCTCTCGTTGGCATGGGCGGAGGTGCTGCTTCATCTCCTCGATCGCGGCGTCACCAACCTGTCGCCTGCCGTGATCACGATATCCGACTTCGATGAGAACTCATTACCGCGGCAGGTCCCCGAGATCCAAATGACTATAGATGCATTCAACAAGCAGACGAGTCGCACGATCGCCAGCACGATCTTTCCTATTTCATTGTGGACTCCGGAGGCGGAGGATAGTGCCGAGCGGCTGTATGCGAGGTACGAGCGCATCTGGAAGACCATCGCCAAGTGCCCCGCAAACAACAAGGGCGTTTACTTCCGCCGCATGACGGCCTATCTCCCCGAAGATATGCCGGCCGAGAGTAAGCCGGTCAACCAGCTTAAGCACGTCATCGAGACCTTTCGTAATGGCAATCACCGGCATAGCGCGTTGCAGGCATCTATATTCGACCCCACGCGCGATCACACCCACAATCGCCAGCGCGGATTCCCGTGCCTACAGCAAGTCGCCTTTGAGGCGTCGGACGGCGAGTTGGCCGTTACTGGCTTCTATGCGCTACAGCACCATGTCCCGAAGGCATATGGAAACTACCTCGGCCTCTGCTGGCTCGGCCGCTTTATGGCGGATCGAATGGACTTGCGGCTCTCGCAAGTCACCTGTATTGCTTCATCTCTTAAGCTTGGCGATGGCTGTACGAAATCCGGGTTGGCGCCGCTAAAGGAGAGCCTCGACGCGATCCTTGAGCAATATCGGGGGAAGGCGGCCTAGTGAAGAATTTCGGAAAGCTTTATGTCTTTGAAGGGCCGGACGGCGTTGGAAAAACGGAGCTATCTACCCGTTTCGTTGCACTCCTCGAAAAGCAGGGTATTACTGCAAAACGGTTGGCCTTTCCAGGAATGGACGACGGGACGCTCGGTAAGGTCGTTCACAACCTCCATCACGCACCCGAGTCACTAAACATAAAACAAATGGCTCCAGCGAGCCTGCAACTCCTTCATATCGCGGCTCACCTCGACGCCATCGAAAGCACGATCATACCCGCGTTACGCTCCGGGACATCTGTCGTGCTCGATAGATTCTGGTGGTCCACCAAGGTTTACGGGCTGGCGGCAGGAGCAAACAAGCGACTCCTCGATGCCATGATTGACGTGGAATTAGCGGCATGGGGGAGCGTGATACCGGCGTCAATTTTTCTCGTTAAGCGTCAAGAGCCGCTACGGCCGGAGCCAGAGTTGATGTGGCGAAAATGGACCGAGCTTTATGAGCGCCTGTATGCCCAAGAGCACCGGAAAGCACAGGTAGTCGAGATCGATAACAACGGCTCGATTGCCGACGCGGTCCGCCAACTTAAGGCAGCTTTGGATCAGGGGCAGAATCAGACGCTGCAACCTACTGCGGATCAGCTGAAGCTGGAGCTATCTGGCCGAGCATCCGAACGGGCCACTATTTCCCCTTCCGTCTTCACTGCCTTGGCCCCCGCTGTGCCTACCATCGTCTACGATACATACTGGCGTTTTGCCGCCGAGCGGCAAGAAATCTTTTTCAGGCGCTGGCGACACCAGCGGCCGCCTTGGACGCAAGACCCGATATTCTCGGAATTTAAATTTACGAACGCTTATCGCGCTTCCGACCGCGTCAGCCAATTCCTCATCAAGAACGTCATTTACGAAGGGGATCAAGCCGAGGAGGAAGTCTTCTTTCGGATCATACTGTTCAAGCTTTTCAATAAGATCGAAACCTGGGAACGACTGACGCGCGCGGTGGGTGTTGTCTGCTACAGGGACTATGACTCTCGCGCATATGATGCGGCGCTCTCAAAGGCGATCGATGGGGGCGAAACGATCTATTCCGCTGCCTATATCATGCCATCAGGCAGCAAGGCTTTCGGAACGACACGTAAGCATCGGGCTCATCTCCAGCTACTCGAACGAATGATGGACGACGAAGTGGCGCTGCGAATCGCCGGAGCAAGGACCATGCTCGAAGCGTTCACTTTGCTGCGTTCCTATCCAATGATCGGCGATTTCTTGGCGTATCAGTACGTAACCGATCTAAACTACAGCAATCTCACGAGCTTCTCAGAGATGCAATTCGTCATCCCCGGCCCGGGCGCAAAGGGCGGCATTTCCAAATGCTTTGAATCACTCGGCGGCCTTACCGAAGCCGACCTCATCCGCGTTGTCGCGGAGCGGCAGGAGCAAGAATTTGAACGGCTGGGCATCAGCTTTAGGTCGCTTTGGGGACGGCCCCTCCAGCTCATCGATTGTCAAAACGTATTTTGCGAAGTCGACAAGTACTCCCGTGTCTATCATCCTGAGATCGCAGGGAGTTCGCTAAGGACCAGAATCAAGCAAAGATTTCGAGCCTCGACGGAGTCGCTTGATTTCTGGTATCCGCCAAAATGGGGCATCAACGAAAAGATTGCGGCCAGCAAAAAGGAGGTGTCCGATGAACTTTCGCGAGTATCAGCTTGAGGCCCAAAGGACAGACCAGGTCCCCGGCACCCGAACGCAGGAGGCTGGCGCAGGCATTATGGTGCCTCTCCTCGGGCTCGCGGGAGAAGCGGGAACGCTGCTAACCGAATACAAAAAGTGGCTCCGTGAGGGATCGTCCTATCAGATTTTCAAGGAGCGCGTTACTGAGGAATTGGGAGATATTCTCTGGTACGTTGCGAATATTGCCTCAAAGGAAGAGTTGGATCTCGACGTGATCGCAGCTGAGAATCTCCGGAAAGCCAAAAGCCGCTGGCTGCCGTCAGAGGGCGGCCAGCCGGAGCGGATGCGGTTATTTGACGAAGCCTTCCCCCGGAGCGAACAATTGCCGCGACGTTTCCAGGTCGAATTTGGTGAGGATGTATCCGCCGGCGGCGTGAAGGTCAAGATGCATATGAACGGCCAGCCTTTGGGAAATGAGCTCACCGACAACGCGTACGAAAGTGACGGCTACCGCTATCACGACGTTTTCCACCTAGCCTATGCAGCCGTACTCGGATGGTCGCCGGTTATTCGCAAGCTGATGGGCTGCAAGCGCAAAAGTGATCCCGGTATCGACCAGGTCGAGGACGGGGGGAGGGCAACAGCCATCGAAGAGGGCATCTCGGCACTGGTATTCGGCTATGCTCACGATCACGCTTATCTTGAAGGTGTCGACCACGTCGACTACGGAATCCTTCGAACGATCAAGCAGCTAACGAGCCACCTGGAAGTTCGAGCGTGCTCGGAACATCAATGGCAGGACGCGATTTTGCAAGGCTTTTGCGCGTGGCGGCAGCTTCAAAGCCACCGCAAGGGCATCCTGATCGGTGATTTATCAATGCGGCGCCTTGAATTTGCGCAGCCGCCGCGCAGCATTCACTGAATCTCAAAAAATACCCATCAAAAAGGGGCGGCGGACCCACCGGTCGACCAATAGGCGAGGGTGGGCCATACCCAGGCTCGGCAAAGACCACTGGGACGTTCGGTCTGATGGCGAGAAGTGGCGGTGCTGAATACTCTCCATAGGTCGTCTTCCCAACTGCGGTGCTCAGCGAGCCAGCCCACTTTGACGGCGAGCGCTCACACCGCACGTTAGCCTGACACGTCCCGTTGTGTCGCGTTAGGCTGGTTTCTTAACCGAATAGTCTCTGGCGTTCTTATCACCGCCCGTTAACCCGCCGTTTCCCCCTTCTTTGAAGGGCACGCCAAACCGCCGGATCGGCGGCCAGGGGCTGCACGCGACAACCGGCCACGTTGACGAAAGCACCATGGTAAGTGATCGAGCCATGCCGGAAAAGTCTCGCCAAGAGCGCTAGCGCATGGTTGGCAAGCGTCGGATTTACGAATGGCTCCTGTCGCTCGAGCGCTTCCACGGCACTGCAGCTCGGCAGACCGTCGTTGTCGAGCGACGGATCGACCAGTTCTGGGAACAATTCGGCGATGGTTCTCAGCCGGGTAGCCGAGCGCTTGTTCTCCCAGTTCCAGGGCTGACCAAGCACGAACTGCCCGCCCGTCGCATGATTTCCGAGGTCGAGCCAAAACGAAACGCCACTTCGCGGCCCCGTCACTTTCTGAGCAATCACCTTCCGGGCCGCGCGGCTATCTACGCAACCGATCAGGATGTCCACCCGATCCACGCTTGTTTTTGCCGAAAGGTGGTCAGCTACAGCGTGCCAATTCAAGCCCCAGAAGAGATTCATGCGGGAGACAAGCACTACCGCCTTTGAATGTCCGATCTCGGCCTGGCTAAAGGGCTGCCGAACACAGTTCGTGGGCGAGACGACGTCACCGTCCATCAAGGTCACTTCGAGCCCGCCAGGGTGGCCGTGAACCAGCATCGCCTGATGCAAATACGGCAGACCGGCCGTGATTGCACTACCATTTCCGCCACAGCCGACGATCAGCACGCGTACGGGCCGCCGGATCAATTCTGGTGAAAGATGGTGCGCCATAACTCACCTCCGCTCCACGAACTGCCGTAAGGATTCTCGTGCGTCCGTTAGGTACTCTACAGGGAACGGTTTCCGGCTCCCGACCAAGTGCCGGCACAAATCGAGGAATCCGCCCGGAAAACTCGTCAGACGTGCGCCTCCGTAGCCGTGCGTGAACTCGCTCTGAAAGAACCCCCGCTCCCATCCTTCCATCGCTTCCACACCCGACGACTCTGGAACGCGCATCGTACCAATACAGATTTGGCCGGCGTCATTTCCGTTCCAAAACGGCGCCGTCTTCAGCGTCGTGATCGCAGTTGGCCGCTCGTTCTTCTCCAGAGCGCGGACCCATAGAGTTCCGCCCGACACCTTGAACACCAGAGGAGGCACGGGGTACCGCTTCCCGCTGAGGTCCTTCCCGGCATCGCTTTGTTCACCGAAGAAGAGCGTGCGATATTGAGCCGGTGTCCACCAAACCAACAGCTCTGAGGTTCGGACCAAAACGTTCGCCGGCAAGATTTCCGGCGGAATGTAGGTCCCCAGCCCGGCCGCGAGCGTTCGCAGGAATTCCGTGGTCAGCGATTCCGCCTCTCCCAGATATGCTGCTCCGCCTCCAGGTCCCGGCTTCGCAGGATGCCACGCCGCGAATGCGTCGGTTCCACCGCGATATATCAAGACTGCTCCAGTCAGTGCCATCTTCTGTCCGCCGCCAATACTTACGTTGACATCCATCGCAGTCCTCCTCCCCTACTCCACGAGTTCCATCATGAGCTTGA
>PLDO01000708.1 GCA_003136215.1 Bryobacterales bacterium
GGGACAGGCCATCGCTTTTTGTGGCCTGTTGCTCGACACCGACTTTCGGAATCCGTAGCGGACGCTCCCGAAAACGGGATGATTCGATGGCTGCCGCCTGTAGTTTCTTCAGGTTACGTGTGGCACCCTGCGTGCACGACAGTACAATCGAGTTCTGGTCTAGAGGGTCGTCAGCTTTGGCGGGTTGCCTCCCGCCTGCGCAATTTGCCACCCCGCTACTACGGGCATCATCTCCCCGGTAGCGGGGATTTTTTTGCCTTTGCTAGACTAGTATCCTCACTACATGATGGGAATTTACGCTCGATACATGGATCAGTGGGAGCGTAAGCTCGCCACGCGCGACACCAACCGGGTGGTGCGGCCGTTCGAATGGGGCACGGACTGGCTGAACAGCCTGGAATTCCCCTCCTGCCCGGCAGACGCCAACGGGAATTCCGCCGAGTGCATTTCCCGCTTCGTCACCGAATCGCTGGCGGACTCCGACCGTTTTTTCTCCTACCAGCCGGTGCGGGACTACCGGCTGGAGGGAAACCGCCTGACGTTCACCAGCCCTGTCAAGACACGGTATCCGGAGAACAACACGGCGCATGCCCTGTGGCTCCCGGCGCCCAACGACCAAGGGCGGGTGGTGATTGTTCTCCCGCAGTGGAATTCCGGACCGGACGGTCACGTAGGGCTGGCCAAGTTGCTCAATCGGTGTGGCATCAGCGCGCTGCGCATGACCATGGCATATCATGCGGAGCGCAAACCCGCGGAAACCGCGCGCGCGGATTACCACGTTTCGAGCAACGTGGGACGCACCATCCATGCGGGCCGGCAATCGGCGGTGGATGTGCGCGCCTGCGTGGATTGGGTGGCGTCGATGGGGTACAGCCGGGTAGGCGTCCTGGGCACGAGCCTGGGGTCGTGCGTGGCGTTCATGGCGGCGGCGCACGACACCAGAATCCGGATGGGGATCTTCAACCATGTCTCGATGCACTTTGCGGACGTGGTCTGGACCGGGCTCTCCACCCAGAACGTGAGCCAGGCGTTCGCCGGGCACGTGACCCAGGAGGAGTTGCGCCGTTACTGGAGCGTGATCAGCCCGGCCAGCTACCTGAAGCGGTTTCAGGGACGGGACTTGAAGACACTTTTGATCTGGGCCAGCCACGATAGCACCTTTCTGCCGGTCTACTCGCGGCAGGTTCTGGAGAGGTTTCGGGAGCTTGATTTGCCGCACAAAGTGTTCAATTTGCCGTGCGGTCACTACACCACCGGGCAGTTCCCTTTCAACCTCTTGGACGGCCTGGTAATGTGCCGGTTCGCGGCCGCGAATCTGTAACCTAAATACTGCATTATTTTACAGATACGCAGAAATTTTGGCTCGTGGACCGAGACTATGGAAAACTGTATTGACAGGCGGCGATACGCATGCAAGGATATGGGTATCACTGAAAAAGGAGGTGGTCCAGCAAAATGGAAAGTAGCAATAGACCGCGAGAGGTGGCCGACTGTTGAAGTCGAGCCTCTAACGTAGCCGATTCCGCTCAGTGGCGGAGTCATGTTCCTGTGGACCGGCTGCCTCTTGCGCTGGTTGAAAGCCTCAGGCATCTCCAAGGCTAACGAACCCCCGTGTGCCGAAGGGCGCACGGGGGTTTACATTTCTGGTATACTGGAATTCTCGAAAGGACCCCCTGGTAACAAGATGAAGGCTGGAATTCACCCCGCTTACAACGAAATCAATGTCACGTGCGCGTGCGCCCACACCTTCAAGACGCGCTCCACCCACAAGGGCGACATGCGTGTGGAAATCTGCTCTGCGTGCCACCCGTTCTTCACGGGACGCCAGAAGTTGATGGACACCGCCGGGCGTATCGATCGCTTCGAAAAGAAGTATGCGGTCTCGCGTGGCGCCAAGAAGGTTGTTCAACCGACGGCGTAAGCTTTTACCACCAAACCACTAGAAAATCAAAAAGGCAGGCGGTACCCTACCTCTGGGTGCGCCTGCCTTTTGTTTTGGTGGGGGGCTTATTGTTTCTTGCGCTGCTGGTCGCGCAGTCTGTGCAGGCGCTCGCGCTCGGCGCGAAATGCCGCATATAAGGGAAGTTGGTCGGGGCGGAGCAGGCCGTTGACGCTTTCGACCTGATGGTTGTGAATAGCTTCGCGATCCGGATGCCACTTCTCGTTCACGGCATCGTGATCCCGCTTGATCTTGTCGTTGAGTTTGTCGGCTTCGTCGCGGGTTTGATCCAGAACACGGTTGAGTGCGGTGACCTGACCGCTGTCGAGTTTAACCGCGCTGGTTAGATCGGACACGTACCTCTTCCGAAACTCCTCCGGGCTCTGCTTCTTGGGTGGAGCACCAGCATCCTTCCCGGATTGTACCGGGCTGATGGAATAGAGCCTGTAGGTAAACGCCCCAAGAACTCCCCCGCTCAAGAAGACAAGGAGCAGGGATAGTACGGCGGAGAGTCTGGATTTAGGCATGACTCCTCTTAGCGGCTCGGCCGGTCGGCGGGCAGGTCCAAGGTGGCCGGATTGACAAGATCCATGGAATCGGATGTGTTGGCTTCGGCCAATGCCTCCACGTAGGTCTGGCTGTAGTCGATGGAACTGGAGCGCGGGATCGCCATGTAGATACCCAAGACGAGGGACAGGGCGACCGCCGCCGTCGTCAAAATGTTGGCCATGTGACGGAAGGAGAAGGTGAATCGCTGGCGCGATTCGATCCGTGCCCAGAGATTGGGCATGAAATTGGCGCTGGCTTCGGGCGCCGCACAGGCGTCGTGGTAGGCCCGGAACAGTGCGTCGAGCTTTTGGTCGTCGCTGCCATGCATGGAATTCATAATAGCTCTACTCCACCGGTTTACCCGGCTCCTTCTTTCTTCGCCGATCCGAACGCTTTCAACACTCGCTGCCTGGCGCGAAACAATCGCACCTTAAGAGCATTCTCATTAACTTTATAGACCTTTTCAAGCTCTTTCAAGGAAAGGCCTTCCACTTCCTTCAACATCAGCAAAATGCGGTCCGCCTCGGAAACCGCTCCGAGAAGCGAGTCCACCGATTCGCGGACTTTCTTTTGGTGAATATCTTCCTTTTCGGCTTTCCCGCCCGCCGTCGCGTCGGCCATCATGACCTGCTGCTCGCTCAGGTCGGACATGCGAAACTCCTGCCGGCGACGCTGCTTGCGCAGGTAATCGTAGGCCGCGTTGACGGTCAGACGGTATAACCAAGGTTCAAAGACCTCTGCCGTCCGCAGTTGATCGAGGGAAAAGTAAAGCCGCAGGAAAACTTCCTGAGCGACATCCTCGACATCCTCCGGACGGGCGATCAAACGGGTGATCGTCCCCATAATGCGCTTCCGGTAGACCAGAACGATTTCGTTGAATGCCGCGGCGTCGCTTTTCTGCGCGCGCCGGATCAGTTCGAAATCAACCAGCATGCCGCACCATGGAAAGTGCTGGCACCCGAAAGCAATCTTCTCTCCGATTGGTAAGGCGCATCAGCAAGTAGACAGGTTACAAGGCTTTGCAGGGAAACGCAAAACGGCGTTTGAGGTTCCCTCGACAAAGCGCGCCTAGCCCAATGGGGCCAGGCTGGGCCGGAGGCTCCGGAAGTTCGTAGAATCATGTTGGTTGCTACTATTATTTCAGATGTCCTCGAAATGTGCTCTAATCACGGGAATTACCGGCCAGGACGGGTCCTACCTCTCGGAATGGCTACTCGGGCAAGGCTATGAGGTGCATGGCATCGTGCGCCGTGTGGCACTGGAAGACCCGGAGCACCGGCTCTCCCGCCTCAAAGCGATCCGCGGGCGGCTGAAGTTGCATGCGGCATCGCTCGAAAGCTATGCCAGCATTCACCGCGTGATTCACGAAGTGCAACCCGACGAATGCTATCACCTGGCCGCTCAGAGCTTTGTAAGCTACTCATTCGACGACGAATTCTCCACACTTAACACCAATATCAACGGTACGCACTTCCTGTTGTCGGCGGTGAAAACCCTGGCGCCCCAGTGCCGCTTTTATTTCGCGGGGTCGAGCGAGATGTTCGGTATGGCGGAGACCGTCCCGCAGAACGAAAGCACGCCGTTCCACCCCCGCTCCTCCTACGGAATCAGCAAGGTGGCTGGTTTCGACCTGACGCGCAACTATCGCGAGGCGTACGGTCTGTATGCCTGCAATGGGATCCTCTTCAATCATGAATCCCCGCGCCGCGGATTTGAGTTTGTGACGCGCAAGATCACTTCCGGGGTGGCAGCGATTCTGGCCGGCAAGAGCACCCAACTTTCCCTGGGGAACCTGGAAGCGCAGCGCGACTGGGGGCACGCCCGCGAATACGTGGAAGGCATGTGGTTGATGCTGCAGCAACCGCAACCGGACGACTACGTAATTGCCACCGGGGAGTGCCACTCGGTCCGCGAGTTCGTGGAGTTGGCGTTCGCGCATGTGGGCCTGGATTACACCAGGTATCTGACTACAGACCCGGAACTGCACCGCCCGGCGGAGGTCAATCTGCTCAAGGGCGACGCCAGCAAGGCGCGGAAGGTGCTGGGTTGGACCCACCGGGTCAAATTCGCCGACCTGGTCCGGGAAATGGTGGACGAAGATTGCAGGGCGCTGGGAATCATATGAAAGTAATCCTCTTCGGAGCAACGGGGATGGTGGGGCAGGGCGTCTTGCAGGAATGCCTGCGCAGCCAGGAAGTGGAAAGCATCCTGTCGATTGGCCGGCGCGCGACCGCGCAGCCGCACCCGAAACTGCGCGAGATCGTGCATCGGGACTTCGCCGATTTCTCCGCGATCGAGGGGGATCTCTCCGGTTTCGACGCCTGCTTTTTCTGCCTGGGCGTTTCCTCGCTCGGCATGAAAGAAGCGGAATACCGGCGGGTAACCTACGACTTCGCCGTCTCAGCGGCGCAAACCCTGGCACGGCTGAACCCGGCAATGACCTTCATCTACGTGTCGGGCGCCGGCACCGATAGTACCGGCCGCGGCGCCACTATGTGGGCGCGGGTGAAGGGCCAGACGGAGAACGCGATCTTCGAACTACTTAAGGCGGCATACGCATTTCGGCCCGCATACATCCAGCCAATGGGTGAAATTATTCCGAAAACCGCGTGGATCAGGGCCTTGTATGCGGTAGTAGGGCCGCTGTACCCGGTGTGGAAGGCTGTCTTTCCGAAGTACGTGACCACGACGGTACAGGTGGGCCGCGCGATGATTCATGTGGCCAGGGAAGGCGCCCCGAAGCGGGTGCTGGAGAATCGGGATATCAACGAGATTTGCGGAGAGAAAGGTTGACGGGAGCGCTAACCTGGACTGTCTTTCCAAGCTTTCCGCTGATCTCTCGCGCCACGGAAAACATGCACGATTTCAACCCCCCGCCGCATTCTTCGGTAGTAAATGAGGTACTTTCCGGCTGGAAAGCACCTTGTGCCTGGCCTGATGCCGTCACATTCCCGCCCGGATTCCGGGTATTCTCCAAGCAGCCAGAAACGGTCTACAATCGCGTCGATCAACCGGTCGGCGATATCCAGGCTTGCCCGCTCCACCCAATAGGCAAATATCTCGTCCAGATCGTTCTCGGCCTCCTTCGAGACGCGGTAGCGCTTCATCCTTTTGGTGCTCTGTCGGCCAGGAGTTTCCTGCCGCGGGATTTGACCCCGGCGGCTAAATGTCCAAGGCCCTCCCGCCCCACGTAATCGGTATACTCTCCGCGCTCGATCGCCGCAAAACCGGCCAGTACCCGCTCGCCGATGGAAACCTTCTCCCGACCGGTGAGTTCGTCAAGGATTCCATCCGCCGCGGGGCGGGCCAGCCTCGCCTCACGGGCTTCTTCTTCCTGCATACGTCTGACCGCGGCACGTACGACTTCGCTGATGTTCGTATAGCCGCCAGCCTTCACTTTACTGCGGATAAACTTCGCCATCTGGGGCGAAATTGAAATGTTCATCTGTTCCACGGCCATAGCGACGGGCTCCTCTTGCGATTATCGCCCCATGGTAAGGCGAGTGTTCCGGCTTGTCAATTGTTGACTATGGCTCAGGGCCCCACGAAGTTCCCCCGGACCGGCACGCTCCGCGGCCCGCGGCTCTGATCGCGCACTCTGCTAGCCTGAATGTATGCAGTTTTCCGAGTCTGTTTTCGCGACGCGCTTTGGCATCACCCTGCAAGATCTGGAAAAGTATCTGGGTGAAGCGCTTTCGCAGGGGGGCGATTACGCGGACCTCTATTTCGAATACCTGGTGACCAGTTCCATCGGCATCGATGAATCCATGGTGAAGAGCGCGGCGCAGGGCGTTTCCATGGGGGTCGGCGTGCGCGTGATCTCCGGCGAACGCACCGGGTACGCCTACAGCGACGACCTGGCGCCCGAGAAAATTCGCAAGGCGGCCAATGTGGCGGCGCACATCGCCGCAGCTCCGGCCAAGGTGGAGAAATTCGACCTCAACGAAGGCCGCCACCACAACCTGTACCCCGTGCTGACGGCGCCCACCGAGACGGCGTTCGGCGAACGCGTGGACCTGGTGAAGCGCGCCGACCGGGCGGCGCGCGCTTTCGACCCGCGCATCTTTCAAGTGCAGGCGGTCTACGCCGACAATTTACGGCAAGTGCTGGTGGCGACCAGCGAAGGCAGGCTCTCGGTGGACCGGCAGCCGCTGGCGCGGCTCAGCGTGTCGGCGCTGGCCCGGCAGGCCGGCGGCCCTCCGCAGCGCGGTCACGCGGGCGGCGGCGGACGCATGGAACTGGATTATTTCCTGAACGACAAGACCCCGGAGCACTTCGCCCATGAAGCGGCGCGCGAAGCCGTCGCCATGCTGGACGCGGTGGAAGCGCCGGCCGGCGAGATGACGGTGGTGTTGGGTCCCGGTTGGCCGGGCATCCTGCTGCATGAGGCGGTGGGCCATGGCTTAGAGGCGGATTTCAACCGCAAGGGCGTTTCGGCCTTCAGCGGACGCATGGGGCAGAAGGTGGCGAGCGAACTGTGCACCGTGGTGGACGATGGCACGATCGGCAGCCGCCGCGGATCGCTCAACGTGGACGATGAGGGGCAGCCCACACAGCGCAACGTCCTGATCGAGAACGGCGTGCTGCGCGGCTACCTCCAGGACAAGCTCTCGTGCAGGCTGCTGGGAACGGAGGCGACGGGCAGCGGGCGGCGCGAAAGCTATGCCCACATTCCCATGCCACGGATGACGAATACGTTCATGATGGCGGGGGAGAGCGATCCGGAAGAAATCATCCGCTCGGTGCCCAAGGGACTCTACTGCGTGAACTTCGGCGGCGGGCAGGTGGATATCACCAGCGGCAACTTCGTCTTCTCGGCATCGGAGAGCTACTTTATCGAGGACGGCAAGCTGACGCGCCCGGTGCGCAATGCCACGCTGATCGGCAACGGGCCGGAGGCGCTGAAGTACGTCAGCATGGTGGGCAATGATCTGCGGCTGGACGAAGGCATCGGCACCTGCGGCAAGGACGGGCAGAGCGTGCCGGTGGGGGTGGGAATCCCCACCATCAAGATCGACAAAATGACCGTTGGAGGCACGGCTTGAGCGCCAATCACCTGTCGGAACTTGCCCAGGATATCGTGAAGCGGGCCCTGGGTGCGGGCGCCAGCGACGCCGAGTGCACCATCGCCGAGGGCGAGGAGTTCTCGGCCAACGTGCGCATGCGCGAAGTGGAGAATCTGAAGGAAGCCGGATCGCGCGGCGCGGGTCTGCGCATCATGATGGGGCGGCGCACGGGAGCATCCTACACCAGCGATCTTTCCGGCGAGGGGATTGCGCACCTGGTGAAATCGGCCATCGAACTGGCCGATATCACTTCCGAAGATCCGCACGCCGGGTTGCCGGACGCGGCCGAATTCGGCACGCTGGAAGGCGACCTGGGGATGTACTCCTCCGATGTCGCGGAACTGGATACGGCGTTCAAGATCGAGCTTGCCAGGCGCGCCGAGGACGCGGCTCTGACGAGCGATCCGCGCATCACCAACTCCGAGGGCGCTGCGTTCGATAACTACGTGGGGCGGCACACTTTCGCCAATTCGCGCGGGTTCGCGGGTGAATACCGAAGCAGCTACTGCTCGCTGAGCACGTCGCCGGTGGCTCGCGACGGCGATAGCATGGAGCGCGATTACTGGTACACCATGGCGCGCGGGTTTTCCGGGCTGGAGGAACCGGAGCACGTCGGCCGGATGGCCGCCCGGCGCGCGTTGCGGCGGCTGAATGCGGTCAAGGTGGCCACACAAAAAGTGCCGGTGGTGTTCGAATCACGGACGGCGCGGAGCCTGTTGGACAACATCTTCGAAGCGGTCCACGGCATGTCGATCTACCGGCAGGAATCGTTCCTCGCCGGCAAACTCGGCGAAAAGGTGGCCAGCGACGAGGTGACGGTGATCGACGACGGCACGCTGCCGGGGCTTTTTGGCACCTCTCCGTTCGACGACGAGGGCGTGGCTTCGCGGCGCACGGTGGTGATCGAGCGCGGCGTGCTGAAGAGTTACCTGATGAACACCTATGCGGCGCGCAAGCTGGGCATGAAGACCACCGGCAACGCCTCGCGCGGGCTGACCGGCAACGCCGGAATCGGCCACGGGAACTTTTTCCTGGAGAAGGGCGTCCAAACGGCGGAGCAGATTATCGCGGGAATTCCGAACGGATTCTATGTCACCGAGCTGATGGGGTTCGGTGTCAACATCGTGACGGGAGATTATTCGCGGGGCGCGGCCGGGCTGTGGATCCGCAATGGTGAACTGGCCTTTGCGGTGAGCGAGGTGACCATCGCGGGGAATCTGAACGACATGCTGCGCGGCATTGAGGCGATAGGCAGCGATCTGGAGTTCCGCGGATCGGTGGCAGCGCCTACAATCAAGATGGGGGAAATGACCGTTGGTGGTAAGTAAAAAAGCGCCTCCGAAAGCATCCGTCCCGCCGATGGTGATCGTGATTGGCCTGGTGCTCGCGCTGGGCATCGGCGGCTTTTTCTATCTCGACCGGGCGGCCAAGAAGCCGCCCCCGGCGCCCCCGCCGCTCACCGGGGAGGCGCGGGCGTATGCCAGGAATCTCAAGCTGACGGACGTCGAGATGAAGGCCCACGAAAGCTACTTAAAGCAGAGCGTGGTGGAGATTGTGGGCAACATTCAGAACCTGGGCGACCGCGTGGTGAAGACCGTGGAGATTAACTGTGTCTTCTACGATGCGTACGGCCAGGTGGTGTTACGCGAGCGAGTCCCTATTGTGAGTCCGAGGATCGGCGCGGTCTCCCCGCGGGAGATCAAGCCGTTCCGCCTGCCCTTCGACAACGTCCCGGAAAGCTGGAACCAGGCGATGCCGCAACTGGTGATGGCGGGGATCGAGTTTCAGTAGAACACAGCGTCGCAGGCGCCCCAACTCTACTTGAAGCGGATGCGGATGCGGTTTTCCTTGCCGCCGTAGACCAGTTCCAGATCTTTCATCTTCTGGTTTTCCATGGGGAAGAAGAGGAAGCCGCTGACCGGCTCTTCGATCTTTTTTTCCGGCAGCACCTTGGCGTCGAGGAGTTGCTTGAGCGGGCTGTCCTTCACGCCGGTCTCCGTGGAAGCCTTAACGCCGGTGTTCTGAGGGCCGGCGTTCACCCCCCCGCCGCCCATTCCCATGCCCCCGATACTCCAGCCGCGGCTGCGCTCGGCGCCTTGACCGCTGGGGCCGTCGGTGCGCGTGAGGACGAGCCCGCCGCTGCCGGCGACCTGGCTGGGCGCCATGGGCCTGGTGCGATCGCCATCCTTGTCGGTGCGCAGCATGAAATCGTCGCGGTCGATGGTGATTTCCTTGGTGTATTTGGGCTCCACTTTGACCTGGACCACGATGTAATGCCCCGCCAGGTCGTCGCCGAGCGCTTCCTTGACAGCGGCGGAATCGATATAAATGGTGACGTTGAGGATCAGGTCCTCGTTTTCGCCGCGCCCGCTGGCGATGGTCTTTTTGGCGGCGCCGGAAACGAAAAGCGCGGACGCCAGGAAGAGCACAAGGAGACGCGGTACCATCGGCAAGACCTCTGCATCAATTATAGCGGCTGGTACAATGTCTCTTTACCCCCAATTCCAGGAGCAATACCTAACATGGATGAAAAGGAGCGCTCGCGCGCTTTAGAACTCGCCCTCAGCCAGATTGAGAAACAGTTTGGAAAGGGCTCGATCCTGCGTCTGGGGTCGAAGGACGCCATTGTACCCGTCTCGGTGATCTCCACGGGCTCGATTTCGCTGGACGCCGCGCTCGGCGTGGGCGGTTTCCCTCGCGGCCGCATCAACGAGATTTTCGGACCGGAGTCGTCCGGGAAGACGACCATCGCCCTTCAGGTGATCGCCGAAGCGCAGAAGGCCGGCGGCATCGCCGCGTTCATCGACGTGGAGCACGCCCTGGATCCGGCTTACGCCCGGAAACTGGGAGTGGATGTGGACAACCTGCTGGTTTCGCAGCCCGATTACGGCGAGCAGGCCCTGGAAATCACTTCGCACCTGATCGCTTCGGGGCAGATCGACGTGCTGGTGGTGGACTCGGTGGCGGCGCTGGTGCCGAAATCGGAACTCGACGGCGAGATGGGCGACAGCCACATGGGGTTGCAGGCGCGGCTGATGTCGCAGGCGCTGCGCAAACTCACGGGTTCGGTCAGCAAATCGAACACCTGCCTGATCTTCATCAACCAGATCCGCGAAAAGATCGGCGTGATGTTCGGTAATCCGGAAACCACCACGGGCGGACGCGCGCTGAAGTTCTATGCGTCCATACGGCTGGACATCCGGCGCATTGCCGCCATCAAGGACGGCGACGCCGTGGTGGGCAATCGCACCAAGGTCAAAGTGGTCAAGAACAAGGTGGCATCGCCATTCCGCGAGGCGGAGTTCGACATTATCTACGGCGAAGGCGTTTCCAAGGAAGGCGACCTGCTCGACCAGGGAGTGGCGCAGAACATCATCGAGAAGAGCGGTTCCTGGTTCAGCTATAAGGGCGATCGAATCGGCCAGGGACGGGAGAACGCGCGGCAGTTTCTGAAGGACAATCCGGACATCCGGAAGACGATCGATACCGAGTTGCGCAAGGCGTTGGGCCTGATCAAGCCGGATGGCGCACCCATTGCGGCGCCTGTGGAAGCTCCGCCGGCGGCCAAACCGGCGCCGGCCCGGCGCTAGAGAACCGGGGCGGCCCCGGCGCGAACCCATGAAGAAGGAAGAGGAGCGGCAACGGGCCATCTTGTTGCGGCTGGCGCGCATGCAGGCCTCCCCCGGCGCGCCGGATTTCTTCTTCCCCTCGGGCTTTCGCGCGCTCGATGAGGTACTGGGCGGCGGATTTCCACGCGGCCACATGGTGGAGCTCTTTGGACCTTCAGGCTGCGGGAAATCCACGCTCGCGATTCAATGCGTCGCGCGTGCCCAGCAGAATGGCCTTACTGCCGCGTGGATCGATGCCGACCATACCTTCGACCCGGCGTACGCCGCGCGCCTGGGCGTGGACATGCAGCGTGTGCCCTTCGCCCAGCCGGCGACCGCGGAACAGGGCATGGAAATCGCGCGCCAGCTGGCCGGCTCGGGAGCGGTGGACCTGATCGTGGTGGACTCGGCGGCGGCGCTGGTCCCCCGCCTGGAACTGGAGGGCGGCATCGGCAACGACGCTCCCGGCTTGCACAGTCGCGTGCTGGCGTCGGGTCTGCGAAAATTGCGTCAGACCTTGGGGAAATCTCCGGCCTGCGTGGTGTTTCTGAACCAGATGCGCAACCGGCCGGAGGCCTCGGCGGGAGAGGGCGAGACCAGTGCCGGAGGCGTCCCGCTCAAACTTTTCGCCGCCGTGCGCATCGGCATGTCGCCGTCCGCGGGAGCCCGCATGGTATTGCGAGTGCGCAAGAACAAGGTCGCCGAGAGCGTGGCGGAATGCGCGTTGGAACGGCGGCGGGGTGTTGGATTCGTGGAAAGCCCGTAAAATCGGGGGTTCTGGCGTACCTGACACAAAAAAACTGCGGAAAATCAGGGGTTTTGGGCGGTTTTTCCCTTTACATCCTCATGCCCTTCCCTTATCATTGATTACGTTCAATGCTTTGGCTCGTTGGAGCGCCGAGGCTGAAATCTGTTCGATGGCAACTGTGGCGCGTAGCGCCGCGGGAGAATCATAAGGAGAAATATGGCGAATCAGAGAATGACCCAGACGCAGCTGGTACGGTCGCTCGCGGAAACCTGCGAAGTCAGCAACAAGGTAGCGCGCGCGATGCTGGACAAGCTGGAAAGCATCGCGGTCGCGGAAGTGAAGAAGAACGGCGTGTTCGTGCTGCCCGGCATCGGCCGGTTGGTGCGCGTGGACCGCAAAGCTCGCATGGGGCGCAACCCGGCGACAGGCGAGGCCATCAAGATCGCGGCCAAGAAGGTCGTGAAGTTCCGCGTGGCCAAGAGCGCGAAAGACGCGATTGTTCCGCCGAAGAAGGCGAAGTAATCGGTTTTTCAGCGCAGTGACCGCAAATAGAAAACCCCGCGAAGCCCAAACGGGTCTCGCGGGGTTGTTTTGTTTTCGGTTTGCGAACCTTTAGAAGCCGAGACGAACTCAGCCCAACCTTGCGGGCTGATCCTCGAAGCCTACGCCTGCTTCTTTTCTTCGACCTTCTCTTCGTCACCCTTCAAGGCACTCTTGAAGTTGCGGATCCCTTCGCCTAAACCTTTCGCGACTTCGGGAATTTTCTTGCCGCCGAACAACAGCACGGCAACACCGAGGATTACGAGAAGCTCAGGAAAGCCAAGTGATCTCATGCGGCCTCCTTCTATCAGCCATTGTATGGACTTCGTCAGGTCGCCGTCAACCGGCGACTCCCGCGTCTATGGTAGCAGAGTGCGCAGGTCGCGAATGTCCTGGCGCATGCCGGCGGAATACGGAGCCATCAGAATGTTGGCGGCAAACCACAGCACACTGAGTGAAATCAGCCAGCGCGTGAGTTGATTGTTGCCCAGGACCAACCGCACGAAAATGGCCACGCCGAATGGCAGTATGGCGGTGGCCACGCGCGCGTGGGGGCTAAGGTCGTAGAAGATGGCCGCCGGTAGCACTACAGGAGTGTAGCGTCGGACGCGTTGCCGGGGTCAATATATCGTCGGTTAGGGGTCGGCGTGCTACCGGACGGTGGTGTCATCATGGCTCCGGTGCGGGATAATAGCCACAAGGGGCGCCATGGATTTCGTCGAGCAACTCAAGTCCTCGGTCGACATTGTCAGCGTGGTGGGCGAGTACGTGAAGCTCCGGCGATCAGGCGCCAACCGCTACATGGGGCTGTGCCCCTTCCACAGCGAGAAGACCCCTTCCTTCACCGTTCACGTGGTGCACCAGTTCTACAAGTGTTTTTCGTGCGGAGCCGGCGGCGACGTGGTGAAGTTCGTGATGGAGAAGGATGGGCTGAGTTTCTACGAGGCCCTCAAATCGCTCTCCGAGCGTTACGGCGTTCCGATGCCGAAGCGCTCGCAGTACGCCGATGAAGATTCCAAACTGCGCGGCGCCCTGTTGGCCATGCACGAGCAGGCCGCGGAGGCTTTTCGAGCCAACCTGCAATCACAGGCAGGCGATGCGGCGCGCGGCTATATCGCCAAACGCGGACTCGCCCCGGAGACGGTGGAACACTTCGGCTTGGGCTACTCGGACCGCTCGGGGCGCGCGCTGGTGCGCCTCTTCGAGCAGCGCGGCTTCCCCGTGGCGCAGATGGAAGAGTCGGGCCTGGTCGGTAAGCGGCAGGACGGCAGCCTCTACGACCGCTTTCGCAATCGGCTGATGTTTCCGATACACAACGAATCGGGCAAGATCATCGCCTTCGGGGGACGGGCTCTTTCGGCGGACGATGAGCCCAAGTATCTCAACTCGCCGGAGACGCCGATCTATAAGAAGAGCCACGTGCTCTACAACCTGCACCGCGCCAGGGAAACCGTGCGCAAGGAAGATCGCGCCATCCTGGTGGAAGGCTATATGGACGCGATCGGCGTGACGGCGGCGGGCTTTGGCAATGTGGTGGCCAGTTGCGGAACCGCACTGACCACGCAGCAGGTGCAGGCGATCAAACGGCACACACACCGCATCGCGGTGAATTTCGATCCGGACGCGCCCGGCGTCAATGCGGCCGAGCGCTCCGTCGATCTGCTGCTGGCCGAAGGCATGCAGGTGCGAATTGTGGAACTGGACGGCGGCCTCGATCCCGACGAGTACTGCAAGGAGCGCGGCGCCGCGGCGTATCAGGAGCGTATCGACGGCGCCCAGGGCTACTTTTACTGGCTGGCCGACCGGGCCCGGGCGAAGCACGACATGCGCACTTCCGAAGGCAAGGTCGCGGTGCTGAATTTTCTGCTGCCGAAAGTGCAGAGCATTACCGATCAACTGGAGCGCATGACGATCGCCGGCGACGTCGCGGGCTATATCGGAGTAGAGAAGGGAATGGTTCTCGACCATTTTCGAAAGGCGGTTTCGGAACGCAGCGAAAGAGCCATCGAGCGGCCGAAGAGCCCGTTGCGGCACGACGAACGCTGGCTGCTGGTTGCGCTGTTGACCGATCCGGAGTTGCGGGCTGAAATGATTGGGCCGTTGCGATCACTACAAACTGTAGAGGCCTTACCATCGCGGCGCATCTTCCAGGCTATCTTCGCCCTGCATGAGGCGGGGGGCCGCGTGGGCTTCGACGAGGTCAACGGAAGGCTGGAGGAGGCCGACCAGAACCTGCTGGCACATGCCGTGTTGAACGAGGATGGCGAGATTTCGCGCGAGGATGTCATGGCGGCGCTCGGAACCATGCAGCGCAGCGAGCAACAGGATCTGCGTGTGCGGTTGAAGACACGCATCAGCGAATCGGAGCGCGCCGGCCGGTTTGACGAAGCCATGCGTTTGATCGCGGAATTGCAGGGGCTGGAACGTGCCACGGGAAACAGGCGCGCATGACAACCTGGCAAGAAAATGTGCTGCGCGCGGTAGTGTACAATGATCTGGATTAGTCATCCGCTGGGAGTAACGGGACTTCGGTGGCGTTAGACGATAAATACGACGGGCTTCAGCGGCTCGTACAGATGGGCAAGGAGAAAGGCTACGTCTTGTACGACGAGGTCAGCGAAGTCCTGCCCGGCGATCTCGCCGGGGGCGCCGACATCGACGACGTGCTGGCCGGGCTCGATACCGCCGGCATCGAGATTCTGGAAGAGCCCAAGGATTTCGACAAGAAGATCGAGGAAGTCGGCGAAGAGCTGATCGATCTCGACCTGCCGGCGGGCGTCGGCGAGAAGGTCAACGATCCGGTCCGCATGTACCTGCGCGAGATGGGCACGGTTCCGCTGCTCACCCGCGAAGGCGAAGTCGAAATCGCGCGCCGCATCGAGCGCGGCCAGAATACGGTGCTCAAGTCCATTTTCCGCGCGCCGCTGGTGATCCAGGAGATCATCGGCATGGGCGAGGAAGTGCTCCAGGACACGCTCTCCGCGCGCGACATCATCCAGATCGCCGACCCCATGCTGACCGACGAGATGGTGGAAGAGAAGCGGCAGGAGTTCGCACAGCACACCGAAGACGTGGCGCGGCACTACAAGAAGATCCTGCAATGCCGGCAGAAGCTCATGGCCATCCCGCGCGGTATGAAGCCGAAGCAATACCGCCGCCAACTGTGGGAGCTGGGGCGGCTGATCGTGCGTACGTCGCGCTTGTGCCGCACCATCAAATTCCAGTCGCCGGTAATCCGCCATCTGATCGATCGCCTGCGGGCCGCGGTGGAAGAACTCCGTCCGCTGGAGAACGACCTCGCCAAGGCACAGCGCAAACTGGAGACCTGGCCGGGCGCCCGCGCCGAGGGCATCAAAGAACTGCGCAAGGAACAGCGCGCGTTCGGCCAGCGGTTACAGCAGATGGAAGAGGTGTTCGGCGCCTCGGCGGCGGAACTCCGGCGCACGTTGGAGATCATCACCCAGGCCCATCAGGAAGCCGAGACGGCCAAGAAGGAACTCATCGAGGCCAACCTCCGCCTGGTGGTCAGCATCGCCAAGCGCTATACCAATCGGGGGCTGCAGTTCCTGGACCTCATTCAGGAGGGCAACATCGGCCTGATGAAGGCAGTCGACAAGTTCGAATACCGCCGCNNTGGTGCAGGAACTGGGGCGCGAGCCGAGCAACGAGGAACTCGCCAAGCGCCTGCAGTTGCCCGTTTCGAAGGTGCGCAAAGTGCTGCGCGTGGCGCAGGAACCGATTTCGCTGGAGACGCCGATCGGGGAAGAAGAGGAGTCGCATCTGGGGGACTTCATCGTCGACCAGAACGGAATCTCGCCCTCCGATGCGGTCATCAATCTGAATTTGCGGGAACAGACCGCCCAGGTGCTGAAGACGCTGACACCGCGCGAAGAGAAGATCATCAAGATGCGTTTCGGTCTGGAGGACGGCAGCGAACACACGCTTGAGGAGGTGGGGCAGAATTTCGCGGTCACGCGCGAACGCATCCGCCAGATTGAAGCCAAGGCGCTCCGTAAACTGCGCCATCCGAGCCGCAGTCATCGCCTGCGCGCCTTCCTGGAAAACGGCACGCACGGGGTGTAGGACAGGCCTCCCGGCCTGTCCCTGGACTTTGGCCATTATTTCCAGGCGCCTGCGGAGCGAAAGCGCGCAGCGGACAGGCCTCCCGGCCCTGTCCCTCTTACTTAAGGCCTACTCCAAACGCACAACGAGGGACGTCCCGGGACGTCCCTCGTTGTGAATACCGCGCTCAGAAGACTACCAGCGGGGTTCGCGGCGCTGTCCGCCTGCACCACCGGCTCCACCACCCGGCCGGCGGCCACCACCACCGCCACCACCGGGGCGCCCGCCTCCGCCGCCACCACCGAAGCCTCGGCCACCACCCCCGCCTCCGCCAAAACCGCGGTCGGGTTTGGGACGGGCTTCGTTCACATTCAGTGCACGTCCGTCCAGGGTGTAACCATTGAGGGCGGTAATGGCCTGATCCGCCTCGCCTTCATTTTCCATTTCGACGAACGCGAAACCGCGGGAACGTCCGGTTTCACGATCTGTCATGATCCGGGCACTGTTAACCTGGCCGTAACGTTCGAAGAGGCTGCGGACGCCCTCTTCCGAGGCGTTGAAATCCAGGTTGCCTACGAATATGTTCTTCACACTAATCTCCTGTCAATTTGAAAGCGGGGCTTATCGGTGAGGTCACACAAGCTGGACAGCTCACAGTTACACTCGGCCGGATTCGCTGAAGCTTGTCAAACGCGTTTCGAATATAACACGGGCCGGAAAGGCTGGGCAAACAAAATCGGCGGAAAAAGGGTGCAGAAAAAGACGAAAGGCCTCCGCGGAAAGCGAAGGCCTTTAAATTAAACCGGGCGACGTCCTACTCTCCCACACACTTGCGCGTGCAGTACCATCGGGGCTGAGGAGCTTAACTGCCGTGTTCGGGATGGGAACGGGTGGGTCCTCCTCGCTAGGGTCACCCAGAAACTGGTGACTTCCAAGGTGCGCTGCCGGCTTCTCGCCTGGCAGGCCCTTTGGACTGAATATTGACGGGCTAAACACGGAAAATAAACACGGAAAGTAACGTCCACACATGCTCGTGTGAACAGTAGTATTTTATGGTCAAGCCGAACGGGCGATTAGTAACGGTCAGCTCAACGCATTGCTGCGCTTACACATCCGTCCTATCAAACAGGTAGTCTACCTGTGCCCTACATAGCTTTCGCTTGGGAGATCTCATCTTGGGGAAGGTTTCACGCTTATATGCATTCAGCGTTTATCCTGACCGAACTTCGCTACCCAGCGGTGCCCCTGGCGGGACAACTGGATCACAAGAGGTTCGTCCACCCCGGTCCTCTCGTACTAAGGGCAGGCCCCCTCAAATCTCCT
>PLDO01000448.1 GCA_003136215.1 Bryobacterales bacterium
GCCGGCGATGGCGCTCTTGTCCGCGAACACCTTCTCCAGCGCGGACCAGTCCCTGGGCCGCTCTACCTTGATGCGGGAGAGCTCGTAGTAACCCTCCGGGTCACGACCCTTGATGGATACCGGCATCTTGTCGCCGGCCTTCAACGACTCGCCGGCGGCCACGAATTCCGCGAGGGGAATGATGCCTTCTGTTTTGTAGCCGATATCGAGGAACACCGATTCGCCGGTGATGGCAACTACCGTGCCTTCCAGCCCACGCTTGCCCTCTTCGCGTATGCGATGGGTGTGCGACTGTTCGTACTCGGAAAGTATATCGCCAAATGACTCGTCAGGCTCGTTGGTGGTTGGGGACTTCGGATCGACAGGCCGATCCTGATCCAGCATGCTTGGGTTGGACATGGGACGTTTCATAAACATTGTGGCATAATCCCGACTGGGATATCTCGCGTGCCAGAAAGTCCAGCCCCCAGGTGGTTCCGGCTGATCCGTCCCCAGGATTTCGTCTGGGTGCTGCTGTTTCTCACTCTGGCGGCCACCAGCGAGTTTCTGGACTCCCTGGCGATGGTGCCTCTGGCCGCCCTGGGGCTGGTGCAACTGCTGGAACCGAAGGTCCCGGCGCTGGCTACCAGGCGCGGGCGGGTCGGCTGTATCGTGTTGAAACTGGTGCTGGGATACCTGGTAATCGGCTATACCGGCGCCATCGAGAGCCACTTCTGGCTGGTGCTGCTGCTGCCGGTAGTCACCGCCGCGGCAACGTTCGGACTGGTAGGAACGCTGGTGGTGCTGATGACAGCCAGCGGCTTCTATCTCTCCTTCCTGCTGTACATCAATTGGGCGCAAATGACGGTGGAAAGCCAGGATCTCAGCGAACTCGTGGCCCGCGTGGCATTTCTGGCGATGGCGGGAATCCTGGCCAATTCGCTGGCCGAGGATTTGCGCGTCCAATCGGAAAAGCACCGGCGCACTGCCGAGCATCTGGCCGAGGCCAACCGCCAGGTGCTGGTGGCGCACGAAGCCGTGCGCCGCTCCGACAAACTGGCGGCGCTCGGGCAGCTCACCGCGGGACTGGCCCACGAACTGCGCAATCCCCTGGGCACCATCAAGGCGTCGGCGGAAATGTTGAATGTGCAGCTCAGCGCGGAGAACGAAGTGGCGCGCGAACTCGCGGGGTTCATCTCCACCGAAGTGGATCGCACCAATTCGCTGGTCACGCGGTTTCTGCAGTTCGCGCGTCCGCTGCGCCTGCGCCTGGAAAGCGCCGACCTGGCGCACCTGCTGGACCGGGCCATCGCGGAGGCCGAGCGGGAGGCGCCGGGAATCGCCGTCTACCGCAATTACGCGCCCGAGATTCCGCCCTTCCCCTTCGATGCGGAGTTGATGGAACGCGTCTTCTACAACCTGGTGCTGAACGCGGCGCAGGCCACCCCTCCCGGCGGCACGGTCACCGTGAAGACGCGCGCCGAAGGGCGCATCGCGGAAATCGCGGTGATCGACCGCGGAACCGGCATCGGCGCTGCGCAAATGAAGGACATTTTCAATCCGTTCTTCACCACCAAACCCGAGGGAGTCGGGCTTGGCCTGGCCATCGTGGCCAAGATCGTGGACGAGCACGGCGGTAAGATAGCTGTGGAGAGCGAACCTGGCAAAGGCAGCATCTTCTGCGTCTCGCTGCCCATGGATCCGGCGCCTCCCCCACCCACCGAATGAAGAAGCGCATCCTGGTTGTCGAAGACGAAGAGAAACTCCGGCGCGTTCTCGAACTGCAGCTGATGTCCGCCGGGTTCGACGTGGATAAAGCGGCCTCCGCCGAGGAGGGATTGAAGCTGGTGGACCGCGCCGCCATGGTGCTCACCGATCTGAAGCTCCCGCATATGGATGGCCAGGAGTTCCTGGCCCTGATCCGCCGGCAGAACGCGCAGGTACCCGTGGTCATGATGACGGCGTACGGCAGCGTGGAAACCGCCGTGGAAGCCATGAAGGCCGGCGCCACCGATTTCCTGCTCAAGCCGTTTTCCCTGGAGCACTTGATGCAGGTGGTCCATAAGGCGCTGGAGGTGCGCGAGCTGCGCGATGAGAATCGACAGCTCAAGGCGGAACTCGGCCGGCGCTACGAGTTCGACAACATCATCGGCCGGAGCGAGGCGATGCAGGAGATTTTCGCCGCCATCGAGCGCGTGGGTCCGACGCGCGCCACCGTGCTATTGACCGGAGAAAGCGGCGTGGGCAAGGATCTGATCGCCCGCGCCATTCACTTCCATTCGCCGCGCAAAGACCGTCCGCTGGTCAAGATCAACTGCTCGGCCCTCCCCGAAAATCTCATGGAGAGCGAGCTCTTCGGCTACGAAAAGGGTGCGTTCACCGGCGCGCAGATGACCAAGCCGGGCAAGTTCGAGCAGGCCGACACGGGGACCGTATTCCTCGACGAGATCGGCGACGTGCCGGCGGCCATTCAGGTGAAGCTGCTGCGCGTCTTGCAGGAGCGCGAGTTCGAGCGGTTGGGAAGCAATGTCACCCGGCACATCGATATACGCCTGGTGGCGGCCACCAACCAGGATTTGCGCGCCGCGCTCGAACAGGGGACGTTTCGCGAGGACCTCTACTACCGTCTGAACGTGGTGCCGCTGAATATTCCGCCGCTCCGCGAGCGCAAGGTGGACATTCCCTCGCTCGCCAACCACTTCGTCCACAAGTTGGCGCCGGAGACGGGGTGCCGGGTTAACTCGATTACCGAAGCGGCCATGGAAAAGCTGGTGGCGTACCACTGGCCGGGGAACGTGAGGGAACTGGAGAACGTGATCGAACGCAGCCTGGTGATGGCGGCGGGGACCGAGTTGGATGCCGGCGACATCAAGCTGGAGAGCGCGCCCCGGCCGCGCGCGCAGGGCGACGCGCATTTCCTGCCCGAAGGCCTGAGCCTGGATCAATACGAGCAGGACATCATTCGGGAAGCATTGCGGCGGGCGGACGGCAACAAGAGTCAGGCGGCGCGCCTGCTGGGCCTGACCAGGAATGCCCTGCGCTATCGCCTGACCCAGATGGGCCTGGAGAGCTAGTGGCATAAGGCTCCGCCTTGTGCATCCGAGCGCCAGCTCGGACCGTCCGGGCTGTGCCCGGATGCACAAGGCGGAGCCTTATGCCACGATAAGATTCTATGCTCACCGATCGGCCATCCTACAAAGCCCTGCAAGCGCACTACCAGCAGATTCAACAGCGGCACCTGCGCGATTTCTTTGAGAAAGACCCGGCACGCGGCGAGCGCATGAACGCGGAAGCTGCGGGGCTGTATCTGGACTATTCCAAGAACCGGATCACCGAGGAGACGCTACGCTTACTGTCTGCCCTGGCGGAAGATTGCGGCTTGCGGGATCGCATCGACGCCATGTTCCAGGGAAAAAAGATCAACGTCACCGAGAATCGCGCTGTGCTGCACACGTCGCTGCGCGCGCCGCGCGGTCAATCGCTGGCGGCGGCCACGGTGCCCGACGCGGGCGAACCGGTGCACCAGGTGCTGGACCACATGGCAAAATTTGCCAACCGGTTGCGCGCGGGCCAGTGGTTGGGGCATACCGGGAAGCCGATCCGCAACATCGTGAACATCGGCATCGGCGGCAGCGATCTGGGACCGGTGATGGCGTACGAAGCGCTCCGGCACTACAGCGATCGCAAGCTCACGTTCCGCTTCGTGTCCAACGTGGACGGCACGGATTTCACCGAAGCCACGCTCGACCTGGCGGCCGAGGAGACGCTGTTCATCGTGGCATCCAAAACCTTCACCACGCTGGAGACGCTGGCCAACGCGGAGTCCGCGCGCCAGTGGACGCTGGATGCGCTGGGCAGTCCGGCGGCGGTGGCCAAGCACTTCGTGGCGGTCTCCACGGCCGCCGAAGAGGTGGCGGCATTCGGCATCGACACGGCGAACATGTTCGGCTTCTGGGACTGGGTGGGCGGGCGCTACTCGATGGATTCCGCCATCGGCCTCTCCACCATGATCGCCATCGGCCCGGACCGTTTCGGCGAGATGCTGGGCGGATTCCACGCCATGGACGAGCACTTCCGCACGGCGCCCTTCGAACGGAATCTGCCCGTGCTGATGGGCCTCTTGACCGTTTGGTACAACAACTTCTTCGGCGCGCAGACGGTGGCGGTGCTGCCCTACGATCAGTACCTCAAGCGCTTCCCGGCGTACCTGCAGCAACTCACCATGGAGAGCACCGGCAAGAGCGTCACGCTCGACGGGGAGCCAATCGCCACGTACCAGACAGGGCCGATTTTCTGGGGCGAGCCGGGCACCAACGGACAGCACTCCTTCTACCAGTTGCTTCACCAGGGGACGAAACTGGTGCCCTGCGACTTCATCGGCTTCCGGCATTCGCTCAACCCGCTGGGCAGGCATCACGACCTGCTGATGGCCAACGTCTTCGCGCAGAGCAAAGCGCTGGCCTTCGGGCAGGCCGCCCCGGCGGGCGAGCCTTACCGCAACTTCGAAGGCAACCGGCCGAGCAACACGATTCTGGCGGAACGCCTGACGCCGGCGATTCTAGGCGCGCTGGTGGCCCTGTACGAACACAGCGTGTTCACCCAGGGAGTGGTGTGGAACATCAATCCCTTCGACCAGTTCGGCGTGCAGTTGGGCAAGGTACTGGCGCAGGAGATTCTGCCTTCGCTGGCCAGAAACGCGCCGGTGCCCGCCGATGACAGCTCTACCGTGGCGCTGCTGCGCAGGTATCGGGGATTGTCCGCATGATGCCGGTTCGATACGCTCTGCTGCTCCTCGCGGCGCGCGTTTGCCTGGGCCAGACGCCCACCGAACTGCTTGCCGATTCCGCCGTGCGAGCCGCCATGGACGCCGCCCGGCGCAATGAGCCGGGCACGCTGGAACTTCAGTCCCGGCTCTGCGAGATTCCCGCGCCGCCCTTCCAGGAGGCGGTCCGCGGTCTGGAGTTGAAGCGCCTGTTCCAGGAGCTCGGCCTGCGCGATGTGCGCATCGACCCCGCCGGCAACGTCATCGGCGTCCGCCCCGGCAAGGCCGCCCGCCCCAACCTGGTATTCGCCGCCCACCTCGACACCGTCTTCCCGCCAGGCACCAACGTCAAAGTCACCCGCCAGGGCGCGACGCTCAAAGCCCCGGGCGTCGGCGACGATTGCCGCGGCCTTGCCGTCATGCTCGCCGTCATCCGGGCCCTGGACGAAGCCCGCGTGGAAACTCCGGGTACCATCACCTTCGTCGCCGATGTCGGCGAGGAAGGACTGGGAGACCTGCGCGGCATGAAGAGCCTCTTCTTCGACAGCCTCAAGGGACAGATCGACAAATTTATCTCGGTGGACGGCACCGGTCTCGGCATCACGCACGTCGGCGTGGGCAGCAACCGCTACAAGGTGACGTTCAAAGGGCCCGGCGGCCACAGCTACGGCGCTTTCGGCATGGCCAACCCCATACAGGCCATGGGGCGCACCATCGCCAAGATCGACGCCCTCGAAGTCCCGCTGCAACCCAAGACTACGTTCAACGTGGGGCGCGTCGGCGGCGGCACCTCCATCAACGCCATCCCCTTTGAAGCCTGGATGGAAGTGGACATGCGTTCGTCCGACCCCGCCGTCCTCAAGGATCTCGATACCCGGTTCAATGCCGCCATTCAGCAGGCCGTCGCCGAGGAGAATACCCGCTGGAACCACCGCGGCCCCGTCTCCGCTTCCGCCGAACTGGTCGGCGTGCGTCCGGCCGGGGAGACCGCCAAGGACAGCCCGATCGTGCAGACCGCCGTCGCCGTCTCCCGCGCCATGCGGATCGAGGAATCGCTGCACGAAGGATCCACCGACTCCAACGTGCCCATGAATCTGAAAATTCCCGCCATCACCATCGGCGGCGGCGGCGCGGGCACCGGAGCGCACTCGCTCAACGAGACCTTCGACTCCACCGACTCGTGGCGCGGCACCCAGCGCGCCCTCCTGCTGGCCGTCGCACTGTCCAGGTGAGTGGCATAAGTGGGTGCCCCCTGGGCAGCCTTGTGCATCCGAGCGAAGCTCGGACCTCCTTCCTCCGTGAAACCGACTAAGCTGATGGGTATGCAATTTCGCAAACTTGGCAGGACCAACCTCGAGGTCAGCGACATCGGCTACGGGGCCTGGGGCATCGGCGGCAAACAATGGCTCGGCGGCACCGACGATGAATCGCTGCTCGCCCTGCGCCGCGCCATCGAGCTCGGCGTCAACCTGATCGATACCGCCCTGGCCTACGGCGATGGCCACAGCGAGCAACTCGTGGGCGATGCGGTCCGCGCCGCCGGCGGCAGGATCTACGTCGCCACCAAGGTGCCGCCCAAAAATCGCGTCTGGCCGGCGAAATCCGGCACGCCGATCGCCGACGTCTTCCCGTACGGCTACCTCATCGCCAGCGCCGAAGAGAGCCTTCGCAATCTCAAACTGGAGACCATCGACCTGTTGCAACTGCACGTCTGGACCGACGAGTGGGTGGCGTGCGACGAGTGGCGCCGCGCTTTCGAAGATCTCAAGCGGTCCGGCAAAGTGCAAAGCGTCGGCGTCTCCGCCACCGAGCACGATCCCGATTCCGCCCTCGCCATCATGCGCACCGGTCTCATCGACGCCGTCCAGGTGATCTACAACATCT
>PLDO01000637.1 GCA_003136215.1 Bryobacterales bacterium
TCAGGCGCGCATCAAGGCGGAGTTCATCGACGCCTTCAAGCAAGCCACCGCCATCAACGCCGAAAACAGTGCCAGGGAACCCGGCGTGGCGCGCTTCGATTTCCTTCAGCAGCAGGACGACCCTTCGAAATTTGTCCTCTGCGAGGTCTATCGCGACGCATCCGCCCCCGCCAGACATAAGGAGACGGCGCACTACAACGCCTGGGTGGAAAAGGTGAGCCACATGTTCGAAGAGCCGCGCACCCGCGCACTCTACACCAACGTCTTTCCCACCGACAAAGCCTGGTAGCAGTGGCATAGAGCAGCGCGGCGGATTGTCAATCCGCCNNCCAAGCTGCCCCACAAAATCTGCGCGGCGCGCTACCCTAAGTCGAGACCATCATGACTGCCACGCCACTTATCCTCCTTCTCGCCGCGCCCCTCTTCGCCCAGGACGCCGCCATGGCCCCCGCCGTGCTACCCGGCAACGGGCTCGCCCAACACGATTTTTTCTACGCAGGCGAACAAAAGCTGCACCACATGTTCATCGTCAAGAAAGGCCAGGTCGCATGGTCCTACATTGACGACGCATCCAAAGGCGAAATCAGCGACGCCGTCCTCCTCTCCAACGGCAACATCCTCTTTGCCCATCAATTCGGCGTCACCCTCATCGCCCCCGATAAGAAGGTCCTTTGGAACTACGACGCCCCCGCCGGCGCCGAGGTCCACACCGCTCAACCCATCGGCACGAAGCACGTCCTCTTTATTCAGAACGGCGACCCCGCCACGCTGCGCGTGGTCGACATCTCGACCAACCGGACCGTCCGGGAGTTCCCTCTCCCCACCGGCAATCCCAAAAGCGTCCACGGCCACTTCCGCCACGCCCGCCTCACCGCAGCCGGCACCATCCTGGTCGCCCACATGGACAACAAGAAGGTGGCCGAGTACGATTCCAACGGCAAGGAGATCTGGTCGTACGCCATCGACAGCCCCTGGTCCGCCAGCCGCCTGCCCAACGGCAACACCCTCGTCAACAATTGGGTCAACGTCTGGAACACCACCGTCGACCCCGCCAACGGCCCTGTGCAAGCCCTGGAATTCACTCCGGCGAAAAAGCTCGTTTGGGCCCTCCGCTCCTGGACCAGCCCCAACCTCGGCCCGGCCACTAATTTGCAACTCCTCGACACGCCGGCTGTTCCGGAAAACGTCCACTTCGGCGATATTAGGTAGATGTCCCCGCTTCCGTCCGCCGGACCGCTTGGCATCCCGTACCTGGCGGAGTTTTGGTCGCGCACCCTCGCCAGGCGCTCCGGCGCCGCGCCCCAGAAAGCCTCCGCCCGCGATTGGGTCGACGACAACACCCTCCTCGCCGGCCTCGGACTTAACCTGCGGGAAACCTACGCCTATCTCTACGACCGCACCCCCACCCTCGAGGCGTTCGAGGCCTGGATTCTGGCCATCAATGGTGGTTCCATCGACCCCGCCCGCATCGCCCGCCTCAAGGCAGCCCTCGCCGCCGATGTCTCCGGCGAAGCCGCTTTACCCGCTCCCGAACCCGCCGCGCCACCCGCCCTCAGCGACGCCGATCTCGCATTCTGGGACGAAAACGGCTACGTCGTCCTGCGCGACGCGGTCCCCCCGGAAAACGCCCAGGCCGCCGCCCAGGCGATCTACGATTTCCTAGCCATCGACCCCCTTAACCCCGCCACCTGGTATGGCAATGCTCACGGCCACACCATTTGGGTTCCCCTGCTTCACCACCCCGCCTTGTGGGCCAATCGCAACTCCCCGCGCATTCACCGTGCCTTCGCGCAAATCTGGCGGCGTTCCGACTTGTGGGTCAACGTCGATCAGGGCGGCTTCAATCCCCCCGAACGCCCAGGCTGGAGTTTCCCCGGCCCGCATCTCCACTGGGACGTGAGCCTGGTGCAGCCCATCCCGTTCGGCGTTCAGGGAATCCTGTATCTGACCGATACCGCCGCCGATCAGGGAGCCTTCACCTGCGTGCCCGGTTTTCATAGAATTATCGGAGACTGGCTCAACGCTCTCCCCGTCGGCGCCGACCCGCGCGCCCAGGATCTCCGCTCGCTCCGAGCCGTGCCCATCGCCGGACGCGCCGGCGACCTGATCATCTGGCATCACGCCCTGCCCCACGGCGCCAGCCCCAATCGCTCCGCCCACCCGCGCGTCGTGCAGTACCTGAAGCTGCGCCCCAGCCAGTGGGACGTCCAGTCAGACTGGCGCTAAGTGGAATAAGGCTCCGCCTTGNNACCGCCGCCCGCATCCTCTTCGGTGAAGGAACCCTCCGACAGGTCCCCGCCGCCGCCGCATCGTTCGGCCGCCGCGCCCTCCTCGTGACCGGCGCCTCCCCCGACCGTGCCGCCGCCTTCCAAAGCGCCCTCGAAGCCGCCCGCGTCTCCACCGTCCCCTTCTCTGTCCCCGGCGAGCCCACACTCGACCTCATCCGCTCCGCGCCGCGAGATTGCGATTTCGTCGTCGCATTCGGCGGCGGCAGCGTGCTCGACGCCGCCAAGGCCATCGCCGCCCTCCTCACCAACCCTGGCGACCCCTTGGACTACCTCGAAGTCATCGGACTGGGCCATCCCCTCCGCGCCCCTGCCGCCCCCTGCATCGCCATTCCCACCACCGCCGGCACGGGCAGCGAAGTCACGCGCAACGCCGTCCTCGCGAGCCCCGAGCACCGTGTCAAAGCCAGCCTGCGCAGCCCGNNACCCAGTTGATCGAGCCCTACGTCTCCGTCCGCGCCAACCCACTCACCGACCAGTTTTGCGTGGAGGGCATGCGCCGCGCCGCGGCCGCCCTGCCGCGCGCTTGGGAGAATGGTGGCGACCGCGCGGCGCGCTGTGACATGGCATGGGCCAGTCTGCTCGGCGGCATGGCGCTGGCCAACGCCGGGCT
>PLDO01000661.1 GCA_003136215.1 Bryobacterales bacterium
TTATCGGCGTTGATCGGCGGCTTAAAATGCTTTTGTCGGACTTTTTCAACGCCCTCTTTATTGGGCTCTATTGGATGACTTCGCGGCCGACGGCGAGATTGAGCTGGCTGGCGGCGGTCAGGTAAGATCCCACCAGGTTGAGGTAGGCCACGTAGGTGGCGCGATAGTCGCGCTGCGCGTCCAGATAATCCACCAGCGACGCCGCGCCGCGCTGATACGAGAAAGACATCGTGTCGCGCACCCGGGTGGCGGTTGCCAGATATCCATCGGGCCCCTGGTACGGTTTGAGAAGGCTGGCGGAGCTGATGAGCGTGAAGTAGGCCGAATCGACATCGCTGAACACTTGCGCCGCCGACGCATCCTTCTGCCGCCCGGCATGCGCGATATCGATCTCGGTGCGCGCCTTCTCGCCCTGATTGCGGTCGAAAATGCGCAAGGGAATGCTCACGCTGAAACCCATGTAGAGAGGGATAGGCGGATTGCGCGCGAAGTCCATCCCGAAGGAGGGGTCCACGGAACCGTTGGCAACCGCCAGTTTGTGGTCTGTCTCCGCCTTCTCGATAGCCTGGACGGCGGCCTTCAAATCCGGCCGCGCGGCCTCCGCGATGGTGTGGAACTCTTCGAGCGGCAGCACTTGCTCCTTGAACTCAAACGGGCCCGTAACGTCAAACTTGTCCACCGGCGTCTGCTCGTTCAGCATCAGGCGGAGGGTGATCTTGGCGGTGCGCGCGTTGACCAGCGCGCCCTGGTAATCGCTCTCGTATTGCACCCGCTGCAGGAGCATACGGTCCACGTCCACGCGCGCGATGCCGCCGGATTGGTAGCGGCTGCGGAAGATGGCGAGTTCCTTGTTGTAATAATCCAGGTTCGCCTGTGCCTGCGCCAGCAGTTGCTTGGCCTGCAGGGTCTGCACGAAGGCGCTGTGCAAGGTGAAGAGCATGGTGCGTTCCAGGTCCAGTTGCTGCGACTCCGCGATGGAGGTGCCTTTTTGCGCGCTCTCCAGGCGCAGTTCCCGCTTGTGCTGGCGCTCGTGCAGATAATCGAAGCTGACGAACGGCAGCAAAAATCCCAGCGGGCGGTAGGGGTTGCCGGAGAACGGCTCGAACTGATCCACACTCACCGTCATGGAAGGGTTAGGCCGCAGGTAAGCGGTGGTTTCCAGGGTTTTGGATTCGGCAATGTTCAGCTGCCCGGCCCGCAAGGTAGGATTGGCGGTCTCAAACCGGGCCTTCACCTGCTCCCAGGTCAGGGCAGTCTGCGCGCAGGCAGGCAGGCAGGCCCAGATAACTCCCAGAATCGGGACCAGGATCGGAACCATCAAGCGTCTTCTCATCAAACTATCCTCATCCGGTCAAACCTGCAGGGTATCGCCGTCGCGCGCGGCGAGAGAGTACAGCACGGGCGAAAGAAAAATCGAGAGCAACAGGCGCGAAGCCAGCCCGGCCACAATCACGATGGCAAACGGCTTCTGCGAATCGCTGCCGATGCCGGTGGACATGGCCGCCGGCAGCAGCCCGAAGCAGGCCACCAGCGCCGTCATCATGATGGGACGCAAGCGCAACAGCGAGGCCTCCAGCGTGGCCGTGCGGATATCCATGCCTTCCAGCCGCAGCTTGTTGATGAAGGAGTACAGAATCACGCTGGTCTGCACGGCGACGCCCATCAACGCCACGAAACCGAGCATGGAAGACACGCTGAAATTGGTGTGCGTCACGTAGAGCGCGATCAGGCCTCCCACCGGTTCGGTGATCAGCACGCTGAAGAAGATGATCAGCGGAAACTTGAGGTTTCCGTAGAGGAAGAACAGAATCGTCACGATCAACAGAACGGTGAGCGGGAGAATGACCTTCATCTGTTCCTGCGACGCCAGGTACTCCTTGTATTCGCCGCCCCAATCGAACTTGTAGCCGATGGGCAGTTTCACCGCCGCATCCACTTTGCGCCGCGCTTCGCCCACCGCGCTGGCCAGATCGCGGCCTTCCACGCTGAACTGGACCCCGATGTAGCGCTCATTGGATTCCCGGTAGATGAACGACGCGCCATTCTGCACGCGGATATCGCAGAACTGGCTGAGCGGCAGATACTGCCCGTCGGGCGTGGCGATCAACAGATTCTTGATGGCATTTTCATCGCTGCGGTAGGGCTCCTGCATGCGCACCACGAGATCGAACTCGCGCTCGCCCTGAATCACTTTGCTGGCGGATTCGCCGCCGAGCGCGGTATCCACCATGGTGTTGACGTCGCTCACGTTCAAGCCAAAGCGGGCCAGTTTGGCGCGATCCGGGGTGATGGTCAGGCTGGGCTGGCCCAACTCCCGCACCACGGTGATTTCGGCGATGCCGGGAATCTTCTGGAGGATGTTCCTGACCTGGGTGGCTTTGTCTTCGAGAGTGGTCAGATCCTGGCCGAAGATCTTGACGGCGAGCGCGCTCTTGAGACCGGTTTCCGCCTCGTCCACGGCGTCTTCGGCGGGTTGGGTGTAGTTGAAGATCACGCCCGGAAACGCGGCCAGCTTCTTCTGCACGGCCTCGATCAGTTGCGGCTTGGTCTTCAATCCGCCGCTCCAGGCCTTGTCGGAATACGGCTTCAAGCCGACATAGAATTCGTTATTGAAAAAGCCGGTGGGGTCGGTGCCGTCGTCGGGCCGCCCCAATTCGTTGGCCACCGTGGTCACTTGCGGGAAGCCGAGCAGAATATTGCGGATCTGCGGAGAAAGCTTGCTCGCCTCTTCGAAGGAAATGGTGTAGGGCGTGGTGGCCCGCACCCACAGCGCGCCCTCATCGAGGTGCGGCATGAATTCGCCACCGATGAAGGGGATGAGCAGCAGCGAAGCGCAGAAGATCGCCAGGATAAATCCCACCGTGACCAGGCGATTGCGCAGGCACCAGCCGAGCATGCGCCCGTATCCGCCGCGCACCCACTCATAGAGCACCATGCGCGGTTCGTGAACGTGCTTGCGCAGGAAGAAGGAGCACAGCACCGGCAAGAGCGTCAGCGCGCACAATAGCGACCCGAGCAGGGCGAACGACATGGTATCCGCCATGGGCTGGAACAGCCGTCCCGAAGGCCCGGTCAGGACGTAGATGGGCAGATACCCGGCGATGATCACCGCGACGGCATAAAAGATGGGCCGCTCCACATCGTGCGCCGCGGCGCGGATGACCTCCACCACATTAAAGTCTCCCTTGCCGTGGCGTTCGGAGAGTTCGCGGAAGATGTTTTCCACCATGACTACCGCGCCATCCACGATAATGCCGAAATCGATGGCGCCGATGGAGAGCAGGTTGGCGGGGATGTGGCGCCAGTCCAGGCAGATGAACGAGAACATCAGCGCAAACGGGATGGTGATGGCCACGATCAGCGCGGTGCGCACGCTAAAGAGGAAGACGCCGAGAATTACCAGCACCAGCAGCATGCCGCGCAGCAGATTGTCTTCCACCGTCTTGGTGGTTTCTTCGATCAGGCTCTGCCGGTCGTAGTAGGGCACCACCTTCACGTCGGGCGGCAGCACGCGCTCGTTCAACTCCTTGGTCATGGTCTCGACGCGCCGCAGAATCACCTGCGCCTGCTCCCCCACGCGCATCAGGATGACGCCTTCCACGGCTTCATCCTGCTTCATGTAGCCGAACTGGCCGAGGCGCGGGGCGTGGCCGATCTCCACTTTGGCGACGTCCTTCACATAAACCGGGATGTTGCCCTTCTGCTGTAGGATGATGTTGCCGATATCGGCCGTGTCCTTCACCAGGCCGAGACCGCGGATGTAGTAAAACTGACCGCCTTGGGAATAGAAGCCGCCGCCGGCGTTGGCGTTGTTGTTGCTCAACTGCTGCGAGACCAGCGGCACCGAAAGGCCATAGGCGAATAGTTTGTTGGGGTCGAGCAGCACCTGATACTGCATGTCGCTGCCGCCGAATCCCGAATCGTCGGCCACGCCCTGAATGGAGCGGTAATGCCGCTCCACCACCCAATCTTCAATCACCTTCAGATCCTGCGGGGTGCGGTCCGTGCTCTGTAGCACGTAGCGGTAGATCAAGCCGCTGGGGCTGAACAGCGGCGAGAGGCTGGGCTGCAAGCCGGTCGGCAGCGAGGCGTTGCCGACGCGCTCGAACGCCTGCTCGCGGACGAAATACGGGTCCGCGCCATATTCGAAATTCATCTGCACGCTGGAAAGCCCGTAGAGGGAGATGGAGCGCAGTGCCTCCAGCTTGGGAATCCCGTTCATTTCGATTTCGATGGGGATGGTGACCAGGCGCTCGATCTCCTCGGCGGCGTGTCCCGGCCACTGGGTGATGATTTCCACGTGCGTGGGGGAGAGATCCGGGTAAGCGTCGATGGGCAGCTTCTGGAACGACACCGCGCCCCAGAGCATGAGCGCGAGCGAAGCCATCACAATCAGGAACCGCTGTTTCAGGGCGAAGGAGACAAGTTTCGCAATCATTCGATTTGCGCCTTATTGAATGCTGCCGGCGAACTGCAGGAACAGGCCGCCATCGGAAACCACGGTTTCCCCGATCTGCAAGCCGCTGGCGATGGCGATCAGCCCGTTCTGCTGGCCGGCAATCGCCACCTGGCGCTGGGCGAACTTTCCGGGTTCCATCTCCACGAAGACGATGGGCTCGTTCTTATC
>PLDO01000619.1 GCA_003136215.1 Bryobacterales bacterium
GGCTCGCCGAGGGCGAGCCATCGGTCCAGGTGCAAATCGTGTTGGCGCTCGGCGAACGGCTTGATCAGCAGGCGCGAGCGGGCGAACTGTTCATATCGGCTCATGGTTGGCAAATAGCATCGGCAGCAGGACCTGCCGGCAGAGGTAGTTGGGGATGATGTAATCGGCGCCGACCTCGATCAGGTTGCGGCGCTTCCAGGGACTGGTGTCGCGGCATTCGGGCTCGTCGGTGGCCAGGCCTACGGCGAGGGCGCCGGCGCGCTTAAGCTCCTCGATCTCCACGGGGCCGTCGCCGAAGCCGATCAGATGGTAGGGGCGCACGCCGGGAAGGCGGAGGATGCGCTCGATGAGGATGCGTTTGGAAAAGGCGCCGGGGTCGGGGATCGCACCATAGACGCCGCCATCGAAATAGCGGGTGATGTCGAGGAGGGCGGCTTCTTCGTGGAGGTGGGTGTCGTCGGTGCCGCTGGCGAGGTAGAGGCGGAGGCCGCGGGCGCGTAGGTCTTCGAGCAGCGCGCGGGTGCCGGGGACGAGGTACTGGTCCGGCGGGCAGCCGCGGTCGCGGAGTTGCTGAACGCGCGGGCCGGAGACGGCGAAGAGGCGGAGGAGGAACTGCTGCTTGTAGTCGCGCGGATCGAGGGGCGTGCCGCCGCGGAGGGTGACTTGTTCGGCGAGGGCGATCATCTGATAGAGGGTGTCCTTGCCGGTGAGGCGCCAGATGAAGGGCTCGACGGCGCGGCGGAGATCTTCCGGGCTTTCACCGGTGTCGAGTGCGGCAAGCACTTCGAGCATCATCGACAGCATGATGCCGCCCCATCCGGCGCGGATCAGAGAGACGGTGCCGTCGAAATCGAAGACGGCGATGCGGGCGAAGGGAGCGGAGGCGCCGGGATGGATGGCTTCGACCATGGATATTCGATTGTAGCGAGGGAGTGGGATAGACAGGCCGGGAGGCCTGTCTTACTTGGGGAAGAGGATGGGGAGCGCGGGTTCGGCGGTGAACATGCAGCGGGCGTTGTGGCCGCAGAGCGGGACCACGCTGAGAGAATGCCTGGCGCCGAACTTCTGGGCTACGTATCGGGAAAAGGCCTGGCCGCGGGCGAGGCGGGTGGGGCCCTGCGCCATGGCGGGGCAGGAGGCATCGAAGCCGCCCAGGGGCAGGATATCGATTTCGCCGAGCAAGTAAGTCACGGGACGCGCCGCGAGTTGCTTTCTCAACTGTTCGTCGGTCTGCCTGGCGGTGTATCCGCCGGTGCGATGCTCGAGTCCATAGGGCCACTGGTTGTAGGTTGTGCAGTTGCGCCCGTCGGTAAAGGCCGGGAAATCGGAGCCGTCGGGGTTGGGACGGGTGTTGTCGAGGTAGGCGTAACTGGAGGGGTTGGAGACCACGTAGGTCACGGGCACACCGAGGCTGTCATGCACGGTGTTGGCCATGGCGTAGCGGTCGACGAACTGGCCGCCGGCGGAATGGCCGGAAACGACGATGGCCTTGAGGTTGGGGAAGATGTCTTTCCTGGCCAGCTTGCGCAGAATCTCGTCGGTGAAATCGAACGACGTCAGTTTTTCGTTGTTAGTAGCCGTGCCTCCGGAGCGCCAACTGTCTCCGCCACAACTCCAACTCACCTCGTTGGGCGCCAACTGGTCGCGGCAACTTCCGGTGGTGGAGGCGAAGCGCGGCGCGATGACGATGGTGTCGTCGAGGGCGCCGGCCAGAAAGGCGGCGGCAAGGGCGGTGCGGAAATAGTTGTCGGCGTCGCGGCCGGCGCCGTGGATGACGATGAGGGCGCGCGCGATCTGGGGATTGGGAACGTCGAGCGGGTAGGTACGGTAGACCATGGAACGCGCGGGTCCGGCGGCGAAAGTCAACCATTCGGTGCAGTTGGCGACGGTGGTGCACGGGGCGGCCCAAGCGGCGGCGGCGACGAGACACAGGGCAAGCAGCTTCATTGGAGATTAGGGTACAACGTTTCGGGCGGGACATGGACAGGCCAGGGGGACAGGCCAGGAGGCCTGTCCTACTTCGCGTCCAGGGGATTCAAGCCGTTCTTGTAGCCCGGGTCCATGGCGGCGAAATCGGTGCGGTAGGCCACTGTGTTGGCAGTCGGGAAAACCGGCGGGACCTTCTGCGTCACCTTGCCGGTGGCGGCCCACTCGGTTCCGCGTTGCAGCGTTACCACGAAATCCACGGCGCTCATTCCGTTGATGTCGTGCCCGAGGGCGGTGTGGAAGATGCGGCCTTTGCCGTAGGAAAGGACCATCAGCATCGGCTCATCGCGGCCGCTGCCGTGGTTCTGCGGGTCGGAAAAGCCGGTGGCCAGGACCGTCATGTTCTTCCCGGGCCCGCGCATACGGCCGTACAACTCATCGCCCTGGTGCATCCAGACGGGCGGAAGACCTTTCACGATGGGGTGATTGGCGTCGCGAACGGTGAGTTGGAAAGGCACGCGGTTGCCGTGAGCGCCGGCATTGCCGGGCGAAGGGTCAGAGACCAGTTTTCCATCCTTGTAGTACCAGAACGGGCCCGCCTTTTCGTTGCGTCCCCGCCAGCCGCCGATGCCGATCATCTCGTTGAACGCCTCCCAGCCGGGGAAGGCGTTATCGGCGGCGTGGACGATGACCAGGCCGCCGCCCTCCTTGATGTATTGCTCGAAGGAAGTTTTCACCTCTTGCGACCAGCGGTTGTCCGGCGCATCGTAATTCAAGACGACGGCCGCGTACTTCTTGAAATCGGGCTTGAAGCTGCTGAAGTCGCCATTCGCCGGCGGCGCGGTCACTACGTCCACCTGGAAGAGCCCGGTCTCCTCGAGTTGCTTCTTCAGCACCGGTGTAGTCAACTGCCATTTGTGATACGGGCCGCCGCTCTCTCCATCGAGGAGCATGATGCGGGCCGGCGCGGCCGGGTAAAGTGCCAGGCCGCAGATTACGGCGCCAAAGCAGATTCCAATCGCAAGTTTCTTCATGAGGGTGGTTCCTGTCACAGGGTACACCTTTCACCGGGCAGCGGGCTATTTGCCGCATTTGACGTGGAATCGCACCATGCCGGAATTGACGGTTTGCGGGGAGATCACCTGGAGTACCACCCAGCCGTCGGCCGGTCCCTTGAGCAGCCAGTCGTAGGTGACCGGCAGGGATCCCGGTGTGGTGAAGTTGAGGGTGAAGGTGGAGGTGGAGGGTTTGTCGCTTCGCACCCAGGCGTATTTGACGGGGCCGGGGGCTTCGGCGGCGATGTGTCCGGTGAAGTGC
>PLDO01000501.1 GCA_003136215.1 Bryobacterales bacterium
TTCGATACGCGCAGCGCGCTGCCGCTTGCCGAAAAATGCGGTGTGGCGTTCCAGTTGACCAATATCCTGCGCGATATCCGTGAAGACGCCGAACGCGGGCGCATCTATCTGCCGGCCGAAGACCTGCAACGCTTCGGCGTCACCGAAGACGATCTGCGAAGCGGCAACCGGAGTCCGGCGTTCCTCCAACTGGCGAGCTTTGAAGCGGCGCGCGCCCGCGCTTACTACAACGAGTCGCTGCCGCTGCTCGAGTTGATTCATCCGCGCAGCCGTTCGTCATTGTGGGCGCTGATTTCCATCTACTCGCGATTGCTGGAGCGCATCGAGGCCACCAATTACGACGTCTTCTCGCGCCGCGTCCGCCTGAGCCTGTTCGAAAAATCCTGGATCGTGGTCCGCGCGCTGTCTTCGTAGTAGGACGGACCATCGCCTTGTGTGGTCTGTCACGCCTGGACTGCCGAAGTTGACAGACGACGAAAGGCGATCGTCTGTCCTACCATTTCTTATTCCGCGATCAGGCTCATCTGGCGCGGGTCCACCACCGGCGCCTTCTCCACCGGGCGCTCGAGATCGTCGTGGTTGGGGTCGAACTTGCGGATCAGCGCGTTGAGACGCAGGGAGGCTTCCCAGATCTCAAACAGCAGGTTGCACCGCGCGCAGCCGCCACGGATGCCGCTGAAGCCATCCACCGCGGGACTGTAGTTTTTATGCCTGGCGCAGCGGCCGTCAAACTTGCGGGCTCGGATCTTCACCGGTTTCTCTAAATACGTTAGCAGGTCGCGTGGTTGCCGTGGCCTGGACGTTGGGGCGCCGGTAGATGGGTCAGACTTTGTCGATCTTGACGACCTCGGGGACCGCGGCGGCTTCCGGCTTTTCGGGATCGCCTTTCAGTGCATTCTTAAAATTACGAATCCCTTCGCCTAGCCCTTTGGCCACTTCCGGGATTTTCTTTCCCCCGAAAAGCAGTACGGCGACCCCGAGGATCACCAACAGTTCCGGCATGCCGAGCGTTTCCATCCAATTACCTCTCAATTTCTAGACGTTCCCATTGTAACCTGCGTTACCCCGGAAGGTCGCGGTACAATCCGAAGTGAATGCCGTCCGCTCAGCAGGTGAATTGGGCGAAATTTCGCGCTTCCTCGGTAATTCTGGCGGGACTGCTGATTTTGGGGACGCTGGCCGTCCTGCTCACCGGCGGCACCCTCCTGGAACCCAAGACTCAAATCTACCTATACCTGCCGGATGCCACCGGCGTGGCGCCCGGATCTCCGGTGCGGGTGGATGGCATCGGCATCGGCAAAGTCAGCCTGGTGGAACTTTCCGGATCGAATGAGCCCGATCGCGTGGTCAAAGTCACCATGATGATCGGACGCGACCGGCTGGCCAGCATCACCAGCGATTCCACCGCCGAGACCACCTCCGACACCATCGTCGGCGACAAATTCGTCGATGTGACCAGCGGGACCGGCGCCACCCACCTCATGCCGGGCGGCGAACTCCGCTTCAAAGGCTCGGGAGATGTCATGCAGCGCCTCGATATCGCCCAGTTCCAGCAGCAGATGCACCTGATCGAACTCACGCTGGATGAAATCGAGCAGCGCAAGAGCCCGCTGGGCGAGTTCATCATGGGCGATGCCATCTACAACCAGCTGCGCGACAAGATCAGCGAGTTGCAACGCGGCATCCACGTCGCCGCAGCTACCACTACGGCGGTCGGGCAGGCGCTCTACACGGACGAGATGTACCGCAAGATCAGCGAGCCCTTCCGCCAATTGGACGAGAGCCTGGCGCGCCTCCAATCGGGACAGGGAACCGGCGGGGCACTGCTGCAAGATACCCAGCAGTACGAGCAGGCGCGCGCACAGGTGGCCGAACTGCGGCGCTCCATCGCGAGCCTGCACGGTGCGGAAATGATGACGTCGGACGGCGCCTATGGCGATTGGACGCGGCAGGCCGTAGCCATCATCCAGCAGGTGGACGAGTTCAACGCGGGACCGATGCTGACCAATTCGGCCGTGTATGACAACATGCAGGGGATGGCGAAGGAATTCCAGACGACTGCCAAGGAGTTCCGCGAGAATCCGCAGAAATTCCTGCGTATCAAGTTGTTTTAGACCCATTACCTCTCCGGCGGGATTATAATCAAGCCAACAGCGAGCTCCGCGCCGTGAACCTTCCGCCTAGCCCACACGCCATGACTGACGTTTTGCATTCCGTTCGCGAGGGACGGCTTCTGCGCCTCACCCTCAACCGGCCCAACAAGCGCAACGCCCTGGATGCCGCCCTTTGCCGCGCCCTGGTCAGCGCGCTGGAACAGGCAGCCGCCGACCACGCGGTGGGCGCCATCCTGCTCACGGCCCATGGGACGGCGTTCTGCGCCGGCATGGACTTAGGCGAGATTGCGCAGGCCGACAATGCCGAAGAGATCAATACGGTCCACGAGCAGCTCTTCACCGTTGGGGCGCGGCTCGGCAAACCTCTCGTCGCCGGCGTCCACGGCGCCGCCCTCGGGGGCGGCACGGGATTGGTGGCCAACTGCCACATTGTGGTGGCGGGGCCGGAGGCGAGCTTCGGACTGACCGAAATCCGCCTCGGTTTATGGCCGTTCCTGGTTTACCGGGCAGTTGCGGCGGGACTGGGGGAGCGGCGGACGCTGGAACTCTCCCTCACCGGGCGCGTCTTCGGCCCCGGCGAAGCGCGGGACATCGGCCTTGCCCACGAAGTGGCGGATGACGCCGTGGGCCGGGCGGGTGAAATCGCCCGGGAGCTGGCAGGATTCAGTCCGACGGCCGTGCAAAAGGGGATGGACTTCGTCGAACGGGTACGAGGCATGGACTGGCGGGAGGCCGGCGTCATCGCCCGCGAGGTGCGGAATCAGGTGTTTGCCGGGGAGGACTTCCAGGAGGGGATTCGCGCCTTTCGGGAAAAGCGCCGTCCACGATGGCCCTCCGTGGGAGGGGGCGATGCCTGAAAACGTCCGAGCTACGCTCGGATGGGCGAGCTTCGCTCGCCTGGCAAGCTGAAGCATGCCCCACCNNATGCAGGCAGACGGCACGACTTGGTGGCGCAGGCGGTTCCGCCTGCGAGGACCTTGCCGCGGCAGATTCGCGGCGCGAATGGCCAATCTCCAGGCGCGAGCTTCGCTCGCCTGGCAAGCTGAAGCATGCCCCACCAATGCTGCGCAGCAGCCTGGAAATGGCCAAACTTCAGGTCCGAGCTACGCTCGGATGCACAAGGCAGAGCCTTATGCCACTTGATTTTTGCGGATATGCGACACTAGATATTGTGGTGTTGCCGGTTGGGACACTCAGTGCTGTGGTGAGGGTACTTTACTTTTGCGCCAAGCGAGTTTAGTATAGTTACAACTCTCCCCCGAGCCAAGCGAGGTTAAAGCTTTGCTGAAACTGAAACGCGTCGAACTACAGGGATTTAAGAGCTTTTGCGACCGCACCGAACTCCGCTTTAACGGCGAAGGCATCGCGGCCATTGTCGGCCCGAACGGCTGCGGCAAGAGCAATATCAGCGATGCCATCAGTTGGGTGCTGGGCGAACAATCCGCCAAGAGCCTGCGTGGCGTCCGCATGGAAGACGTGATCTTCGCCGGGACTCGCGACCGCAAACCCCTCGGCATGGCCTACGTCACCATGACCTTGGTGGATCCCGACGTCTACCGCGAAAACGCCGGGCACAAGCTGCAACCTGTGGAAGGCGGGCACCCGCCCAAGAACGCGGAGGTTACCATCACGCGCCGCCTCTACCGCTCCGGCGAAAGCGAGTATCTCATCGACGGGCGCGCCGCCCGCCTGCGCGATATCCAGGATATTTTCATGGGCACCGGACTTGGTCCGGAAAGCTACGCCATCATCGAGCAGGGCCGCATCGGGCAAATCCTCAGCTCCAAGCCGCAGGACCGGCGCGGCGTGATCGAAGAAGCCGCCGGGATTACCAAGTTCAAGACCAGGAAGCGGCTGGCCGAGGCCAAACTGGAAGGCGCCAAGCAGAATCTGGCGCGCGTCTACGACATTCTGGAGGAAGTCACCCGGCAAGTGAATTCGCTCAAGCGGCAGGCTGGGAAGGCCAAGCGCTTCGGTGAACTGAAGATCGAACTCGATGCCCGCCTGCGCGTCGTGCTGGGCGGCAAGTACCGCCTGCTGGAACGCGATGCGGCCAAGACGGCCATCGATCTGAACTTCGCGGCTAGTGAATTGAAGTCGCTCGGCGACCAGGTGGCAGAGCGCGAACAGGCGCACGAGGTCCGGCAGACCGCCTGCTACGAGGTGGAGAGCCAGCTCACCGAAGCGCGCCGGCAACTGGCGGAGCGCCAGGTGGAGGCGGAGCGCATCCGCGGGCGCCTCGCCTCGCAGGTGCAGGAAAGCGGATCCATCGAGCAGCGCATCGCGCAGAACGAGAAGGACGCCCACGACCTGGGATTGCGCCTCGATGCCCTCGACGAGGAGATCGGCGGCCACAAGAAGAACGTGGAGGCGCTGGAAGGCGAGATCGCCACGGCGCGCCAGCGCATGACGGAGATCAACCAGCAGCGCGAGGGTCTGCAGTTCAAGGTCCGCGAACGCGAGCGCGCCATCGAGAACGGCCGGCAGGTGATCCTGCGCCTGCTCGGCGAGGCGTCCACGCTGAAGAACCAGCTGGCGCAGATCGAAGAGTATCTGGCCGGCATCGACCGTGAGACGGCGCGCGCCACCCGCGAAGAGACCGTGGCCGCTTCGGAGATCGAACGCATCGACATCGCGCGCAAGCAGCTTTCCGAAACCGTGGCACAGCGCCAGATGGAGCTGGAGGCGGTGACCGGCGAGCGCCGCCGCACCGAGCAGGAACTGGCGGACCGCCGCCGCCTGGCCGGCGAACTGCGCCGCGAAATCGATGGCATGAAGACCGAGGTCAGCCAGATTCGGGCGCGCAAGGAATCGCTGGAGCAGGTGCTGGCTCACCGCACCTACACCACGGAGAGCGTCAAACGCCTCTTCGCGTCGCTGGAAAAGGGCAAGGCGGACGACCTCAAGCCCCTGGGCGTGCTCGCCGACTACGTGGAAGTGGACCCGCAGTTCGAAAAACCGGCGGAAGAGTTCCTCCACGAAGAGCTGGAGTACGTGGTGGTGCAGAACTGGCAGCAAGCGGAGCGCGGTCTGGATTTCATCCGCGCCGAACTGGAGGGGCGCGCCACGTTTCTGGTCCACCCGGAGCCCAACGGCCACGCCCGCGGCCGATTGCCCGAGCCCGCCATTGGCCCCGAGACCGGCATCAGCGCGCGCCTGAGCGATTCGCTGCGCCTCACCAACGGATTCAAGGATCGCGCCATCGACCTGATGCCGCGGGTCTCCCTGTGTTTCCTGGCCGAGGATCGCGCCGCCGCGCAGCGTCTGGCGGTCAGCTATCCGCACCTCTATTTCCTGTTGACGGATGGCGCCTGCTATCACGGCCAAACCGTCACCGGGGGCAAGAAGAGCGGGGCCGGACCGCTGGCCATGAAGCGCGAAGCGCGCGAACTTGCGGTGACGCTCAAAGGGCGGCAAGCGGCGCTCGATGAGATGCTCGCCCGGCTGGACGTGCTGACCCAGGAGATTATCGGCTGCGAGGCCGAGCTGGAGCGCCTGCGCGCCTTGCAGCAATCGCGTGAAAAAGACCGCGTCGCGCTGGACCATGAAATGCGCAAGCTGGGCGACGATCTGGCGCGCGCCAATTCGCGCGTCAGCGTGGCGCGCCTGGAGTTGGAGCGCCTGCGCCGCGACGCCGAAAAATCGGCCGACCAGCGCGAGCGCAACGCCAGCGCCGTGGCCGAAAAGGAACGTCTGCGGGCGGAAAGCGAACAGGCGCTGGAGACCGAGCGCGCGGAACTGGAGAAACTGGAAGGCCAGTCGGCCACCATCGTCGAGGAGCACGCCGTGATTCGCGCCGAACTGGCGGCCCTCGAAGAACGCTACCGCGGCGAGCGCTCGGCCATGAGCCGCCTGGAGCAACAGTTCCGCGAGACCGCCAACCGGCGCAACGCCATCGCCCCCGAAATCTCCCGCCTCGGCGAACAGCGCGCGCGCCTGCTGGCGGACAATATCGAACTCGACCGGAATTCCGCGCAATTGGCCGGGCAGATCACTGCATTGGAAGCCCAGGTCAACGAGATGGCCACGCAGGATGCGGGCATGCGCGAAGGCCTGCGCGCCAATGAAGAAGAGCTTAAGGGGCTGCGCGCCGCGGTCCAGGAAATGCAGGAGAAGCGCTCCCAGATCGAGATCGACCTGGTGCGCAAGCAGGCCGAGCTGAAGTACCTGGACGAAACCAGCCGCAAGGAACTCGGCTGCCCGGTGGAGGAACTCTCCGCCGCCGACGACCTCATCCCCGATAGCGACGCCATCGCCGAAGCCGAGCAATCGGCCAACGAGGTGCGGAGCCGTATCGAAGGGCTGGGCGCGGTCAACGCCGCCGCCATGGAGGAGTATCAGGAGGCGCAGCAGCGCCACGATTTCCTGAGCGCCCAGCGCCAGGACCTGATCGATTCCATTCGCGACACCGAGAAGGCGATTCAGGAGATCGACCTGGTGTCACGGCAGAAATTCTCCGAAGCTTTCGAGGCCATCAACGCCAACTTCCGCGTTGGATTCCAGACCTTGTTCGGCGGCGGCACCGGCGAGATGCGCCTCACCGACCAGGAGAACATCGCCGATAGCGGCATCGATATCGTGTGTTCGCCTCCCGGCAAGCGCCTGCAAAACGTCCTACTGCTCTCCGGCGGCGAGAAGGCGCTGGCCGCGGTGGCGCTGCTCATGGCCATCTTCCGCTATCAGCCCAGCCCGTTCTGCGTGCTGGACGAAGTGGATGCCCCGCTGGACGAGGCCAACATTGGGCGCCTCACCCGGCTGATCTCGGAGATGTCGGTCAACACCCAATTCGTGGTGATCACGCACTCCAAGAAAACCATGGAAGCGGCGCAGGCTTTGTATGGCGTCACCATGCAGGAGCCCGGCGT
>PLDO01000098.1 GCA_003136215.1 Bryobacterales bacterium
GATGCCGCCGGCGCCGCCGAGCAGGTGCCCTGTCATGGACTTGGTGGAACTGACCGCCACCTTGTAGGCGTGCTCGCCGAACGCGCGCTTGATCGCCATGGTCTCCGCCCGGTCGCCCACCTCGGTGGACGTGCCGTGCGCGTTGATGTAATCGATCTGCCCGGGAACCAGCTTGGCGTCCTTCAGCGCGTTGCGCATGACGCGGAACGCGCCGTCTCCGTCGGGCGGCGGCGAGGTGACGTGGAAGGCATCCGCGCTCATCCCGTAACCTACCAGTTCCGCCAGGATTCTGGCTCCGCGCGCCTTGGCGAATTCCAGTTCCTCGATCACCAGAATTCCCGCGCCCTCGCCAACCACGAAGCCGTCGCGATCCTTGTCCCACGGGCGCGACGCCCGGAGGGGCTCGTCATTGCGCGTGGAAAGCGCCCGCATCGCCGCAAACCCGCCGATGCCCATCGGCGTGACCGCCGCCTCCGTGCCGCCGCAGATCATGGCAATGGCATCGCCGCGCTGGATCATGCGGAAGGAATCGCCGATTGAGTGGGCGCTCGTCGTGCACGCCGTCGCGGTGGCTGAATTCGGCCCCTTGGCGCCGCTCTTGATCGAAACATAACCGGACGCCAGATTGATGATGGTGGCGGGAATGAAAAAGGGCGAAATGCGCCGCGGCCCGTGTTCCAGCAGAGTCTGATGCTCGCGCTCGATGACTTCAAACCCGCCGATCCCGCTGCCGATGTAAACCCCAACTTCTTCGGCGATGTCCGGCGTCACCCGCAACGCGGAATCCTTCAGGGCGAAATCCGCCGCCGCGATGGCGAACTGGATAAAGCGCCCCATCTTCTTGATTTCTTTTTTCTCGATATGGTTGGCTGGATCGAAACCTTTGACTTCTCCCGCAATCCGGCAGGAAAAAGCGGTGGCGTCAAACGCCGTAATACCCGCAATGCCGCTCCTGGACGCCAGAATGGCAGCCCACGACACTTCCGTTCCAATCCCCAGCGGCGTCAGCAGCCCGACGCCGGTCACTACGACTCTTCGTGACAAAACTGTTCCCCCCGGTCCGACCCGCGATTATTTCTTGGTCGTCTTACCTTCGATATATTCAACCGCGTCTTTGACCGTGGTGATCTTCTCGGCATCTTCGTCCGGGATTTCCAGCTCGAACGCTTCTTCAAAAGCCATCACGAGCTCGACGATATCAAGCGAATCGGCGCCGAGGTCGTCCACGAAGGACGCGTTGCTATCCACCTGGCTCTCATCGACGCCCAGTTGCTCGACAATAATCTGCTTCACCTTCTGCTCAACTGCCATGATTCCTCCTGGGATATTGTGAACGCGTTGATTTTAGCTGCCTTCGGGGATTTTCCGCAAGTCGCTCTGCGTTATGCCCAAACCCCCATTCTGCCATATCCCCGCGATTCATGCCGGAAAGTGTGGCTGCGAAGGGGAAAAAGCGGCCGTCAGGCAAACTCCGGGCCGCAGATGGCGTACTGTCGCGCGGGCATCCCGGGGGGTACATGTCCGCGGAGAAACATGCGCACAAAGTGGCGTTCTTCCACAAATCCCGCCGATTTCAAGAAGTCGAGCCACTCCCCGTCCAGCAGAGGCGCATCGATGGCGAACACTCTTCCGCCGAGGCGCGAGAGGCACCTTGTCACCATGTCCCGTGCCGTGCCGGGGTCCGCGGCCACCACCGGGCCCAGTTGGTGATAGAGACGGCCCGGCCGTCCGAAAGTGTAACCCTTGACCCCGGCTCCGTCATTAACCGTCCAGGCGCACTCCGGGGCGCGGTGGAACAACGCCGCCAGCAGGCGGCCGCGGTCCGCTCCGAAAACCTCGCGATCCCGCCGGCAGACCGCCGCCAGGTCGCTCGCCAGCATGGGGCGCGCGTCTCCCGGGCCGTAGGGAAAACAGGTGGGATCGATCTTCGCTTTGGTCCGCACGAGACCGTAGGCCTCCACGAAACCGAACCGCCGGTAAAGCGGCTCGCCGGCGGGTGTCGCATCCAGGCCCGTACAAGGAACATCGGCCACGGCGGCAAGCGCCGCGGACAGCAACCGCGCTCCCAGGCCCGCGCGCCGCTCGGCGGGGTCCACCAGCATCATGGCGATCCAAGCCAGGGAGTCGTAGCGCATGTATGCGGCGGTCCCCAGAATGTTCCCGGCTCTTTCGATCAGCCACCCGCCACTACCGGGCGAGTCGATGAAAAGACGCCAGTCCTCTTCCAACTGATTCCATCCGCTGGCGCGGCACAGGCGCAGCCCGCCGGCGATGTCCTCCGTGGTCATCGCCCGGAGTACGAGTTCCGACATCATGGATTCCATTTTCGCCGAACTGCCGGCGTGTTGTGAACGTTCTTACCTATTGACAAGAGAGCCGCGGGGAGCTTACTATATCCGTAACGGATGTATTCATGGCAAAGCCGCAATCGCCCCAGGAACTGCTTCCACTCACGCCGCCGGTCTTCCACATCCTGCTCGCACTGGCCGACGAGGAGCGCCACGGCTACGGCATCATGCAGGACGTGGCGCGCCAGACTGACGGCGCCCTCCAACTGGGTCCCGGGACCCTCTATGGATGCCTGAAGCGGATGCTGGCGGCGGGTCTGGTGGAGGAATCCGACGAGCGCCCCGACCCGGCACTGGATGACGAACGCCGCCGCTATTACCGGATGACCGTCCTCGGAAAACGTGCCGCTTGCGCCGAGGCGCAGCGCCTCACCTGCGCGGTGCTGGCGGCCAAGAGCAAGCTCTCTGGAGTGATTTCATGACAAGTGAAGCCGGACTGATCGGCAATTGTTGCCGCATTTACGCGGTGCTGCTTTATGCGTATCCGCGTGACTTTCGCCTGCAATATGGCGCCTCCATGCAGCAGGTTTTCCGTGACCGCTGCCGCGATCTGGCGCGCACCGCCAACCGCATGGCCACGTTACGCTTCGCCGCGCACGTGGCGGCCGACTGGCTCACCACCACGATTCGTGAACAGGCGTCCGCCACCTGGTCCGCCGGCCGCAAGCAGACTCGCCGCGGCTTCGTCACGGAGTGGGCGGTAACACTCGGCGTATACCTCTTTGTCACCACAACTCTGGTCCAGGCGTACGTGATTCCGACGGGTTCGATGGAAGGCACGCTGCGCGTAGGCGACCACATGCTGGTGGACCGGGTGACTTTCGCCCAGCCGGGATCCCTGGGAGCCCACCTTCTGCCATATCGCGAGATTGCGCGCGGCGATATCGTGGCCTTCCTCTACCCGGAAGACATCCGGCAGACTTACGTCAAACGTGTCATTGGCCTGCCTGGCGACCGCATCCGGCTGGATAACCGGCAAGTGATCCGCAACGGCCACCGGTTAACCGAACCCTACACGCAACACATCGCGACATTCCCCGACGACTATCGCGACAACTTCCCGCTGCGGCCGGAAGCCAGCACCAGCCCGCGGGGCCGCGACATGTTTGAGCGGAACGTCGTCAACGGTGAAGTAATCGTGCCTCCGGACATGCTCTTCATGCTTGGCGACAACCGCGAGAATTCCCTGGATAGCCGCTATTGGGGATTCGTGCCGCGCAGTTATGTGGTCGGCAAGCCCTTGTTTGTCTATTGGTCGTACGATGCGCCCACGGACGACCTGAAGGAGTGGACGCTGGCCCACGTGCTCGACGTGGCCGGGCATTTCTTCACCAAGACGCGC
>PLDO01000141.1 GCA_003136215.1 Bryobacterales bacterium
CGGTTGGAGTCCCATCGCGAGGTTCGCATCATAGTTCACTACAACCCCATAGGAGCCCTGGAGACTTGCCAGGGTATAACATCCGGCGGTCTGAGAATCTGGGCGACGGGTATACTTACGAGTCAAAAACAGGCCGCCTGGAATTAGTCCGCTGGGGACTCGCTGGGCGTCTTCGATGTTCGTCGCGACGAGTTTCCCGTTTTGCACAACGGCCCCGGTGATGACGAAGTCATCGAAGGCCGGTGCCGTAGTGCCGTCCGCGAGCGTAGCGATGCGCGTGACCACGCCGGTTCCATCGCAATTCACGGTGAAGGTTCCCTTATTCGTGCCGGATGTAACCGTTCTCGCTCCAGTGGTAGATCCAACTGTGGGCGAATTAAGGACGAAGGTTCCCGTCAGATTGCCGGCTGCATCGTTGGTCCTCGCCCCAAGCGCGACTGCGGTGTTGCTTCCATATGTGCCGATAACCCCAAACGAGCCCTGCAAGCTTTCCAGGGTGTAGCATCCCGTGCCCTGGGCCTGCGCGGCCGACACCCCGAGCAAGCAAGTCAGAATGAGCGCTGCCGGAACGGACGAGCAATTCTGTTTGAACATTGGTTTTCGCCTCTCCACATGGATTGAATTGTCCTTGCCGGACAGAGCACCCCTGCTGATAGATGCCCGAAAGGATACTGAAGCATCGCGCACGATCGCCTCACGGGCGCGCTGCATCGATTCCGCGCTCAGACAGGGGCGGATTGGGTCTATCCTCAACCGCGAAAAGCAGTACACCGAACCCGATACTCTGTATTTGAGGGAACGGGTTCTGCAGAGCATATCACAGGCCGCCCGTTTTTGATCCTCGAAAGTGCAGCTTTTTCAGAAATCGTCTTTGGCTCCGCCAAGCGCCAGTATCGCCGTCGCGAAGAATCCAGAATCTGGTCACTTTTGAAAACTGCGCTTGGGGCGGGACACGGCGTTTGGGGAAAGTAGAACGCCCGGAGAGATTGGTCTCGTGAAGTCCTTAGGGCCCGGGTGTATTACGGTCGACTACCGCCGCTTGAAAGGGGGCGCGCCAAGGGCCGCCCGGCGCGCTAGTGCCGCGTCTGGTGGCCGGCGGCTTCGTAGCGGCTGACGATGAGATCGGTGAGGCCCAGCCTGGCGCCTTCGGAGCGCGCCAGTTTGTGGTAGAGGGCGATGTACTCGGGCTTCTTCATCCCCATGCCGGCGTAGGCCAGGAAGTACAAGCCGTCGTACGAGAAATCGGTGATCTGTTCCTTGGTCCACTTCTTAGGGTCGGTAAGATAGGGTTCGAGGTACTCCACCACGGTGGCGAGCGTGACGCCGCTCTTACCATGCGCGTCCCACAAGCCGACGCCTTGGGTTTGGGCGATCCGGCAGGTCGTCGTGAGGGCTTCCAGGTTGAAGGCGGAATACCACAGGCCCCTGGTGCGGGCCTCTTCGCGCGGAGCGCTGCCATCGGGCTTGATCTGGTGTGGGAAGATGCGGTCGCGGTAGTAGTTGAAGGCGGCCTTCTCCTGGAGGTCGTCTTCCACGAAGGTGGCAATGGCGGCTACCTGCGCGGTCCACCATGAGGCGTGATTGTTGCCGGCGTGCTTTTCGTAGTTTCCGTAGTCGCTGGTGGTAAGCCAGTGGAGGTAGTCCTGAAACCACTTCTTGACGACGGCCTGTTCTTTCGGATCCCAGTTTCCGGTTTGAGCCAGGAACTCCATCCCCTGGATAGCGCGGATGAACACGCGTCCATCCACGATACCCGCGCCGCGTCCGTTGTTGAAGTTGCGGATGGCCTGGGAATGGTCCATGTGCGGGTTCATGCGGCTCTTGGGATTGATGAACCAGGTGTTGATATCGCGGGCGGCGCGCTGGGCGTAGCGGGGGTCGTCCAGCAGGTAGGCGGCGGCGCCCAGGGCGAAGACGGCATCGCTCATGGCGGTCAGCGCATTCTTGTTGGCGACAAAACGGTTGGGGTTGGTCTGCCCGTCGCGCCGCACATAAGGGGCTTTGGGGTCGCCGTCCTGGGGCCACCAGTAGGGGGCCTCGCTATAGAAATCGTGGACGTCCATCGGGATACCCGGGGGGCGCTCGGTCGTGACGCTCCACGGGCCTTCTTTGGCGTAGCGCTCGGCGTCGGTGCGCAGGTGGCGGATGGACTCCAGCGTCCAGGCTTCCTTGCGGACGATAGCGGAGTGCAGCGCTTCGGCTTCGGAGTCGGAGACGAGGGTCATGGGAATGCCCGCGGCATGGGCACACGAGGCCAGTGTTACGACGAGCACAGCGCTTTTCACTATCACAGATTGTAGCGGATACCGCCTCGGAAGGTGGGGCGGAATTGACTCTTAGCGGGAGCCCCCACCCGCCGTGCGCTCGTAGGCGGCGTTGAACTCGCAGCCGATCAGGGCAACCAGCGCGATCAGGTACATCCAGACGAGAAGCGCGATGCCGGCGCCGATGGAACCGTACATCACGTTGTAGCGGGCAAGATTTCGCACATACCAGGCGAATCCCAGAGTGGCGAAGAACCACAGTATGGTGGCCAGGATGGCGCCGCGCCAAACGTAATGCCAGCGCTGTTTGCGGTAGGGGCCGTAGTAGTAGAGCAATGCCGTCACCGTGGTCGTGGTGAGGAAGGCAAGCACGTAGCGCGCGACCCGGCTGGCGTCCCGCCAGACCCACGCAAACGGCGTCAGGAACGGATCGAGCTTCATCCAGTGGAAGACCACCCGCTCCACCTGCCCGCCAAAGACAATCAGCAGGGAGGCGCAGATCAGCGGCATGGCGGAGAGCAGCACCAGCCACATGGCGACGCCGCTTTGCCGTACGAAATCCCGGTTGCGGGGCACCCGGTAAGCCGCCTGGAATCCCTCGATCAGGCTCTTGATCACTCCCGAGGCGGCCCACAGGGAGATGATCCCGGCGCCGACCAGGAAGCCCGCGGGGTGCTCCCCCATGACGCGGAACTGCTGCACCACCAGGTCTTCGGTGCCCGGGGGGACGATCTGCGAAAGGAAGTTCTCCAGGGTGGCGGATACGAACTCGGCCCGAGTCTGCACCAGGATGGCGGCGGCGCTGGTCAGCACCGGGAAAAAACAGAGCAGGGCGGAGTAAGCCGCGGCCTTGGCGTAGCCGAAACAGCCGTCGTCCAGGGTAGAGATGAGGCTTTGGCGGAGCAGCCACACATAGGTCCCGAGAGTCATCCGCACTACGGCCAGTATACCGAGGGAGCCGGCAGCGGCGCCGTGCAGCGACCGGCGGCGGCTTCCACGGAACTTAGCAGAGGGCGGCCATCAACGCACCGCGCGCGGTGGAGTTGAGCGGGTCATCGGCCATGCGGACCTCCGAAATCTTGATCGGGAAATCCCCGGTCCCGAGCGCCGTCGTGAAACGATTCAGGAAGCCCTTTGGAATCGCCGTTCCCCCGCTCAGCACAATCGGCACCGATTGATCCAGCTTGGGCAGACGCTGCGTGGAGGATATCGTGGACCGCAAGGCGTTCGCCAGAGTCTGGATTACGTCGTCGTAAAACACCGACAGCGCGTTCTGCACCCGGTCTCCCGAGAGCCCGTTCACCACGAAATTCAGTTCTTTCTGTACGCGCAGCCGCGTGGCCAGTTCTCCGGTCACCGACGCCGCCTGCGCGTCGATGTAATCGCCCGCTTTCGGAACCGCGAAACTGATTACCGGAACCGAAAGTGCGGCCAGACACACGTTGCACAGGCCGCTGCCGCAGGAAATCCCGATTCCCGTGTAATTGGAGCCGGACATCTCGCCGAACACCACCGCCAGCCCTTCTTGAATCGGCTGGGCGTTGAAACCCAACTGCTTCAAAATCTCCTGGATGGAAGCTTCATGATAGGCAATCGCCGAGCTGCCCTCTAGACCAGGCGCCGGAATGCTGAAGAAGATCTTTCGCCCCGCCACCCCGGCCTTTCCCACCAGTCGCGTGATGATGCTGCGCATCACCGCCAGACTGTGCGGCTCCTGGGGGTTCAGCACGCCCCGAAGCATGGGCCGCCGGGTCTCCACGTGAAAGACCTCGGCGAATCGCTGCGCATCATTGCCCGATACCACCAGTTCCCCGCCCGATACCTCGTGGAATACCCCTTCCCGCTCCAGCAGACTCTCCGCCAGCCGGGAATACGGCATCGTGATAAAGGCGTTCAATTCCGATTCGTATTGCGGCTGGTCCATGCCGCGCGCTACCACGATGCGGCTGGTGCCAACGTCCAGACCAAGCGGCAGGTTGTTTTCCGGTTCACCGTTGCTCATTGCCAAGTCTCCTAACTTATCCGCCAGACCAACAGTGCCGCTCCGATCGCGGCCGATACCACTGCCGCGATCGTTTTTGCCGGCCACCGCCGGAATACCTCGAACGGATCCCTTGCGCCCATCACTTTCCGCACGTAGCGCAGCCGCTCCACCGGGTCCGTTGTCTGGCGGGCCCGCTTTTCGATTTTGCGTGCGGTCTCCCGCTGTTTCCACCGAATTCGCGCCGTCATGCTTCCGCTCGCTCATGAACCACGTTTACTCGCCGCCGGGTGTGTCGCTAGTGTTTTCCTGGAGTAGCACCTAAGTAGTAGGCGGAGCGCTCCATTTCTCTCGCCCGGATTTCGAAATAATTGCCGACACGGAGGATAATCGGTTACGGGAGGCTCATGGGTCGAACCGCAATGCTCATCTGGCTCGCCGGCGGGGCGCTGTTTGCGGCTACGCCATTCGAGGCGGAAATCGCCTCATGGCGCCACGCCCGCGAGGCGGCCCTGACGGCCGATGGCGGTTGGCTCACGGTTACCGGGCGCTTCCCGTTGCACGAAGGCGACAACCGGTTTGGCGGTGCCGCATCCAACGACATCGTCCTGCCCGACGGTCCCCCGCATGCCGGCGCCTTCACACTCGACGACAATCGGGTGACGGTGAGAATGGAAGGGGTTACCCGCGCCGTGCGACCTAACTCCGCGGACGAGTTCCGGGTGGGGCGCCTGGGCCTCTCCGTATTCGGGGCCGCCGGCAGCTACTCGGTCCGCATGAAAGATCCCCAGAGCCGGATTCGCCGCGATTTTCACGCCATCGAGTACTACCCCGCCCGGGAAGAGTATCGCGTCACCGCGCAATTCTTCCCGGCTCCCCACCGCATCGCGGAGTCCCTGTGCCCGGGATACGTCGTATTCCGTTTGCTGGGCCGCGAGTTACGGCTGTATCCAATGATGGAACAACCCAATGCCAAGGTTCTCCTTCTGGTGTTCCGCGATCCGACCACCGGTAAAGAAACCTATGGCGGCGGCAGGTTTCTGGATTTGGAACTGCCGCCTGACGGTGCGGTCGTCCTGGACTTCAACAAGGCCTACAATCCTCCTTGCGCATTCACGCCATTTGTTTCCTGCCCGTTGCCTCCCAGGCAGAATCGTCTTCCGGTGAGACTTGAGGCGGGCGAGAAGAAATACCGCCATTGACGCCGAGGGGATACTGGCGCCTAAGGTATTTTGCGGTCTCTGCCGATCATCTGAACAGTCATGCGGCAACCAGACAAATGTCAGCCCCCGCGGCCGTGGGTGGATTGGACAGCCAGGCAGATTCACGACCCTGTCTGGCGTTTGCGCTACCTGCAATCGGTGGTCCCGCCGCTTGGCCGCCCGGCGCCCCGGGCATTGCACTGGAAATTACGCAGAACAATCGGACTTCTCGCCGTCTTGGCGCTCGTCTCCGTGCTCGCGCCATTATCCCTGCACAGGCTCGGCGCAGCCAATGCCGCGTCGCACACGGAGCCTGCCCTGCGCACCCTGCCGCCCGTCTATCGCCTGGAACTGGCGGCGGTCCCCTCGGCGGATGTTTGGTCGGTGGAAAAAGCCAGCGACTTTGAGGTCTACAGCAACGGCCTGCGTATCGAAAACCAGTATGCCGTCAGCCACCGGCCGCGCGCTTATGTGGCATTTTCCCGCGACAACCCCGAACGGCCCAGCGGCGAGAAGCGGACCGACCCGGTCGGAATCGTGTACCATACCACGGAAAGCCTGCAAGCCCCCTTCGAGTCCACTCAGAACAACGTCTTGAAGAGGGTCGGCGAGTCCCTGCTCGACTACGTCCGCCGCCGCCGCTGCTACAACTTCCTCATCGATCGCTTCGGCCGGGTGTTCCGCATTGTCAACGAGACCGATGCCGCCGACCATGCGGGCCACTCGGTATGGGCCGATGACCGGCATTTCTACGTCAATTTGAACGACAGCTTCATCGGGATTTCTTTCGAGGCGCAAACCGCCGCCGGGAAGACCAATACCAGCGTCGGCGCCGCCCAGGTCCATGCCGCCGGAATGCTCACGGAAATGTTACGCAGCCGGTATAAAATCCCCGCCCAGAACTGCGTCACCCATGCGCAGGTCTCCGTCAATCCCTCCAACATGCAAATCGGTTATCACGTCGATTGGGCGTCGAGTTTCCCGTTCGAGAGGCTGGGATTGCCCGATAACTACGCCACACCTTCGCCGGCGGTCTTCCTGTTCGGCTTCGGTTTCGATACGAGTTTCGAAGAACGCGCCGGCGTCCGTCTTGCGGCGGGGGCCTTGGCGGCAGATCGCAGGCTCAACGAACAGGCCAAAACCGCGCACCTGAGCCTCGCGGCATACCGCAAAGCGCTCCACACACGCTACTTGAAGATCCTGGCGAGTCTCCGGACCTAGCGCTTGTTTGTGGCGCAGACACTCGTGTCGATGCTTGGCTGCGACACTCTGCTTGACACGGCGCTTGTGCGCACGTATTATGTGTACATGAACATCACTCTATCCGTTGATGATGAGGTGATCCGGCGCGCCCGACAGAAGGCTGAAGTGCTTGGAACGAGTGTGAACCAGTTGGTACGAGATTACCTGGAGCAACTGACCGGAACGTCGGATCGAGTTGCCAATGCCGAGGAATTCGCGAGGCTTTCCCGGCTCTCGCACGGCAACTCGCGAGGCTGGAAGTTCAATCGCGAGGAAATCCACGAGCGGAAATGAGCGCATTAGCGTTCTTCGACACCAACATCCTGGTCTATACCGACGACGACCGCTCGCCGGAGAAGCAGGCGCGGGCGACTGCCCTGATCCAGGAACATCAACTGCGCGGTGGGGCGGTAATCTCTCTCCAGGTGTTGCAGGAATACTATGCGACGATCACCCGAAAACTCGGGGTCGATGCGGAACACGCGCAACGCAAGGTGGAAGTGTTGGCCCGCGGAAACGTGGTTCGCTTTGAAGCTCGCGACGTGATTGCCGCCATCGAACTGCACCGCCTCACCCGGATCTCGTTTTGGGACGCTATGATCGTCCATGCGGCCCGCCTCGCGGGCGCCAGTGTGCTTTATTCGGAAGACCTCCAGCACGCCTCCGTTCTGGGCGGCGTTCCGGTGGTCAACCCGTTCCTGCAAGCCTAAGCACCGGCGTTGAATAATCCATCAACCGCGCCTCTTCGTCCGTCCCCGTACAGTCCCGCTCACACCGCTTTTTCCCCCGTTCCCCCTGCCAATCCGCCATTCAATGGAATCCTATTTCTTTCAATCGTTTAAACCGCCAAACTGTCTCCAAACTGGGAAGGAAGTATCTTACATGAGCACTCAGACTGTCGATCCGAAGCCCCATACGTCTGCCAACCTCGTACAGATCGGCTCCACCATCGAGGACACCATCCAACAGCGACTGGCGGAAGAGCGCGCCCGCCTGGAACGGGAAGCCGGTGTGGCCAAACGCGAAGTTCACCACTTCAAGCGTCCCGCCGAGCGCCATTTCACCAGGGATCAGCGCGCCCAAACGACGCTGCTCTTCGGCGGACTCACCTGGAAACATGAGAAGTTGGTGCACGGCGCCCTCGAAGGTCTCGGCTATCGCGCCGAAGCCGTTCCCACCCCGAACGTCAAGGCGTTCCAGGCGGGCAAGGAGTATGGCAACAACGGCCAGTGCAATCCCACCTACTTCACCGTCGGCAACCTGGTGCAGTATCTGCAAACCCTGGAAGAACAGGGCATTCCCAAGCAGGAAATCATCGATCGCTACGTCTTCTTTACGGCCGGCGCCTGCGGACCCTGCCGTTTCGGCATGTATGAGGCCGAATATCGCCTCGCCTTGCGTAACGCCGGGTTCGACGGCTTCCGCGTGCTCCTCTTCCAGCAGTCCGGCGGCCTGTCGCAATCCGACGCCGAAGCCGGCCTGGAAATGAATATCGATTTCTTCCTCGGCATCCTCAACTCGCTCAACTGCGGCGACGTGATGAATGAAGTTGCCTACGCCCTGCGTCCCTTCGAAGTTCAGGCCGGCGAAACCGACCGCATCCTCGACGAGAGCATGGACTATCTCCACGAGGTATTCCGCAAGAAGCGCCCCTGGAAGCTCGACGAAGGCATGGGCAAATACCTCGGCGGCTTCAGCGACACCGCGGAATACGTCGGCAAATTTGTCAACCAGTTGAAGGGCGACGAGTACGTGCCCGCCCTGGAACGGTGCCGCGACAGCTTCAACAAGATCGATGTCGACCGCCTGCGCGTCAAGCCCATCGTCAAGATCACCGGCGAATTCTGGGCGCAGACCACCGAAGGCGACGGCAANNGCACCTGGATCATGTACATGATTCACCAGGTCATCCAGAAGTATAAAGACTTCAAGGGCCTCGAAGAAGGCGCGGTTCTGCCTCCCCTCTGGAAGCTCGGCACGCGCGCCAAAATCGAGTTCGGTTTCCGCCAGAAGGTGGCCAAACTGAAGCTCGCCGAAGCCATTTTCAAGAGCGAATACCACAAGATCGTGAACTCGCTGGGCGGCATCGCGCATCACCTGGCGGACCAGTACGAGTTGCAGCGCCTCGGCCACC
>PLDO01000617.1 GCA_003136215.1 Bryobacterales bacterium
AGGGTCAACAAGGACAGCAAGGTCAACAGGGCCAGCAACAACAGGGACAACAGGGTCAGCAGCAATCGGCGCAGCAACGCGCCCAACAACAGCAGAACAGCGTTCGCGGCGCGAGTCCCGAGCAGATGCGCCAGATGCTGGAACGCCTCAATCAGGCGATGGACGACATGCGTGGCGCAGCCTCTTCCCAGCAGGCGGGAACCCCGCAGGGCGAAGCGCAGGCGCGCCGCGCCGCGGAGCGTTTGAAGGAAGCCGAGCAGATGCTCTCCGGCATGCGGAGCAAGGAATCCACCAGCCAGGTGGAAGACCTGGCACGCCAGGCAGAAGAGTTGGCCCGCCGCCAGCAGGCTTTCGAAGGCCAGATGCGCAAGGCGTTCGGTCCGCAGAGCCAGGGGCTGACGCGCGAGCAGGCCGGCCAGCTTGCCGGCGAAAAAGATAGCGAGATACAGGACCTCAAACGCCTGCAGCAAGGTATGCAGTCCGCCGTCCGCGACCTGCAAAACACGCAGCGCAAGGCGGCCACCAAGATGCGCGACGCCCTCGGCGAATTGCAGCAGGCCGAGATCGAGCGCGACATGCAGCGCAACGCCGATTGGATTCGGCGCGGCATGGGCGGCTATGCCGTGATGTCGGAAGCCACCATCACGCAGGGCGTCAACCAACTCAAAGAGCAGTTGAAGGAGGTCCAGCAGGCGCTGGGCCAGGGCACTAAGGATGGCAAGGGCGGCCAGGGCGACAAACTAACCGAGACCGCGCTGGGACAGGTGGAGCACCTGCGCCAGCAATTGGAGCAGATGAGCGCGCAGCGCGGGCAGCAGGGGCAAGCCGGCCAGAACGGTCAGCGCGGGCAGCAATCCCTTCAGCGCGGCCAGCAAGGGCAGCAGGGTCAGCAAGGGCAACAGGGCGGCGGCCAACAAGGTCAGCAAGGCCAGCAGGGGCAACAAGGACAACAAGGACAACAAGGTCAGCAGGGCGGCGGACAGCAGGGCGGCCAGATGCAGCAAGCCGGCGGTCCCACCAACAGCGGTGGAGGCAGTTCTAACGGCAACCCGAGCGGCGGTCCCTGGTTCGGGTACGCCGACTCGCGCAACGGCCTGCCGCCGGTGAACCCGGCGGACTTCCAGAATAACTACAGCCAAACGCTCCAGACGCTCCACCAACTCGAGCAGCAGGCGCAGGGCAACGACCCCGCCATGGTCAAGGATCTGCAAGACCTGATCCGCGAGATGCAGCGCCTCAATCCCAACACCTACGCCAACGATCCGCTGCTTGCCGAGCGCATCCAGGCTACCCTGATGGGCGGCATCCAGCAGGTCGAAATGGAACTCCGCCGGAAGGTGGAAGACGCTAACGGCACCGGTAGCGTGCGCAGTCCCGGCGGCGAGAAAGTGCCGCTTGGCTACCAGGACAAGGTGGCCGATTACTACCGCAAGCTCAGCAAGGGCAAGTAGTTTTGATCGGGCCGGGTGACGCCGCGACCGCCTTTCTCCGGAATGTTTTTGGTGGCATGATAGAGACATGCCGAAGACCTTGGCTGCCGAAGGGTTCTCGCTGGCCATCGAGTACTACCGGGAAGAGGACGGGCGCTGGCTGGCCGATATTGCAGCGCTACCCGGCGTGACGGCGTACGGCCGCACCAAGAAGCAGGCCACCGCGGCGGTTCAGGCACTGGCACTGCGACTGATCGCAGACCGTCTGGAGCACGGCGAAGCCCTGTCAGGACCCATGAACGTCTCCTTCATTGCCGCCTAAGAATCCATCTCAGAACTGGCCGTCCGTCAAAGCGCCGAAGGCTCTGGCCGCGCTGCTTCGCATCGGCTGGAGGATCAAACGACAAGGTGGCACGTCTCACCGAATCCTCGAACGCCTCGGCTGGCCCGATATCCTGTTTGCCTACCACGACAGAGTCACTCTTGGCCCCACGGCAGTGAAGGTGCTCGCCAAGAAGACCGGCCTGACGCCCAAAGACCTGTAGCTGGCGGCTGCCCCACTTCGGTAGCTGAATTGCTGCCAGGTACCCGGTGCCGCCCGGCTGCTGCCAGGGGCGCGCCCTGTCGTGGCTGCCTATTGCGTTTCAGGGTCCAAATAGGATAATCTCTAGTACATTAGGGAGATTAATCTCCAGGTGATTTAGGTGATTATGGCAACAACCATCGAGGAAGCTGTTTCTCAGCGTGAAACGCTTGATAATCAGCATGATAGAACGGTTCGGGAAGAGATCGAAACTTTCCGTGCCAAGGCAATGTCCTTCCTAGCTGGGGAGATTACCGAAGCTGACTTCCGTCCATTCCGCTTGAAACACGGCATCTACGGACAGCGCCAGGCCGGTGTCCAGATGGTGCGCTGCAAAATCCCCGGAGGGTTACTCACCGCCCTACAGGTGGGTCAATTGGCGCGCGTGGCCGACGAGTTCGGCGGTGGCCGCGGCCACCTCACCACCCGGCAGAACATCCAGTATCACTTTGTCCCTCTCCACCGCGTGGCCGATCTCATGCACCTCCTGGCCGATGTCGGACTCACCAACCGCGAGGCCTGCTATAACACCGTCCGCAACGTTACTACCTGCCCGTGGGCCGGCATTGCGCAGGACGAAGTCTTCGACGTGCGCCCCTACGCGCAGCGCCTTGCTTACGCGTTCCTGCGCAAGGACCTCACCGGCAACCTGCCGCGCAAATTCAAGTTTGCCTTTGACGGGTGCGGCCACCAGGATTGCATTCAGGGCGCCATCAACGACGTCGGCCTGCGCGCCGTGATTCGCGACGGCCAGCGCGGCTTCCGCATGGTCATCGGCGGCGGCCTGGGCCCCCTGCCGACCGAGGCTCAGTTATTCGACGAGTTCATCCCCGAAGATCGCCTGCTCAACTGGTGCGAAGCCGTCATCCGGGTCTTCAACCAGTACGGCAACCGCCAGAACAAGAACACCGCGCGCATGAAGTTCGTCATGCGCAACCGCGGTCTCGCCTGGATGAAAGAGCAGATTGCCAAAGAGTACGAGGACATTCTGAAGAACGGCGGCATCGAGTGGCCCGCCCTTGTGCCCGAGGGATTCGGCGGATACCAGTCCCACGCGCCAACGCTGGGCAACGGCGCCCTGCTCCCCGTGATCAACCAACCGGCCTCCGGCGACCCCGCCTACAACGCCTGGCTCGCCAGCAACGTGAAAGAGCAGAAGCAGACCGGGTACGCCGCCGTGACCGTCACGGTGGATCAGGGCAACCTGACCGGCGATCAATTTCGCGGTCTGGCCAGGATCTCCGCCACCGCCGGCGACGGCATGTTGCGCACCGCCATCAACCAGAACGTGGTCCTGGCTTTCGTGCCGCTGGGCCGCCTGCCGCAGGTCTACGCCGCACTGGGCGAACTCGGGCTCGGCGCGGGCGGCGCGGGGCAGATCGACGACGTGCTCACCTGCCCGGGCGCGTACACCTGCAATCTCGGCATTACCAAGACCATGAACCTGGGAGCCGCGCTACAACAGGCCGTACGGCAGTACGACGACCCGCGCGTGCGCCGCCTGACCATCAAGGCCAGCGGCTGCCCGAACGCCTGCGGCCATCACTGGATCGCCGATTTCGGCTTCTACGGCAACGCCCGCAAGATCGACGGCCGCGAGGTTCCCTACTACCAGATGCTGCTTGGCGGCGGGTACGACGAGCAGGGCATCATGCGCTTTGGCCTGGCGGTGCAGTCCATTCCCGCGCGCCTGGGGCCCGAGGCCGTGCAGCGCGTCATCGCCCACTTCCAGGCTAACCGGCTCGACGGTGAGAGCTTCCGCGACTACGTCCTGCGCCACAAGATCGAGACCTTCCGGGAACTCACCCGCGACCTCGCCAAGCCCGCCGAACTCTTCCCGGAGATCTATCAGGACTGGGGCGATACCGAGGCCTACTCCCTGAAACTGGGCCGCGGCGAGTGCGCCGTCTAAAAGGGGCGGAAGAAGTCCGAGCTTGGCTCGGATGGACAAGGCGGAGC
>PLDO01000326.1 GCA_003136215.1 Bryobacterales bacterium
CCGGATCCCTACAAGAACAAGGGCGTCCGTTACACGGGCGAGGCGCTACGCAAGAAGGTCGGTAAGACCGGGGCGAGTGCCAAATGATCAAAAAGCCTGAAAAGAAAGAAATCCGCAAGCGTATTCACGTGCGCATCCGGCGCAAGCTGTCGGGTACGGCGGCGCGACCGCGCCTGGCTATCTTCCGCAGCGAGGCGCACATCTACGCGCAGGTCATCGACGACGTGGCTGGCGCCACGGTGGTGTCCGCCTCGACCGTCGATAAGGACGCCAAGGCCAAAGGCGGCAACGTGGCGGCGGCCAAGGCGATTGGCAAGCTGGTGGCGGAGCGGGCCAAGGAAAAGGGCATCAAGAGCGTGGTCTTCGATCGCGGCGGTTATCAATATCACGGGCGCGTGAAGGCGCTGGCGGATGCGGCGCGCGAAGCGGGACTGGAGTTTTAATTCATGGCTACGATAGTGAAACGCATCGACCCGGCGACGCTGAATCTCAAAGAGCAGGTGGTGGCGATCAACCGCGTCACCAAAGTAGTGAAGGGCGGCAAGAACCTGAGCTTTTCGGCGCTGGTGGTGATCGGCGACCCGCAGGCGAAGGTGGTGGGCTACGGGGTCGGCAAGGCCAAGGAAGTGCCGAGCGCGATCCGCAAGGGCATCGAAGCCGCCAAGAAGAACCTGCGCAAAGTTCATGTATTGGAAACCACGATCGCCCACCGGGTGCTCGGCCAGTATGCCAGCAGCCAGGTGCTGCTGAAGCCGGCCGCGGCCGGAACCGGGGTGATCGCGGGCGGCGCGGTGCGCGCGGTGATCACGGCGTGCGGCGTGCCCAACGTGTTGACCAAGTCCATCGGGCGCCGCAACCCGCACAATGTGGTGAAGGCGACCATCGTGGCGCTGGAATCGTTGCGCGACAAGAACGCCGTGGCTGAAATGCGCGGTCTGGCCATCGACAAGCTGTAGAAGGGGTCAAGTCTAATGGAAGGCAAGATCAAAATTAAGCTGTACCGGAGCCCGATCTGCACGCCCGCGAAGCAGAAGCGCGTTGTGAAGGGCCTGGGGCTGCGCAAGCTGAACCAGGTGGTGGAGCGTCCGGACACGGCGGTGTTCCGCGGAATGGTGAAGAAAGTTCCGCACCTGCTGCAAGTGGTCGAGTAAGGAGACAGATATGAATCTCAGCGGATTAAAACCTCCCGCCGGGCAGGTGACGCGCCGCAAGCGGATCGGCCGCGGCATGGGTTCGGGGATGGGCAAGACCTCGACGCGCGGCTCCAAGGGCCAGCGCGCCGGCACCGGCTTCAGCCAGAAGCGCGGCTTCGAAGGCGGCCAGATGCCGCTGCATCGCCGGCTGCCCAAGCGTGGATTTACCAACATCTTTAAGAAGCAGTTCGCCATTGTCAATTTAGGCAAGTTGGAAAAACTGGAAGGCGACACGTTCAGCGTGGACAGCCTGATGGCGGCGGGCGTGATCCACAAGGTCCACGACGGCCTGAAGATTCTCGGCACCGGCGTATTGACCCGCAAAATTACGGTGGAAGCACACCACTTTTCCAAGTCGGCACTGGAGAAGATCCAGGCATCCGGCGGAACGGCGCAGGTGATTGGCGCTAAGAGCGAATAGCGTTAAGTATCGAAGGGTGCCATGAACAAGCTATTGGAAGCGTTCGCCAACATATTCCGGGTACCGGACCTCCGCAAACGGTTAGCGTTTGCGTTGGCTCTGCTGGCGGTGTACCGTCTGGGCGGCCACATCCCGACGCCGGGCATCAACATCACGCGATGGGAGGAGTTCTTCAGCTCCAACTCGGGATCGATCTTCGGCTTCTTCGATCTGTTCGCGGGCGGCAACATCAAGCGGCTGTCGGTTTTTGCGTTAGGGATCATGCCGTACATTACGGCGTCGATCATTCTGCAATTGCTCACCGTGGTGGTCCCCACCCTGGAAAAGCTGCAGAAGGAAGGCGAACTGGGCCGCCGCAAGATCACGCAGTGGACTCGCTACCTGACCATCATCCTCTCGGTTCTCCAATCGTTCGGCATCTCGCAGGGCTTGCAGGCGATGCAGCAGGGCATCGTGATCAACCCGGGCATCGGTTTTGTTTTTCTGACCATCATTTCGCTGACCACCGGCACGGCGTTCATCATGTGGCTGGGCGAGCAGATTAGCGAGCGAGGCATCGGCAACGGCATGTCGCTGATCATTTTCACCGGCATCGTGGTGGGGCTGCCCAACGCCATCGCCAACATCTATCAGCACGTGTTCACCATCCACGACTGGGGCGCCATCACGCTGATCATGCTGATCGGCATGATGATCGCGGTGGTAGCCTTCATCGTCCTGGTGGAGCGCGGCGAGCGCCGGATTCCGGTGCAATACGCCAAGCGCGTGGTGGGCCGCCGCGTGATGGGCGGGCAATCGACCCATATGCCGCTCAAAGTCAACGCCGGCGGCGTGATTCCGGTAATCTTCGCTTCCTCGATTCTGGCCTTCCCGCAGACCCTGGCGCAGATGGGCTGGGTCAAGAACATCGGCTGGCTCTCGGCCACGTTGAAAAGCATCCAGCACGGCGAACCGCTCTACTACTGCCTGTTCGTGGCGGGCATCATTTTCTTCTGTTTCTTCTACGTTTCCATCATTTTCAATCCCAATGAGGCCGCCGACAACATGCGTAAGTACGGCGGTTTCATTCCGGGCATTCGTCCCGGCCGCAATACGGCCGATTACATGAACAATATCCTCACCAAGATTACCGTGGTGGGAGGTATTTACCTGTCGATCCTGTGCCTGATTCCGGACATTATGATCTCCGGGATCAAGTTGAATCACCTGCCCTTGCTGGGCAACTGGATCGACCGCGTTTCGCCCCGGTTCATTCTGGAAGGTTTGGGCGTGAACTTCTATTTTGGCGGCACATCCCTGTTGATTGTCGTCGGCGTGGCCATGGATACCATCAACCAGATCGAAGCACAGCTCATCATGCGGCACTATGAAGGATTCACGCCGCGGTCGGGCCGTATTCGTGGACGCCGCTAAGTTGTTATTTTGTGAAAGCAATCGTACTGTTCGGCTCGCCAGGCTCGGGTAAGGGTACACAGGCGAAGAAGTTAACCCAATGCCTGCGGGTTCCCCATATCTCCACGGGGGACATGTTGAGGGACCGGATTCGTTCGGGTTCCGAGGCCGGAACGTCGATGGTGGCCACCATGCAGTCGGGGGCGCTGGTTTCCGATTCCGTGGTGAACGAGATGGTGAAAGAGCGGCTGAGCGAAGCCGACGCCGCCCGGGGTTTTATTTTGGATGGGTTCCCGCGGACACTGGACCAGGCAGAGAACCTGGGAGAGTGGCTGAAAGGGCGGGGAATCCGTGAGGTGGTGATCCACCTCGCAGTAGATTACAATGTTATTATTGCCCGTTTGACCGGACGCCGGCAGTGTCCCCGCTGCGGCACCCTGTACAATGTCTCCTCCCACCCTCCGCGGGTGGAGGGCGTGTGCGATTTGGACGGGGAGGCGCTGATTGTCCGGGAGGACGATAAAGAGGCCGTGATTCGCGGGCGGTTGGACGCGTATGAACGGCAGACGCGGCCGGTGTTAGAGTACTTCCGGACGGCGGGACGCCGGGTGGTTGAAGTGGATGCCAGCACCGATTCGCCGGAAGCGGTGCATCGCAAGATTTGCCAGATGATGGAGTCAGCTTGATTGTTCGAAAAACGCCCGCCGAACTGGAGAAAATGCGGCGCAGCGGGCTGCTGGTGTGGCAGATCCTTCAGAAGATGAAGGAGATGGCGGTGGAGGGGGTCAGCACTATGGACCTCGAAGTGACCGCCGAGAAGATGATCGCCGATGCCGGGGCGAAGCCCGCGTTTAAGGGCTACTTTGTGCCGGCGGCGGGCGAGGCTTTCAAGTTTGTGTTGTGTACCTCGGTGAACGATGAGATTGTCCACGGGATGCCGAATGTGAAACGGATCCTCAAAAAGGGCGACATTGTTTCCATCGATACCGGGGTGAAGCTGGACGGGTATTATGGCGATTCGGCCATTACGGTGCCGATCGGCGAGATCAGCGAGCAGACGCGCAAGCTGCTCCAGGTGACGCAGGAATCCCTGGAACTCGCCATCGATCAGGTGCGGCCCGGGAACCGGCTGTTTGACGTGTGCGGCACGGTGGAAAATCACGTCAAGGGAAACGGGTTTTCGATTGTCCGGGAGTATGTGGGGCACGGAATCGGCACGCAACTCCACGAGGAACCGCAGGTCCCCAATTACGTGGATCGCAAGAACGAGAATCCGCGGTTGAAGGCAGGGATGGTTTTGGCGGTGGAGCCCATGGTGAACGCCGGGAAGGCGGGGGCCGTGGTGTTGAAGGACAAGTGGACGGCGGTCACGAAGGACGGCTCGAATTCCGCTCATTTCGAGCATTGCATCGCGGTGACGGAGAACGGACCGTGGGTGCTGACGAGGCCGTAAGCGGAGGCCGGAAGGTAGCGGCCACGGTGGTGGAAGAGCGGCCCAGCGCCATTTATTCGGTGGTGTTGGAAGGGCAGCAAAAGGTTTTGGCCCACCTGGTGGGCGCGGTGAAAAGGAATTTTGTCCGGTTGGTTCCGGGCGATAGGGTCGAGGTGGAGTTATCGCCTCACGATCCGACGCGTGGCAGGATTACGCGAAAGCTTTAAGGGTGCGGCAGGAAATCCGCCCGCCAAGGGGTTTTATGAAGGTACGAGCGTCGGTAAAGAAGATTTGCGACAAGTGCAAGGTGATCCACCGCGAAGGTGTGGTGCGTGTCATTTGCGTCAACCCGAAACACAAACAGAGACAGGGATAAGAGAAGACATATGGCACGTTTAGCCGGTGTGGATTTGCCGCCTGGGAAGAGAGCCGAGATCGGGCTTACGTACATCTACGGCATCGGCCGTACCCGTTCGAAGTCTCTGCTTTACCGGTGCGGGATTGACTTCAACAAGAAAATTCGCGATCTGACGGAAGACGAAGTCAACCATATTCGTACGATTCTGGAAGAAGAAGGCGCGGTCGAAGGCGACCTGCGCAAAGAAATCTCGATGAACATCAAGCGGCATATCGAGATGGGTTCCTACCGCGGATTGCGGCATCGCCGCAGCCTGCCGGTACGCGGGCAGCGCACGCATACCAACGCCCGCACCCGCAAGGGTCCGCGCCGCGGCACCGTTGCGAACAAGAAGAAGGCGACGGGTAAGACATAGGATCGTATGGCAAAAGCACCAGTTAAAGCAGCTAAAGCAGGTAAGCCGGCAGCCAAAGCAGGCAAGAAGAAGAGCTTCAAGAAGAAGGAAAAGCGCGTCGTCCATTCGGGCGTGGTGCATATCCAGGCTACCTTCAACAACACCATCGTGACCATCAGCGATCAGGAAGGCAATACGATTTCCTGGTCGAGCGCGGGTTCGCTGGGTTTCCGCGGTTCGCGCAAGGGCACCCCCTTCGCCGCCCAGCAGGCGGCCATGACGGCGGCCAACAAGGCCAACGAAAGTGGGCTCCGCGTCGTCGAAGTGCGCGTTTCCGGCCCCGGTTCGGGCCGTGAATCGGCGGTTCGCGCGTTGAGCACCGCCGGTATCGAAGTTCGCGCCATCAAGGATGTGACGCCCATCCCGCACAACGGGTGCCGTCCTCCGAAGAAGCGCAGAGTGTAGGTGGGACAGACGATCGTCTTTTGTCGTCTGTCAACCGTTAGTAAGCGGGACGAAGGCCTGCCATGGCTGTAAACCGCACCTGAGTCAGAAAAGGTAAGGAGAAAGCAACTTGGCAAGATATATTGGCCCCGTGTGCCGGCAATGCCGGCGCGAGGGCATGAAACTCTATCTCAAAGGCGAGCGCTGCCACAGCGAGAAGTGCGCCATCGAAAAGCGCAACTTCATTCCGGGGCAGCACGGTAAGGACCGCGCCAAGAAGATTGTCGGCTACGGCCTGCAGCTTCGCGAGAAACAGAAGGTCCGCCGCGTATACGGCGTGCTGGAACGGCAGTTCCGCATCACGTTCGAGAAAGCAGCGTTGCAGAAGGGCATCACCGGCGAAAACCTGATGCAGAACCTGGAGCGCCGCCTGGACAGCGTCATCTTCCGCATGGGTTTCGGCACCAGCCGCGCCCAGGCCCGCCAGGTGGTCAGCCATGGCCACATCGACGTCAATGGCCGCAAGTGCAACATCCCCTCCGCGATGATCAAAGTGGGCGACGTGGTTTCCGTCCGCGAGAACAGCAAGAACAATGCCACCATCCTGGCGGCCCGCGACGCCACGGCGCACGCTCCGGCGCCGAATTGGATCGATGTGGACCGGGAAGGTTTGAAGGGTCGTATCCAGAGCTTGCCGAAACGCGAGGACCTGGTGCAGATTCAGTTGAACGAGCAGCTCATCGTCGAGTTGTACTCGAAGTAAGCGGACTTGGAGGAACCCCGTATCCGGGGTTCAAGCGAGGATTCTATGTTTAAGGGCTTTCAAAAACCCAAACGTTTGGTCGCCAATACCGAGACCCTTACGGAACGGTATGGTATGTTTACGGCCCAGCCTTTTCAACGCGGGTTCGGCACCACCATCGGCAACAGTCTGCGCCGCGTGCTGCTGAGCTCGATTGAAGGCGCGGCCATCACGGCGGTTCGCATCGAAGGCGTGGAACACGAATTCAGCCCGATTCCGGGCGTAGTCGAGGACGCCACCGATATCATCCTGAACCTCAAACAGATTCCCTTCAAAATCATGGGCGACGGCATGAAAACCGTTCGCCTGAGCGTGGATCAGCACGGCGATGTGCGCAGCGGGCAGATTGAATGCGACGCGGACGTCGAAGTGCTGGACCGCGATGTCCACGTGGCCACGGTGAGCGAAGGCGGCAGGCTTTCCATCGAAATGCGCCTCAAGGTGGGGCGCGGCTATGTGAGCGCGGACAAGAACTTCGACGAGGATCTGGCGCTGGGCTACATCCCGATCGATTCGGTGCACTCACCCGTGCGCAAGTGCAATTTCAGCGTGGAAGCGGCGCGCCTCGGCCAGATGACCGATTACGACAAGCTGACCCTGGAAGTCTGGACCAACGGCGCGGTTTCGCCGCAGGATTCCATCGGGTATGCCGCCAAGCTGCTGAAAGATCACATGACGATCTTCATCAACTTCGAGGAAGTGGCGGAGCAGACCGAAGAAGTCAGCGAGCGCGGCATGGACAAGATCAACGAAGTCCTCAACCGCTCCGTGGAAGAACTGGAATTGAGCGTTCGCTCCTACAACTGCCTGAAGAACGCCAACATCCAGAGCATCGGGGAACTGGTGCAGAAGACCGAAGCCGAAATGCTGCGTACCAAGAATTTCGGCCGCAAATCGCTCAACGAAATCAAAGAAATTCTGGCGAATATGGGCCTCTCGCTGGGCATGCGCATCGATGTGCATGGCCGGCTGGTGGCGCCGCCCCCGCAGGTAGGCGGCGTGGCCGACTATGGTCCCGAGGACGAGGGCCAGCCGGAGCTGGGAGAGTAGCGCATGAGACATAAGTACGCTGGATACAAACTGAAGCGGACCACGAGCGGCCGCAATGCGCTGCTGCGCAACCTGGTCACCAGCATCATCGAAGCCGAGCGCGTCGTCACCACGGTTCCGAAGGCGAAAGCCGTCCGCCCGCTGGTGGAGCACATGATCACGCTGGCCAAGACGGATACGCTGCACTCGCGCCGCCAGGCGGCGATGGTGTTGCGCACTCCCGATTCCGTCAAGAAGTTGTTCGATACCCTGGGTACCCGGTTCGGACAGCGCAACGGCGGCTATACCCGCATCGTGCGCCTGGGACCCCGCAAGGGCGATGGCGCCGAGCAGGCCATGATCGAACTGGTGGGCAGCGAGCTGGTGAAGCGCGCGGCCGACCGGGCCAAGCGCCGCGAAGAACGCTTGAAAGCGGCGCGCGAAGGCCGCGATCACGAAGAGCCGGACGCCGAGAAGTAGCGTTTGCGTACAGGGGGCTGGGTCTAACCCCGCCCCCTGCTACTCTACGTCTTGATGCTCCGTCTCCTGCTGGTTCTCCTTTCTCTTTCCCTCAGCGCGTTTCCTCTCCGGATCGAATTTTGTCGGGATCTCCTTCCCGAATTGAGCTAACATTTGAATCAGTCCAGGGAAAGCGAAGCATCAGCGCGCCGCAAGCGCGAAAACTCGGCCAGCTCTTCCGCGTCAGCCCCGGGAAGTGCATGACCGTGGATTAAGTCGTCCCAATGAAACATCGCCATGAGGCTCTGATCGATTTTCCCGTCGTGGTTACTGTCCCTCTGCTATGGGGAGACCATGACGCTTTCGGACACGTGAACAACCTGGCGTACCTGCGCTGGTGCGAGAGTGCGCGCGTCGAATATCTGATGCGCATCGGCCTGTGGCCATCGTTGCCGCCGGCAGGCATCGGGCCGATTCTGGCCAGTGTTTCGTGCGATTACAAACGCCCTTTGACCTTCCCTGACACGGTCTGGATCGGTACCAGGGTGACGCGGATCGGGAACCGCAGCTTCCAAATGCAACATCGGGTGGTGAGCAAGGCCCTCGATACGGTCGCCGCCGAGGTGGACTCCACAATAGTGGTCTTCGACTACGGCAGGAACGAGACGGTTCCCGTCCCGGAGAGTTGCCGGACGGCCATCGAAGGTCTGCAATCCAAGCCCGTGGGCACCGGCATCGGCTGATGCGCGTCCTCCCAAGGTAGCGGCTTTCTTCGTCTGAGCGCTTGCCGACTACTATCGATCGAAGCCTAAATCCTCGCCGTCGTGCAGCGCCATGCCGATCTGCTCCAGGGAGCCGTGACGGCCGTTGTACCACAGCAGCCATTTTGTCCCGTCGAAAATGGCGAAAGGCTTGTAGCAGGCGTCGTGATCCCAGGAGTTCTCGCCGGGACGGACGATCGGATTATCGGGATGCCGCTGCCAGCCGGTAATGCCGTCCCGCGAGCGTGCTAAGCCAATCTGCGCATGATCGATATCGCGGAACCCGATGTAGAACATGTAGTACCAACCGCCGCGGCGCACTACCTGGCACGCCGTAACCCGCGCCTGATCGAAGACCTTCTCCGCGTCTGGGCCGAATACCGGATTGGAACGCTGCTTCGTCCAGGTCACCCCATCGGGGCTGGTGGCATAGCCAATGGCGTCGGGTTCGTACTGTTCGCCTCCGGAGTACCACATGCGGTACAGCGCCGACTGCTCGTCCCACATCACGTGCGGGCACATGACCGCGACTTTCTCCCACGGCTGTTCCGCGGAAAGCACCGGCTGTGCGCTCATCCGCTTCCAGGTCTTGCCGTCGGGACTGGTCGCATAGCCGATCCACGAATGGCCGCGGGCCTGCCCGGTGTACCACAGATGATATCCATCTGCCCGTTTGACCACCGCCGGCCGGTTGATGTCGTCCTCCCAACCCGAGCTCGCGTTTGCCCCGAAGACGATTTCAGGTTCGCTCCAGTGGATCCCGTCCCTGCTCTCGAACAGCGCCAGGCTCTTCTTCGGCCGCCACGAACCCCACAGGCGATACCCGGGGCCTTCCTGCAAAACGGCGATATCGAAAACCGTGCCGTACCGCCCGCCGATAATCGGGTTGTTCTGGTACTTACGCCAGCCGCCGCTGGTCTGCGGAAGGGTAGCGGTGAGCCGTGCCAACCGCGGCGACGACGCGATCTCCTGTCCGCCGGCGAAGACGTGAAGGCCGGCGCCTCTGTGATACCGGCTGCCAGAGCGATCGTACACAATGTCGAGAGCCGTACCGTGATACGGCACCCCAGCCAGAGCAAAGTAGGACAATGCTCCCTCGGGAACCAGCGGATTGACTTCGACTGTGCCATCGATCCGGGGCCGCAGCCCCACCAGGCCCGTGATGACGAGATCGGCGAACGTGGAGTGGTTGTAATCCCGGCCGCGGTCTTTCTTTTCATCGTGATTACGATACAGGATAGTCCTGGCAATCGGCTCTCCGCTGTCGGGATTGTAGTCCTCGTCGATCCATGGAATCACCCGCCCGTCCGGCAGTTTCAAGCGCTGAGTCCGCGCGTAGGTGCGCAACAGTTCGAGATACTCGCTCTTGCCGATGGATTTCTGCTGATAGTTGTTGAGCAGGTTGGCAAGCGCGGTCAGCGTCTGCGCCGTGGCGAATGGCCAGGAAGGGCCGTTCCACAGGCACTCGTGCGGGTTGGGGAACATGAACCGCGAGTGCCGGCGCTCGGCGGTGGTGGGGCCGTATGGGGCACTGAACCCCTGCGGGTCCGTCAACTGCTTCCACGCGTTCTCGTGGCCGGGCCCCGGCAGATTGAAATACCAGGGAACATATCCGTGCAGTTCCCGGACATCGGCCAGCGCGCGCCCTTCTCCGCGTGGGAGTACTTTGTAAAATCCGGCCTGGTCATCCCACAATTTGCTCTCCACCAGTTCTCTGATGCGGTCGGCCTTCGCGCGGAATTCCTTGGCGAGGTCCTTCTTGCCGGCCCAGCCGGCAATCTCGGAGATCGCCGCGGCGTCGCCGTACATATAGCTGTTGATCGTCGCCCGATATCCGCTGCCCCCGATCGAGATTTCCATGCCGTCCCGGTCGTCGATCTGCCAAAACAGGCCATTTGGATCCTGGTGCGTTTTTTCCCACTCGCGGTAGTTCTGAACAAGGTCCGGCAGCAGGTCGATTAAGAGCTGCTGATCGTGGGTGACCTTGGCCCGCGCCACGAGCGCATCGGCCGCCCAGAAACTGTACCGGCGGGGCTCGCCGCCCCCCTTGAACCAGAAGCGCGCGTAGTCGTCCAGGTACTCCCGATTGCGCAGCCACCGGCCCTCGTAGAAATGATGCCCCGCCGCGCAACTGATCGTGTTGTACTTCCCCGCCCATGGGACCGGGGGCAAAAACTCGGTTACCACGAACCCCCCGGGGGTCTTTTTTATGTGCTTGCGAAAAGTCCACCACCGGAAATAGTAAGTCTCCTCGAGGTTCTTATCGGAACACTCGAACAGTGGAATGTTCTTCTCCAGCCATTCCCAGGAGGACTTATCGTCGACATAGTTGACGTTCCGTTCGTCATCGTTGCGATTGAACGCTTCTATGTAGTGCCGGAAAGAGTCGGGACGAAGAACCGGACTCGCAGGTCCGGCTGCCGGCAGTTGCGCGAACCCTGCGGCCAGCAGGGCAGGAAATATCGCACGTTTCCACATTTCAGTGAGCGCCTTACTTTCCTTCCCCGCTTTCCACCATATCGCCCGCCGCCTTGCCCGCCGCTTCGTGGAAAACTTGCGTGAAGAAGTCGCGCGCTCCCGGCGAGCAGCCGATATGCAGGCTGTCCATGCCGTCTTCCACGAACCCCAGATAGCCTTCCCATCCGAGATCGCTGAGCACGAAGCGCAGGCATTCGAGTTCCGCCGGGGGGAGCACGGAGTAATCGATGTCGAACACGTGCCCGGAGCAGTGGGCCAGCGCTTCCGGCTTGCCTTTCTGGTTAGCGTAGTCCTGGGGTTCCACCAGCGCGGTGACCTCCAGCGGCCGGAACGGTCCCTTCGCCCCCGTCTCGTCATACAGGCGCCGCGTCTCGTAGGCGATGTACGCCAGCGTGCCTAGGGCCGAGGGCGACGCCTCGGACAGGTAGTCCGAATCGGCGGCCAACTTCACGGTGTAACCGAAGTAGCCGGGCCGGTCCAGAGCTTTCACCAGCTTCTGGCCCAGCGCCGCGCGAATATCGTCGCTGCTACGGTACACCAGGTCGTCTTTCTTCAGCCACACGCTTAGGCGGTGCGGCGCGCGGCCGGTGGGCACGAACTCGCTCTTGTATTCCTGGGCCAGGCGCGCGAACTCCGCCGGATCGTGGCGATACAGCGCCAGCAACTGCTCGGCGCGCTGGATGCGGAACCAGTAAGTGGGCGAGTAGTCGCGCTGCATCTGCTGCTGTGTGGCGTCGTACAGCTCGCGATTCCAGGCCGGACTGGAGGCGAAGAACATGCGCGCCACCGTCATCTTGTCGGCCGGAATGCCGCGGGCGCGCCGCGTGATTTCCTGCAGCATCCCCACGCATCCCTGCCCGCAGTGGTATGCAAACACTGCCCAATCCTGCCCGCCGAACTTGCGCTCCATGCCCGCCAGATAGTGCGCCGCGGCCGGGATGGCGCGCTCCGGCAGCATGCGTTCGTCGCGCGCCAGCACTTTGTACGGTGTCTTTCGCGTCACCGTGCGGTAGGTCGTCTTGCCTTTTCCCTTCGCCTTCACCGGCACCTTGTCGCGAGTGGTGCGGTATCGCGTGGCATACGTCACTTTGAGGCCCATGCTGGCGGCTGTCGCGGCGGAGATCTGCATGATGCCTCTGGGCCCGGTGATGCTTTGCGCTGCCGGGTCGCCCCAGCTTTCCAGATAGCAGATGGCCTCGATGACCGTGGCCGGAATGCCGCTGGCCGCCCCCGCCGAACGGAACAGAGCCTGCAATTTGGCATTGCCGGTGACCCGTTTCGCACCCGGCAGCGCCTGCGCCTCGCGCATGATGCTGAAGGTCTGCGATTCGATCATCCGCCCGGTGCGGATGTCCAGCAGTTCCTCCGAGATATCGTCGCGGGAAATGCCGATGCCGCTCACCCGGTGGGTGGGCGTGAAGCAAGCCGGTCCACCCGCGCGCGCCAGCGGTATCAGCGCCAGCAGGAAGACGTAGGGAGATCTCATTTCGCCTTTCAGAACCAGTGTAGCCTTATGCGCGCGCCCCATGGCCGCATTCCGTTGGACGTGCGCGGCATCCCTAACGGTACGTTTCGCCGCCCGTGAGCTTACTTGCCGGCTGGAACCCACACCGCGAGTGTTCTGCCGTCTCCGGGAGCGCCGGCGAATTCGCCGGGGCGCGGTTGTCCGGGCGCCCCGAAACAGGTGGTCAACCGCCCGCCCTCCAGTGCCCAGATGCCGTGCTGCGTCTGGCCGTCCGCCAGAACGTAATCCATCGTCATGGGCGTCCGCGAGCGGTCCACTGCGTAGCGGGCCTGGAGCGCCACCTGCGGGCCGAACTGGACGGTGACTTCGGTCACCGTCGCCGTTCGTTTACCGTACTTGAGCATCGACTCGGGCAATGCCTGCCCGTCGCGCACCAGGGAAAGCGCCCTCCAAACGCCCGCCAGTTCGGCGGCGGGATCGCCCACCGGCGCGTCCGATGCTGCCGGCGCATCCGCCGCCGCCGTCCCGCGCCGCAGCGTCTCCAGAGCGATCCCCGTGCCTGGCGGCGCGGCGAACTCCCGCGGACGCTCGCTGCCGCGCGTCGTCAGGCAGATCTTCCACCGGTCGCCGTCCAGTTCGTAGATCCCGAAGGAAGTGTTTCCCTTCTCCGGACCTTCCTCAAAGTGCAGTTCGAAGCTCTTGGGCGCGGTGGTCTCGTGGACCGCCACCGCTCCCGCATACGCCGCGCCCATGGCGATTGTCGTGAAGCGATTTCCCCGCACCTCGATCCGCGCACCGCCGCCCGGCATCTTCTGCCCGTCCATTTCCAGCGACACAATGTTCCACGCCCCCTGCAACCCATCGAGATCCCGCTCCATGGATTCCCTCCTTGCACCAGAGATTATATCCCCGCGGTGGGGCAGGCTTCAGCCTGCCAATCCGAGCGCAGCTCGGACCCTTCTTCCCATCCCTCACCATCCCGTCTGCTCCATCCGGCGGAGAATCTCCGCGCTGTACGCGCTCATGCGCCCGGGCTTGCGACGCAATGGCGAGGGGATCACGGCAGCCAGACGCGCCGCCTGGTCGCGATTCACCCGGGCCGCCGGAATCCCGTACCAGAAGTGCGCCGCCGCTTCCGCTCCGTAGACGCCCGGGCCCCATTCGATCACATTCAGGTAGAGTTCCAGGATGCGCTTCTTGGGCAGGACCCATTCCGCCAGCGGCGCCAGCGTAAACTCCACGGCTTTGCGCGCCACGCTCCGGCTGGTGGTGAAAAACAGATTCTTCACCAGTTGCTGCGTGA
>PLDO01000007.1 GCA_003136215.1 Bryobacterales bacterium
CGGGCCACCTGGTGTTCACCACTGTCCACGCCAACAACGTGGTCGACGTGCTCGGCCGCTTCCTGAACATGGGCGTCGAGGCGTACAACTTCGTCTCCGCGCTCAACTGCATCCTGGCGCAACGTCTTGTTCGTACCATCTGCGAATACTGCGGCCACACGGTTCACTATGGCGACGATGTTCTCATCGCTTCAGGCATGGATCCGGCGGAGTTGCGCGACTTCGACTTCCACGAGGGCGCGGGCTGCATTGAGTGCGGCGGCACAGGCTACAGGGGCCGCACCGCCATCCATGAACTGCTCGACTTGACCGACCCGATCCGCGAGTTGATTCTGGAAAAGAAACCTACTTCGGAGATTCGCAAGCTGGCACAGAGGGAAGGCATGAGCTTTCTGCGCGAATCGGCCATTGACCGCGTGAAGCGCGGCTTGACCACCCTGAAAGAGATCAACAAAGTTACGTTCATCGAGGCCTCCCGATAGTGAGCACGATCCTGAAGAGGACCCAATCCGTTTCTCAGTCCGGCGGGCGTCCGCCGGCGGCGGTGGAGTTGGCGCCCGAGGGTGCGTTGGCCGCTGCTCTTCCCGGGCCCGGCGAGTCGCCTGTGTATGCCTTTGCCGCCATGCCGGCGGGGGCGCTGGTGCCGGGAATCGCCGAGGCCAATCTGCGCATGCCCGAGGCTGTGGCTGCGGCCATTCGCAGCGCGCTCGATGACGTTGCGCCACGATCGCGAGCCGTAACCCTGGTGTTGCCCGATACGGCGGTGCGCGTGTTCGTGCTGGACTTCGATTCCTTGCCCTCCAAGGCTGCCGATGCCATGCCGGTGATGCGCTTCCGCCTGCGCAAGATGGTGCCATTCGACGTGGAGCACGCCGCAGTGAGCTACCAGGTCCTGGTGCAGGAAAAGGACGGGGTCAAGGTGCTGGCAACCGTCATGCCTGGACCCATCCTGGCCGAGTATGAGAGCGTGGTGCGCGCCGCGGGCTATGAGCCGGGCGCGGTGCTGCCCTCCAGCCTGGCCGCGCTGGCTGCGATGGATTCGATGGAGCCGATTTTGGCCGCCAACCTCAATGGGCTGGCGCTGACCACTTCCATCACCAGCGGACACGACCTGCTCTTGTATCGCACACTGGAACTGCCCGAGGAGCCCGCCGCGCGGCTGGAAGAGGTGCAGCGCAGCATTGCCGTGGCCGCGGCCTTTTTTGAGGACAAGCTGATGGCGCGTCCGAGGGAATTGCACTTTGCCGGCAACACCAGCGCCGCCGAGTTTGCCCGCATCGTCGGCGATCCGGAGCTGACCGTGACCGATTTGGCGCCCCGTCCAACCACCGGGGTGGGCACCACGCTGGGGTCCATCAGCATTGCCGGCATTGCCGGCGCACTGGCGGGGGCAGCCTGATGCGCATTTCTATCAATCTGGCCACTCGCCCGTTTGCCGACCTGGGCCCGTCGCTGAAGCGCCTGCGCATCACCATGGCCGTGCTGGCTGTGGTTGCCATCGGCCTGGGGCTGGGACTGCACGCATTGCACAGCAAGGCGGAGGCGGCGCGGGCGCGGGAACACTCGCTCGATGGCGATATCGCTCGCATCACCAACGAGCGGCAGGGCTACGAGACCATGATGCGCCAGCCGGACAACGCGCAGGTGCTGGATGAGTCCGCCGCCCTGAACAAGTTGTTCGACGAGAAGGGATTCTCGTGGACGCTGGCCATGGAAGACCTCGAAACCGTGCTGCCCGGCGGCGTGCAGGTCACCACGCTCGAGCCGACGCGCGCCAAAAATGGCGACATTACCCTGCACCTGCGCGTGATTGGTCCGCGCGACAAGGCAGTGGACCTGGTGCAGAACCTCGAGCATTCACGGCGCTTTCTGCACCCGCGCATCGGCGGAGAAAGTGCTGAAACCAACGGCGCTCCGGGACAGCGTCTGGAACCGGTGAGCACCTCAAACCGGGTCAACTTCGAAGTGCTGGCCNNAGCGCAAGAGCATGAAAAAGACTCAGGAGAAGGAAAACTCCAACGCGTCTTCCGCCATCCCCTCGCACCGCGCCGGAGGCTCCTCGACAAACGGCCCTGGCTTGCGGCGACCGCCTTCCACGGGCACGGCCCGTCCGCCCGCCAACCCCAAGCCCCGCGCGGGAGAACGGCAATGAGCGACAAAAAGACAGAGGTGTGGCGCGAGCGGCTGGCCTCTCCGCTGACCTGGCATTACGTGGGCTTTGGGGTGCTGCTGGTGCTTGTGATCGCGCTGGCCACCCGCTTCGCGCTCGATTGGGCGGCGACCAGCAGCCGCACCACCGACGCCCTGGTCGGCAAGCAGGTGCAGTTGAAGGCGATGGACCTGCAGACCGCCCCTTTGCGCGGCCTCGACAAGCGCGTGGCGTTGACTCGCGATGAAATCAGGCTCTTCTATGCCAAGCGGATTCCGGCCAACTACTCATTCATCGCGTCGCAGATCGGCGAACTTGCAGTGAAGTCCGGCGTACGGCTCTCACGCGTGACATACGCGCAGGGCGCCCCCGGCAGTGAGCTGACCGAAATCTCCCTGGACGCGGGCATCAGCGGCGACTATCCCCAGATTATGCGGTTTGTGAATTCGCTGGAACGCGACAAGGCGTTTTTCGTGGTGCGCGCGATGTCGCTGGCGGGCCAGCAGGGCGGCCTGGTGAACCTGAGGCTGCGGGTCTCAACCTGGCTGCGCCCGGCCGATGCCGCGGCCAGCGGCCTGCCACAGGCGGATACAACCGGCGAGCCTTCCGGAACGGAGGGCCAATAGCGATGGCTATCCCCCTGGGAACGGAAAACAAGCGCCAGGTCTACATCGTGATTGGGCTCTTCGCGATCATCGTGGTGTTCGGCGGAAACCAGCTGTACCACGCCTTTGCCGGACCTTCCGCGTCGGCGCCAGCGGCGGTGCGGCCGGCGGCTACCGCGCCATTGGCGACCCGTCCGGGAATCGCAGCCTCTGCTGTCGCTTCGTCCGCAG
>PLDO01000668.1 GCA_003136215.1 Bryobacterales bacterium
TGCCCGTGTCGGTGGCTTCGAAGATATCGTAGCCGGCGAAGACGCCCCAGACGTAGCCCTTGCTGCGGTCCGGCGGGGTGGGGCATGCATCGCCCGCCAGGTGGGTGGATCCGTAAACGATGTGCTTGTTGTCCGCCAGGAAGTAGCCGCAAGTGGTGCGGCCCTTGCCGGTCGACACCAGGTGCTGGTCCGTGCCATCGGCGTTCATGATGAAGATCTGATCGCACTCGTAGGGCGGACGCGTCGTCTGAAAAATCAGCCGCTTGCCATCGGGGGACCAATAGGCCTCGGCGTTTTGGCCGCCGCTTGTCAGTTGGGTGAACCCGCTCAGGTGGGACGATTGGCCCGCCGCCACCGCGGCCGCCGCTATCGCCAGACAGACAGTCATTTTCATGGGTGTAAAGTCAGTATACTGTGGAGCGTGCGCCGTCTGTCCACTCTCCTGCTGACGCTTCCCCTGCTGGCCGCCGCGCCGGCGGTCTGGGTGGAGCACACCATCGCCTCCGATCTCAAAGGCGGCTACCAGGTGGTGGCTGCCGACCTCAACCACGACGGGCGCCCGGACCTGATCGCGCTGGCTAGCGGGATGAGCGAACTGGTTTGGTACGAAAACCCCGGCTGGCAGCGCCACGTGCTGGCGGCGGGACAGCGCCGGATGATCAATTGCGCCGTGGTGGGCAACGAAATCGTGCTGGCCAGCGAGTTTTCCATGCAAGCCAAGGACAGCGCCGGTGTGGTCAGCGTGCTACGCCCCGGTGACGACCCGCGCGAACCCTGGACCGTCACCGAAATCGACCGCCTGCCCACCAGCCACCGCCTGCGAATCGCCGATATCGATGGCTCCGGCCGCCTGGTGGTGATCAATGCCCCGCTCACCGGCGCCGCTGCCGCCGCGCCCGACTATCGCGACCAGACGCCGCTGGTGTACTACGTTCCCGGCGAGTGGAAACGCCGCGTGATCTCGACTGAGAACTCGGGCGTGGTGCACGGAATCTTCGTGACCGATTGGGACGGCAACGGCCGTCAGGGCATCCTCAGCGCCAGCTTCACCGGCCTCCATCTCTTCCGGTACACGCAGGACGCCCGCTGGACGCGCTCCGAAATCGCTAAGGGCGATCCCGCGCCCTGGCCGAAATCCGGCTCCAGCGATATTGCCGTGGGACACCTGGGCGGGACGAATAAAGAAAAGACGCGATTTCTGGCGACGATCGAACCCTGGCACGGCAACCAGGTAGCGGTCTACACCCAACGCGGCGCCCAGTGGGAGCGCGAGGTGATCGATGCCACCCTCATTGACGGCCACACCATCCAGACGGCCGACCTCAACGGCGACGGCGTGGACGAAATCGTCGCCGGCTTCCGCGGGCAGCCGCACAGCGTCTATCTCTACAGCTACGATGCCGCCGCCAAAAGCTGGACGCGTGGCGATCTGGACAAGGGCGGCATGGGCGCCGCGGCGTGCACCGTCGTCGACCTCAACAAGGACGGCCGTCCCGACATCGCGTGCATCGATTCGACGCGCCTGAAGTGGTACGAGAACTCGCCGCCGCGCTGAGCCGGGCCGTTCGCCCACGCGTGCTAACCTGAGAATCTGACCATGCGAAACGTCGTCATCATCGGTTCCGGCTGCGCCGGCAACACAGCTGCCATTTACACCGCCCGCGCCAATCTGAAGCCATTTGTCGTGGCGGGCCACGAAGCCGGCGGGCAGCTTTCGCTGACTACACTGGTGGAGAATTTCCCGGGCTTCCCGGACGGAATCGACGGTCCGGTCCTGGTGGAAAACATGAAGTTGCAGGCGCAGAATTTCGGCGCCGAGTACCTGCACGGCTCCGTCATCGACACGGATCTGTCGCAGCGTCCGTTCCGCCTCAATGTGGAAGGCGACTGGATCGAAACCCGCACGTTGATTATTGCCAGCGGGGCCAGTGCCAGGTGGTTGGGCCTGGAAAGCGAACAGAAACTGATCGGCCACGGCGTCAGCAGTTGCGCCACCTGCGACGGCTTTTTCTATCGCGGCAAAAAGATCATGGTGATCGGCGGCGGCGATTCCGCCATGGAAGAAGCGAACTTCCTCTCGCGCTTCGGCAGCGAGGTCACGCTGGTGCACCGGCGGGAAGAATTCCGCGCCTCCAAGATCATGCTGGATCGCGCCCGCAAGAATCCCAAGATCAAGTTCCTCACCAGCACTATCGTGGAAGAGGTCTACGGAGGGTCCGAGCTGACGGTCACCGGTGTGCGGTTGCGCGACAGTAAGACCGGCGTGGTGTGGGACCAGGATGTGGACGGGTTCTTTCTGGCCATCGGCCACATTCCCAACACCAAGGTCTTCAAGGGGCAGATCGAAACCGACGCCGACGGCTACATCCTCTCCAAGGGCGGTGCGCGCACCAATATCGCCGGCGTATTCCACGCGGGCGACGTGCAGGATCGCGTCTATCGCCAGGCCATCACCGCCTCCGGAGCGGGGTGCATGGCGGCCATCGAAGTGGAAAAGTTTCTGGAAGCGGAAGGACACTAACTCATGATCGAGCGCATCTCTCCTCCCGGCGTAGCCGCGCCGCGAGGTCCCTACTCCCCGGCGGTCCGCGCCGGCGATTTCATCTTCGTCTCCGGGCAGGTCGCCGTGGATCCCGCCACCCAACAACTGATTTCCGGCGATATCGCGGTCGAGACCCGGCAGGTGTTGAATAACGTCAAAGCCCTGATCGAGGGTTGCGGCGCTACTCTCGCCGATGTCGTCAAGTGCGGCGTCTATCTCGGCAACGGCAAAGATTTCGCCGCCATGAACGCCGTCTATGCAGAGTTCTTCGGCGAAGCCAAGCCGGCGCGCTCCACCGTGGTGACGGGCTTCGCGGTCCCCGGCATCCACGTGGAAATCGACGCCATCGCCTATAAACCAAAGGTGGCATAAGGCTCCGCCTTGTGCATCCGCGGGGCGGCTCGGAATGGGCGAGCTTCGCTCGCCTGGCAAGCTGAAGCATGCCCCACCCATGCAGGCAGACGGCACGACTTGGTGGCGCAGGCGGTTCCGCCTGCGAGAAACCTTGCCGCGGCAGATTCGCGGCGCGAATGGCACGACTTGGTGGCGCAGGCGGTTCCGCCTGCGAAAAACCTTGCCGTGGCAGATTCGCGGCGCGAATGG
>PLDO01000551.1 GCA_003136215.1 Bryobacterales bacterium
ACCGTTGCCATGGGACGCGTATTTGGAACTGCTCTTTCGGGCACGTGCCAGAAGCGGCCGGAACTCGTTGGCGCCAAGCTGCCGCTGGAGATTACGGTCGAGGTCGTCCGGGCGCGGGGCGGAGCGGAAATCCTTCGGAAGTTGTTCGAGCCGCTCGGTTATCAGGTTGAATCGGTCGCGCTTCCGCTCGACGAGACGTTCCCAGACTGGGGTGAGAGCCGGTATTTCCGAATGACGCTGAGGGCGGCGGTGACAGTTCACGATGCGCTCTCTCACCTTTACGTCCTGCTGCCGGTTCTCGATGAGGAGAAGCACTATTACATCGGTGATGCCGAGGTCGACAAACTGCTGCGCCACGGCGAAGGGTGGCTTGGCAAACACCCGGAACGTCAGTTGATTGTTCAGCGTTATCTGAAGCGACGGTCGTCACTGGTCGACCAGGCCATGGCGAGGCTGCTGAACGAAGACGACGCGTCGGTGGAAGCAGTGGAATCGAAAACGGAGCAGGCCGCGCTCGCCGAAAAGGACCTGGAGCGCCCCATGACGCTTCACACGCAGCGGCTGAACCTGGTGGCGACGAGGCTCAAGGCACTTGAGGCGAAAACGATCCTCGATCTCGGCTGCGGTGAAGGGAAACTGCTGCGACGGTTGTTGGCGGACCGGACGTTCGAGCAGATCACCGGAATGGACGTGAGCCACCGTTCGCTCGAAACAGCCTCCTCGCGGCTCCGACTGGAGCGCATGCAGGAGAGACAGCGGAAGCGAATTCATCTGATGCAGGGCTCGCTCCTATACCGCGATAAGCGCCTGAGCGGCTTCGACGCCGCGGCGGTCATCGAGGTGATCGAGCATCTGGATCGCCCACGGCTCGTCGCTATGGAGCGTGTGCTGTTCGAGTTCGCCCGGCCGCGGCACGTAGTCGTTACCACTCCGAATCGGGAGTACAACGTGTTGTTCCCGACTCTGCCGCCTGGCAAGCTGCGGCACGGCGATCACCGTTTCGAGTGGACACGAGCGGAGTTTGCGGACTGGGCCGGTGCAATTGGTGCCAGGTTTGGCTATCAAGTGAGCTTCGAACCAGTTGGGCCGGTAGATGAGCAGCACGGAGCGCCGTCGCAGATGGCGGTCTTTTCGTTAACGGCAGGAGGCGCTCAATGAAGACCGTCGAAATCCCCGAGTTGGCGCTGGTCGCGATGATCGGCGCTTCCGGTTCCGGCAAGTCCACGCTGGCGCGCCGGCTCTTTCTTCCGACGGAAGTACTTTCGTCCGACTTCTTCCGGGGCCTGGTCAGCGACGATGAGAACGACCAGACATCCACGCACGATGCGTTCGACGCCTTGTACTACATGCTGGAGAAAAGGCTCGCACGCGGGCGGCTGACCGTTGTCGATGCGACAAACGTTCGCGCTGAAGACCGGAAGCGTCTGGTCGAGCACGCGCGGAAGTACCATTGCTTCGCCGTCGCCATCGTAGTGAATACGCCGGAGAGGATCTGCCAGGAGCGCAACAGAACTCGGGCGGATCGCGCCTTTGGCCCGCATGTCGTTCGGAACCAGATCAACGATCTCAAACGCGGACTCCGCGGTTTGGAACGGGAAGGCTTTCGGTACGTGCACATTCTCGATGGGTCGGAAGAGATCGAGATTCGGCGCGTTCCCCTCTGGAATAACAAGAAGAACGAAGGCGGACCATTCGACATTTTCGGCGACCTGCACGGCTGTGCCGATGAGCTCAGGTCGCTTCTCGCGCAGACTGGTTGGGAACGATATGCTCTTCCAGATCAGGACGAGCCTTGGGGCGATGAATGTTGGCGACACCCGTCAGGCCGGCGGGCCATCTTCCTCGGCGATCTTGTGGATCGCGGACCGCATGTCCTCGATACCCTCCGCATCGTGCGCAACATGGTCACGGCGGGAACGGCATTCTGTGTTGCCGGCAACCACGATGTGAAGTTTTTGCGCTGGCTCCGCGGCAAACAGGTGCAGATCAAACACGGCCTGGAGCAGTCGATCGCGGACGTGGAGTCACTGCCCGCTGAGGCTCGCTCGCGGGTTGCTTCCTTCCTGGATGGACTGATGAGCCATTACGTGCTCGATGGCGGGAAGCTCGTCGTTGCGCACGCGGGCCTCCGCGAGGAGATGCACGGGCGCGGGTCCGGTGCCGTCCGCGAATTTTGCCTCTATGGCGAAACGACGGGCGAGACGGATGAGTTCGGCCTGCCGGTCCGCTATAACTGGGCCTCTGAATACCGCGGCAAGGCGACGGTCGTTTACGGCCACACCCCAGTTCCTGAAGCGGAGTGGCTGAACAACACGGTGAATATCGATACCGGCGCCGTGTTCGGCGGCGCGCTCACGGCCCTGCGCTACCCGGAACGGGAGTTCGTAACCGTCCCAGCCGCGCGTGAGTACTCGAAGCCCATCCGGCCACTAGTGCCGGCCGCATCCGACTCACGTTCGAGCCAACAGGTAGTCGACGACGTTCTCGATCTTGAGGACGTCACTGGGAAACGGATCGTGGAGACACGTCTTCACCGGAACATCACCATCCGGGAGGAGAATTCGATCGCGGCTTTGGAAGTGATGAGTCGCTTCGCCACCGATCCCCACTGGATCATCTATTTACCGCCCACGATGTCGCCGAGCGAGACGTCCTCTCGCGGGGACTACCTCGAATATCCGACGGAAGCGCTGGAGTACTTCCGCAAGAATGGCGTTCAGAAGGTCGTGTGCGAAGAGAAGCACATGGGGTCGAGGGCGGTGGTTGTGGTGTGCCGCAACGCTGAGGCGGCGCGCCAGAGGTTCGGCGTTACCGATGGCCGTGTCGGCGTGTGCTACACCCGCACGGGGCGAGCGTTCTTCCCGGAACCGTCGGATGAAGCGGAATTCGTCGCTCGCGTGCAGGAGGCGGTCTCGAAGGCCGGCTTCTGGGACGAGTTCGCGTCTGATTGGCTCTGCCTCGATTGCGAGTTGATGCCGTGGTCGGCCAAAGCTCGCGAGTTGATTCAGCGTCAATATGCCGCCGTCGGCGCAGCCGGGGTGGCTTCGCTCGAAGCGGTGCTCAAGGTGGTGCAGGACAGTCCTGCGGCGGCCGGGATGGCGCAAACGTACTCCGAGCGACTGGACCGCGTTCGGAAGTATCGCGAAGCGTATCGTCGGTATTGCTGGCCGGTGACGTCTCTGGCGGACTACCGCCTGGCGCCCTTCCACCTGCTCGCATCCGAGGGCGCGGTACACATCGACAAGACAAATCGCTGGCATATGGAGACCCTCCACCGCCTGGCCGCGTGCGATCCGGCCTTCATGCTTGCCACGCCGTTCCTAGAAATTGACGTCACAGACGACGCCGCGGTGAAACAAGCGTCCGAGTGGTGGGAAGCGTTGACCGGCAAGGGCGGCGAGGGCATGGTGGTCAAGCCGCTCGATTTCATCGCGCGAGGCCGGAAAGGGCTGCTACAGCCCGCGATGAAGTGCCGCGGCCGCGAGTACCTGCGCATCATCTATGGGCCGGAATACACCGCGGACGATCAGTTGCCGAGGCTACGTTCGCGCGGCCTCTCGGGAAAGCGCTCTCTGGCCGCTCGTGAGTTTGCTCTCGGAATCGAAGCGTTGGAGCGGTTCGTGGCCCGCGAGCCGTTGCGGCGCGTTCACGAATGCGTATTCGGCGTATTGGCGATGGAGAGTGAGCCGGTGGACCCGCGATTATAGTCGGAACACGCAAAGCCGCCCATTCAAAAGGGCAGCAATCCCTTAGTCAGGAATTCAACTTCCTTCGGCTTTGAGCCAGCCCTCTCGAATCCCGGGAAACCGCCCCATTGAAGTGCGAGCCGCAAATAGTCGACGAAGGAGCGGCCATGGGGTTCGTTCTCAAGTGCGGCGTCCATCCCCGGGGCCGGCAGCTTCACTGAATAGGCCTGCCCATCCTGGCAGGGGGCAAGTTCGGCCACAAAAGGTTGCCCTTCGATACCGATTTCCGGCGGCGAGGCATCCCAGGCGTGGAGGACTTGTGAAAACGGTGCGATGACAAGCGGGCCGGTGTGTAGCGTTCCGTCAACGGGCGACAATACAGGATGCCTTCCAAGCAGCGTCACTGAACCGGCGATTTCGAACCAGGTGCGTAAAGAAATGGGCATCGCTCCGGCATCTTGTTGCAGCCTGATCATATCTGCCAGCCGCCGTTCAGGAGGCATAAGAGGAGCGGCCCGCTCCCGGACCCCGGTATTCATCCATAAATTCCAATGCGCTACGCCGAAGTGGATTACGTTATCCCGGTCGCCGGATTCCACTTTAAACTCGTATCCGATTTCGCGAAGCCGCTCAATAATGGTAACGACATTACTCGCGACGCGGCTCATCGTCGTGTAGGCCACTGCCCGGGCGTCCGCCGCATACTGGTCGGCTCGCACCCCGACGCCCAGCGCGTTCAATTCCAACCAGACCTGGCGATGTTCGCCGGCCAGGTACCGTTCGTAGTACGGTAACGGGCCATAACTCCGTAATACCTCGATCTTCTCGTCTTCGCCGTCCGGCAAGGGGATTAGCAGGGCGTTTCTCCGTTTCCGGGGCGGTGGCGGCCGGCGCTCGCTTTCATACCGCTCCGCGCCGTAGATTTCGATGAGTGCCTGGCGAACCTCCGGGTCGCCCTGGGCACTGATCGCGGAGCGTTTGAGACTCTGTGGGCACAGAATCGCTTCGGCCGGCACCCACGACCCATGCCAGGCAAACAGTTCCACTCCATTGCCAAATGTGACCGCTGGACCGTTTTCACGGTGAAGGCGGCGCTCGCTGTCGCGATGTGCGTGTCGCGGCCGGTCGCACAGGATGGCCGCATTCGCGAACGGCCACCATGGTCCAGCATGCTGCAGTGTGCGGCGCAATCCATCGTAGGCCACGCTCGCCCGGTCTCCACAAATACTCAAGAGGCAGTCGTGCCGAAAGAGCTGTTCAAATCGATATTCATCGTAAATACAGGGCACGTACCCGATCCCGCTGTGTCCGGGAATGCCGGGGCCGGCCGAGCTTTGCACGATTTGGGCAATTTCGACACAGGAACGAATGCCCAGGCGCCCGACTGCCACCGCCGCCTGCTCGATGACATCGTAATCGCATGGGGAGTCGTTCAGTGAGATGGGTAGACCGGCTTGCAGAGAATCAGTACGCGGCACAGCGACGCCAAATTTGATGCCGCGGTGCAGTCTCGTCTCGTGGCGGTTCGCGCAGTGCTGAGGACCTACCGCCTTCACGACCTGTTCCCACGTGCCCAAGCCAAGCCTGTTGTAGACACGGTACTGCACTTCTTCGCGGCGCTGCAGGGATTCGGGGGGCAGCATCCAGTTGTGTTCCAAGTAACTACTAAGCTGCTCTGTGACGAGCATGGCTTCTATCAGGTCATCGAACCAGAGAAAGATCTCCGGCTCCTGCACGCCACCGGCTCGATAGGTATGACGGACGGCCTCTTCGGCCTCCTCCCGGCTTGCTGGCTTTGTGCTGAAGATCCAGTTGAGCCAGCGGGTCTGGGCGGAGACAACTGCTGCATTCTGTCGTGGCGTCAGAGATCGCATCGCGTAGCTTCCACCCAAATCTGGATTACATCTGATTTCGCCGCTCGTGTCCAGACTGCCATTCGAGAGCACCGCTCCACTGCGAGGTTTCTGAATGGAGCCCAACTCCGATTGAGGACTCCCCTGGTTGCGGCGCATGAAAACCTGACCACTCGCGCTCAGGTCCGCGCCGACAGTCTGATCCGCACAAGCAGGTCGTTGAGTTGCTCACGGCCGCCAGGTTCATTTGGCAGATTGGAATCGCTTGCCGCTGCCTCGAGTTGGGCCGTCAACCGCTCATATTCTTCCTTGTGGAATGCGGCCTCGCCGGATCCAAGTGTTCCTTTTTCAGCACCGCCGATCTTGCGTTCGACCAGCTCCGGAACGTAGGACAAGTGAAATTCCTCGTTTAGCGTGACAAGGTTGGCCTCGACCATTCCCGTGCGCATCAGGTGGATGCCGGTGAGGAGCACGCGATAGACGTACAGCAGCGGCTTGACCCGCGGCGGATTGTCCCTCTCAAACAAGTCCCACTGGGTGGCTGCGAAACCGAGATAGTGGTGGCTGTGATGGCGAGTCACGCAACTCGCCGCAATCTCTTTCAATTCCTGATGCTCCGGCGTCGTATGCACGACCAGCGGCGAATAGAGCTGCTCGAGGACGTAGCCGTTTCTCTTCAGCACCATCGCGAAGAACTTGAGGATGTCATGGGTCACCATGTCCATCTCGACCCCATCGCGCAGGCCGGAAAACTCAATCGTTTCCCGCTTTGGCAGTAGACCCACAGCCTCAGTTGCCGGCAGTACATGGGCGCCTCGCAAGTCGTAGTCGGAATCCGGTGATGGAAATCCGTACAGGTGCGCACCGCTGACGGTCGCGAATAGCAGTGGATAGGGATGGCGCGCCACCTCGGCGCGTAACAGGTCGTAGTCGATCATCGCATGTGCCCCGGCAAAGCAGCAGCCCGCCGGGCGCGAATCAAAAACTCATTGGCGCGCTCGTAGTCGGGGTGTTCCGGCAGTACCGTAGATCCGAGGGCATCGTCGAGCTCTTTGTGAAGCGCGAGCCGCCAGCGCTCGACATCTTCCCAAGGAATGTCGCCCCGGCGTACGGCCAGGAGCCGGTCCCGGTACTCGTCCACTCGGAGCGGGACGAACCCGTCCCGCAAAACCACGACGCCCGACAGCAATAGGCGAATCAAATGCATCACGTGCTTCCACCGGATCTGGCCGTGATTCCGAAGATCCTGTTCCAGCTTTTTGAATTGCGATAGCACGTACGAGTTGTACGTGCGATGGACGTATTGCGAGAGGAAGATATTACGCAGGTCAATCAGCTCTTGGGCCAGCGGGCTGCAGGTCTCTACCAGAGGCGAGTAGAAACACTCCAGGACGTTCGGATTCGCCTTTAGCGCGAGCCGAATGAACTTCTCGATTTCCCAGTAGACTTCTTCGTTATCCGTTTCGAGTTGCTCGGGAACACCGGCCAGCGACCATTCCAGGTCGGCCGGAGGCAGGTAGAATCCCCGGCGGTCTACGTCGGAACCTTCTTGACTCAGCCCATACGCGGTGGAACCGACGACACAGCGATAGATCACGTACGGATACAGATCGGAGGTATCCGGTCCGCCGGGCACTTCATCCTGAACATGCTTGAAGATCGTGAGGTCAACACGGCGAAAGCTCTCCTCGGGACCATCCGCAAAGCGGACGCGGTAGCTGTGCTCCGGTGTGCTCGGGGCATGAGCAACGATGCCCACGCGCCGGCCAGGCCGCGTGAGAACCTTGGTGCCTTCTGGAATGACAAGGTGAACCTGCTTTTCGCGTTCCAATTTCTGTCCTAGTTTTGAGCTTACGACGTCGAAGCGGGTTCCGGAGGGACTGTTCGGGTCATGAGGTTAGCGCATTAGCAGAGGAGTAGACCGCGATCAACTCGATAGGCCCGATGATGTGTTCGTTGAATTCGTCGAGTTCCCCCAGGTTCCGATACAGCTTCAGGAAAACGGGCTCTAGGGGGACAACAGAGAGACGAGATCTGAGGGTATAGGTCTAAGAACATTTTTCGGGTTGCGTCATCGCACAGGAGACGAGTGCTGCTTCTACGGCGGCCGACGGCGCCACCGCTCGGTTTAGGTTCACGAACATTTTTCAGGTCTTCAACCGACGAATTCGCGGGGACGCCAGCGATGGGAGAGTCCTTCAGGGTATACCACTGTTCGGGGAAGATGGCATGTAGACACCTGCGGGAATAGAGGTGAAACCGCGCGCCGGTGGGCGGAATTGTGCGTCGGCCCTGGTTATTCTCAGTCCGTGTGGCGTTTTGAGGGTTCGCCATCCCGAAGGGTGGGTTTGTTCCAATGCGGTAGGGGATCATGTTGCGCCAGGCGGAGCAAGAGTTCGCCGCCGGCGTTTTCGTCGAACAGTGTGTGGATGAAGCGATACGTTCGATCGACGACGTCAATCATCAGCCGCCTCATTTCGTCGTCGTTCAGGCGCGACACTTTCGGCCAAGGGATCGCACCATGCGGACTGGTGACGGTGACGTCTGAGTAGTCTCCGGACACTGACGAGGGTGCGATACCCGCATGAAGATCCTCAAGCGTCGAATTGCGGAAGCACTGAAGAACCAGATACTTCGCCAGTCGTTGCTGGAGCACGGGATCCGCCAGAAATATGCGGACTTCTTTGTCGGCGCTCAAAGGTGGCCCCCCAAGACCTCCACTATCACACAAACCTGCGATGGGCGAAGTGAACCACCCATCATCCATCATCCAACGGTTCGAAGAGGGGGATGCGAGGGTGCAGCGAGGACTCGGCGCAAGCGGGAGAAAAACACGCCCCCAGTGATCGACATCATTCGGTGGCCGGGGCATGTCTGGAGAGCGAGATCTTGGCCTGCCGTTCGCACAGTGAGGATCCGATCCGGTGACCGTCTGCGATCCATTGTCGTGTGCAAATCCTTAGGCCGAAACTACCCCAGCAATTTCCCTAGCAATTTCTCGGAAAGGCCGTCTGGAGAGGTGCCGAAATGATCCCAGTGGTTCCAACGAATCAACAGCTTACGCTTGGCCACATTGCCTCCGGAGCAAAAGGTC
>PLDO01000484.1 GCA_003136215.1 Bryobacterales bacterium
TCGTGGCGGAGAACGACGTGGAAGCGGCCAAGATCTGTAAACGGCTGCTTTCGTTCCTGCCTTCGAACAACAAGGAGGACGCGCCGCGCGCCGAACCCGACGAGAGCCGGATGTACGAGCCGCGCCTCAACGATGTGGTGCCGCTCGAAGGTAAGACCGGGTACGACGTGCGCGACGTGATTGCGCTGATTGTGGACCGCGCCGATTTTCTGGAAGTCCACGCCGAGTTTGCGCGCAACATCGTGGTGGGTTTCGGGCGGATTCGCGGGGCCACGGTGGGCATCGTAGCCAATCAGCCGAAGGTGCTGGCGGGAGCGCTGGATATCGACGCATCGGACAAGGGCGCGGGGTTCGTGCGGTTCTGCAACGCCTTCAACATTCCGCTGGTGACGTTTGTGGATATTCCGGGTTTCCTGCCCGGCGTGGATCAGGAGTACGGCGGCATCATCCGGCACGGGGCCAAACTGCTGTTCGCGTATTCGGCGGCGACGGTGCCCAAGATTACGGTGATCCTTCGCAAGGCGTATGGCGGCGGCTACATCGCGATGTGCGCCAAGGATCTGGGGGCGGACTGCACACTGGCGTGGCCCTCGGCGGAGATCGCGGTGATGGGGGCGGAGGCGGCCGTGGAAATTGTCTTCCACCGCGAACTGGTGGAGGCGGAGAATTCCGAGGCGAAGCGGCAGGAACTGATCCAGCAATACCGGGAGACGTTTTACACGCCGTATGTCGCCGCCGGGTACCGGCTGGTAGACGATATTATCGAACCGGCGCAGACGCGCGGCTACCTGGCGGACGCGCTGGACTCACTGGCCACCAAGCGGGACTGGCGGCCGCAGAAGAAACACGGATTGATCCCGCTATGAGCGGCGGAAGGCGCATACCCGCGGTCCACCAGGCGATTGTGGCGGCCGCCGTAAAGGCGGTACTGGGGGAACGGGCCGTGGTCCGCCAGATTGTGGAAGTGCCCGCGGGAGCGTCCGCCAGCCGGCACGTGGTCGCGCTGACATACGGGATTCACACATTCTGGCGCCGCTGGACCGGGCGGCAATCGAACGGGAGCCTCGACGACAGATGAAACTGCGGATTGACATCGAAAAGAAGAGCTACGAGGTAACGGTCGAGTTCCTGGAAGACGCGCACAACGGTCATCGCGACTGGCAGCCGGGGGAAATCGCCATTCCCGAGTCCGTGACGCGGTCGCGGCCGCCGCTGAAGCTGCTGGAGGACACGTTTTGCCGTTCGCCGATTGCCGGGCGAATCACCGCCGTGCTGGCGGTGCCCGGGCAGCAGATCCGCAAGAACGAGCCGGTGTTGGTGATCGAGGCCATGAAGATGGAGATTCAGATCTGTCCGGCGGTGGATGGAGTGCTGAAGACGATCCAGGTGAAGCCCGGCGAGGCGGTGAGCACGGGACAATTGCTGTTCGAGCTGATTTGAGCGGGAAGGCACGACGCGCTTGCCGGATTGGCTTGACACGGTTCCGCAAAGAGCGCGTAATGGCAGCAGGAGGGCTTATGGCTCTACCTCACCCGCCGCTTGCGGTCGCGCTGCTTGTTCTTTGGATGGCCCCGGCCGCGGGCGCGGTTGCGCCGCAGCGGCTGACTTGGGAAGAACTTCCCCAGTTGGTGGGCAAGCACGTCTCCATTCCCCTGTACGACGGCGGCGCCGTGGCCGGCAAGGTGCGCGAAGTGCAGGCCGATGCGCTGCTGATCGAGGTGTCCAGGAGTACCAGCCGGGCGGCGTATCCGAAAGGGCTGATGCGCGTGCCGCGAGCCAAACTGCACGTGCTGGACTTGCACGGAAAGGGATTCAAGTACCGGGTGATCGGCACGGCGCTGGGCTTCGCCGCCGGCGCGGCCGGCGGAGCGTGCGTGGCGTTTGGGGTGCAGGGCGGCCCGTTCGGCGATGAAGGCGGCGGTGCCGCCGGCGCAGGGATGATCGGCGTGATGGCGGGAGTCACGGTTGCCGGCTACGCCGTGGGCAACGCCGCCGACCGGCGTACCACCACGATCCAGATCGTTCACTGAACGCCGCAAGCGGGCGTTGGCAGGCGGAAACGCCTGCCCCACCTGCGCTGGTGGCGCAGGCGGTTTCGCCTGCGGAGCGAGATTATTTTACAGTGCGCAGTTCGCGCAGGGCGGCGACGATTTCAGGCGCGGTCATCCGGATGCTCCAACGGGGGATACTCCACGCCCAGCAGGAACAGCCCCTTGGCGGGGGCGGTGGCGCCCGAACGCCCCGGCAGGGCCGTCACGCAGGGAAGGTTGCCGCGCCCACATTCGATGAGGGTCCCCACGATGTTGCGAACCATATGTTTGAGGAAGCCGGAGCCGCGCACGCGGTAAACCAGGCGGCCCGGGGGGCGCTCCAGGAGCGAGGAGAAAATGGTGCGCACCTTGGATTTGCCTTCGGAGTCGCGCACGTCGGAGGCGGCAAAGGCGCTGAAATCGTGCTCCCCTTCGAAGACCCGCGCGAAGGCGGCCATGCGTTCCTCGTCAAGGGGGTAGGGGTGATGGTACACGTAGGGCCACTCGAATGGGCTACAGACTTCGGTGCGCACGATGCGGTACTCGTAAGTCTTGGATATGGCATCGAAGCGCGGATGAAAATCGGCAGGCACCTCCTGGGTGGAGAGCACGCGGATGGCGGGCGGCAGCAGGCGATTGACGGCGCGCCGCAAATTGGGCAGCGGGATGGGGTTTTCGATGCTGAAAGCCGCCACTTGCGCCAGGGCATGCACCCCGGCATCGGTGCGTCCGCTGCCGGCCACGTGCACCGGCTTGCCCTCCATGGCGGAGACGATTTCCTCCAGCAGTCCTTGAATCGTGGGCAGACCGGGCTGCACCTGCCAGCCGTGAAACGGGCCGCCGTCGTAGGCGAGATGGATGCGGATGCGGCGCATTACGCCGGACGCGAGCCGGGCTTGACTACGGGGACGCCTTCCCGGCAGAGCGGGCACTCCTCGGGACGATGAGTCGCCACCTGCAAGGTGGCCAGCGCCACGCGCGGAACGCCGACATCGGCCGTGCCGCCAGAGCGATCGATGATGCTGCCGGCGGCGAGGACGCGGGCTCCGGCGGCGTGCAGGGTGTCGACGACGTCGCGGGTGCTGCCCCCGGTCGTGATGACATCCTCAACCACCACCACGGTATCGCCGGGCCGCACGGTGAAACCGCGGCGAAGGAGCATTTTGCGGGTGTCGGGATCGCGTTCCGTGAACAGGAACGGAGTGCCCAGGGCGCGCGCCACTTCGTGGCCGATGATGAGCCCGCCGAGCGCGGGCGAAACCACCAGGGCGACGGGTTCGGCCACCATGGCGCGCAGTTGCGCGGCCAGACGGCGTCCCAGGTCCTCGGCGGCGGAGGGATGGCGCAGCACCAGGGCGCATTGCAGGTAGTTCGGGCTGTGCAGCCCGCTGGTCAGGCGGAAGTGGCCTTCCAGGTAAGCGCCGGTGGCACGGAACAGATCAAGAACGGATTCGGCTTGCGGCGTCACAAAGGCCTACTATACCATTGAAGTTAAACGCTACAGACCAAAGTTGTTGCAAGTTGGCAGGGAGGCCATATCCATGAGTGGTATCAGATCGTATGTTGCGGTGCTCTGCGCGATGTTGCTGGCAGCGCCGGCGGGTCTTGCGGCAGACCCGCCACAGTCTCCGGCGGGACAGGCCGGGGGGGCCGCTGCGCCGCCGCAGGAGCCGGCGATTACGATGAAAACCGGCATCGTGGGCAAGATCACCAATCCGTACCGGCCGGTGCCGCAGCCCAAGGACAGCCTGGCCGATACGCCCCGGTTGGATGCCCTGCTGCGCGCCGGCAATCTGTATCTCTCGTTGCAGGATACGATCGCTCTCGCGCTGGAAAATAACCTGGACATCGCGATCCAGCGCTATGGTCCCAAATTGGCGGACGCGGCGCTGCGGCAGGCCCAGGCAGGTGGATTCGCCCGCGGCGTCTCGACCGGCGTATTGGCCGGGCCGGCGAGCGCATCGGTCTCCAGTTCCGGCACCACGGCTGGGACGAACGTGAGCGCCGGGGCGCTCTCCAGCAACGCGACGGCCAGCGCGGTGGGTTCGGCCGCAATCTCCTCCTCCGGACCGGCGATCCCCAGCCTGGACCCCTTGTTTACCAGCGGCCTGAGCTGGGGCCATTTAACGACACCCCAGAGCAGCGCGTTCAATACCGGCAGCAATGAACTCATCCAGCAACAGAATATTGCCAACTTCGCAATCCAGCAGTCGTTTCTAACGGGTACTACCCTCAGCCTCGCGTTGAATAACACCGGGATCAACAGCAACAACCCGCGCAGCGATTTCAACCCGGCCACCACTTCGTCGCTCAGTCTTAACTTTACGCAGCACCTACTGCAGGGCTGGGGTCCGAGCATGAACGCGCGGCAGATCACCATCGCCAAGAACAATCGCGAGGTCAGCGACATCACGTTTAAGCTGCAGGTGGAGACCACCGTGGCGGCGGTAATGGAGCTCTACTGGGACCTGGTTTCCTTCAACGAATCGGTGCAGGTGGCGCGCGATGCGCTGACCGGCTCGCAACGCCTGTTGGAGGATAACCGCAAGCAGGTGGAAGTGGGCACGCTGGCGC
>PLDO01000363.1 GCA_003136215.1 Bryobacterales bacterium
ACAACACCTCGCTCAATCCGTGTGGGCCATTATTGCCCAGGCTGCTCTTCACGGTGGCCTGGCCGATGCCCACGGCCGAAAAGCCGAGGATGCACACCGCCAGCACGTTGTTGACCGCGCCGCAGCTTGCGTCGGTGGTGCCCACCGACTCTGCATGCTCTCATCGTAGAGGTGAGAGTGTAAGGAAGTCGTTAGGAAAGGATCAGGATTGTATAAACCGAAGTCGCGCTTTTCGGCGGCCGTCCTCGACGTCGGGAAACGCTCTTGAATCGCCGCAACGAGCCCAAAGCTACCAGGCTCCCTCTTTGCCCCCAAACCACCAAACGAGTCCCAAGGTGGCGGTATTCTGCTCCTTTTTCAGAGTCCCGAGCGTGTCAGTCAGGAAGTACGGATGGTTGGAAGCGTCTCGGCGCCACTCTGCCCGCACCAGGAACCCGTCCGCGAGCTTTTGTTCGAAAGTAAACGTATTTTCCTTGATCGCCTGCGTCGTCCCGGTAAAGAGGCCACCGCGGTCGGAGAGATACTCGGTCCTCGCGGCGATGGCGAACTTCGGGGTGAATTGATAACGGGCATAGGCGGCTCCGCCACTTGTGTGCGACGGAGGGGAAGTTGTCAGGAGCCGCTGGATTACGTAGTCGCCTTCCAGGCCGAGGGTGAGCTTGGATGCCACCTGCCAAGTTAAGTAGCTGTCGAAGATGTGCAGTTTTCCGCTAGGCGGATTCGGGATCGGCGCGAACGGTAGTCCTTGTTCGGTGGGCAGATTCGTTGCGGTGGAATTCGGGAGAAACTGTACGTCAGGGTGCTCTTGCCCCAGATAATAGTTCACAGTCCAGGCCACGTTCTTGTGGGGCTGAATGTTGAGCCCGAACAACTGATCCTTGAAGCCATTGAGGGGTTCTGTCCACTGAGTGCCATTCGTGATCCAATAGTTCAGAGCGATTTTGTCATTGAGCCTGTAGTTCAATCGCGCGCCCATATGATAAAAGGGCAGGAAGTTAAACCAATACGAACGTGAGTAGTTCATCTGATCTTTCGTGTAGTTACCCTCCAGCCCCAAGGAACTGGCCCATTTCCCGAAGTCCACGGTAAGTCCCGTGCCGATTGGAACGACGTACGTGCCATAAGCCTGAAAGATCGCGCGATAGACATCCGGCCGTGGCTCATTGGAAGCATTTCCCTGAAGCGTGGCTGTCGCCTGTCCATACTGTAGGTCAAGGCGGAGGCCGAACCGTTTGCCGTGCGCCGGATCGGCGGCGTTCTCCAGAACTACGTCCGCCTGATTCAGACTGAATGCGTTGCTGGACACATCATAGGCGCGAAGAAGATTTACGCGTCCGATCGGATTGTTGAAGTTGAAGCCGTAGTAACCGTCGAGCAGGAAATTGACGGTCGTACCGCCGAGGAGACTGCTTCCACTCCGAGATGCGCTGGGCGTCGATAAACTTTGAGATGCAGGCGATTGCTCCGGCGCAGCCGGACTGGGGTTGGACACAGCGGGCTGGCTCGATACGCGGGAAGTCCCTTCGAGTTCGTCGACTCGCGCCAGAAGCTTTTGAACTAGAGCGGAGAGTTCGGTTACGCGCCGGCTCAACTCAGCCGAGCTTTCATCCGTCTTTTGCTGAGCGAGAACAACCCAGGGTGTGAATGAAACCAGCAGAGACACCGCAATTGTATTTTTCGATGCACGACAAATGTGTTTGACAACGTCGCCAGACATGACTGTGGCCTCCTGGACCGTGTTCAGTTCACCGCTAAATGCGATCGTACCGAGTTGGCCGGGGTCAATCCGAGTTTCACCGCGACCTTGCGTGCTACCTGCACTCAGAGTAGAGGTAAGCGCGTAAGGAAGTCGTGAAGAAGAGATCAGGATTGAATAAGGGGATTGGGCGTCGCGATGGCGTTTGCCATCTCACGGGATTGTTTCTTTGTAGGCGCGGGTGCGATCCGCTACACTTGAACGGATAGTACCGTGACCAAGAGCCTGCCGTTGATGTTCCGCCACGCAGTGTATAGCCTCCGTGGCGGTTTCTTGATTCGCCCCCTGACCATAGCGCTGACGCTGGGTTGCGCAGGCGCATTCCTGTCGTCGTTGGAGGAGGAGTTCCCGGCCGCCAGCGCCTGGGTGCCCACCGTCCTATTCCCCTCGCATGCCGACCCGCAAGTCGCCCAAGTCATTCTGGCGGGCATCGCCGCCTCCATGATGACGGTAGTGTCCATCGTGTTCGCCATCCTGCTGATGACGCTCACGCTGGCATCGATGCAGTTCTCGCCGCGCATCATCGTCAGCTTTTCCAGGGACCGCGTGACGCAATGGACGCTCGGTATCTTTCTTGGCACCTTCTCGTACTGCATGGCGGCGCTTCCTCAAGCCCGCTCGCTCCCTCACCCCTTCGCGCCAGTGGCTACCGTCCTTGGCGCGATGGTGCTGGCGCTGGTCTGCGTCGGTTGGCTGCTCTTTTTCATTCACCACATCTCGCAGGCCATCAGTGTCAATCACATCGTCGACAGAATCGCGGTAGAAACCGAGGCCATGATCGATGCGATGATGCCCTCGCCGCGCAGGCTCAACTGCCTGAAGGATGCTGTACCACTCAGACCCAACCCGAGTGAGGTGGCCTTCTTGAGCGACGCTTCCGGCTACATCCGCTTCATCGATACGCGACGCCTGGTCGCCGTTGCGAAGCACTACCACGTCAGCATCCGCGTTCTGCGGCGGGTAGGCCACTTCGTTCCGGCGGGAATCCCGCTGATGATGGTGTCAAAGGGCAACCGCCTGCCCCCCGAAGGAGCCGCCGAGATGCTTGCCGCCTTCGACTTCGGCCCGGCCAGAACTTTGCAGCAGGATGTGGAGTTTGGCGTCCTGCAGATTGTGGATATTGCGTTGAAGGCGATCTCGCCCGCCGTCAACGACCCCACCACCGCCATCGGCTGCGTCGATCAATTGAGCCGCGTTCTAATCCGCTTCGCGTCGCGAGAGCCGCCGGAAGAGTTGCTCTACGATCCGCCGGGCGTCGTCCGCGTCAGCATTGCATGGATCAATTTTGAGCGCTTACTGGACGCGGCCTTCGATCAGATCCGCATGTATTCGAAGACGGACGTGGCCGTCAGCTTGCGGTTGCTGCGAGCCCTCGGCGACATCGCTGCCGCCACGCCCGATCCCCAGTTCCGCCGGACATTGGTCGAGCGCGGAATGCGGATAGTGGCAGGCTGCGCCGAAAAGCTCGGCGAAGAGGAGTTGAGAGAGTTGCGCGCTCGCCAGGCCGCGCTGGAGGGCTTTCGCGATCTCGCAGCCGTACATTAGAACGGCTGGTGGAGGTGATGCGGCTACTAGGTTGGAGAACGCGGCCTCCCGCCCAGTCTCAGTGCCGCAACGCCTCTGCGATTGGACCAAGCGCCAAGGCGGGCAGGAAGCACAGTGCCCCCACCAGCAAGATGGTCCCGAGGACCAAGGCTCCGAGCGTAGCGGAATCGCTGGGCAGCGTCCCCTCGGTGGTTGGCCAGCGTCGCTGGGCTGCCAATCGCCCTGCCAGGGTCAGCGCCAACGCGGCCAAACCGAATCGTCCAGCCAGCATGGCGACCGCAGTGGTTACATTGTAGAACACGCTGTTGGCGTTGAGGCCGGCCATGATCTGCCCGTTGTTGGCCATGCACGAGGTGTAGGCGAAGAGCACTTCGGTGAAGCCTCGTGTCCCGGTGTTGGTCACCAATCCAGCCCGGCCGGCATTGGTAGCGATCGCCACACTGGTCAACACCAGCACGACGGCGGGTGTTAGCAGGGCATACAAGACCGCCAGCCGGGTCTCGGCAGCGGTGATTTTCTTCCCAAGGTACTCTGGGGTGCGGCCGATCATCAGGCCTCCCAGGAACACGGCGACCAGGACGATCATCACCATGCTGTATAGGCCGGTTCCCAGACCTCCGAAGACGATTTCGCCAATCTGCATGTTCAGCAGGAGTACCAACGCGCCCATAGGCTGGTAGGAGCCATGCATTGAGTTGTACGAGCCGGTCGCTCCGTTCGACGTGACTACCGCCGCGAGGACCGAGCCGCCGATGCCGAAACGCACTTCCTTTCCCTCCATGTTCCCGCCCGAGACATGCAGGTCCGCGAGTTGCGGCGGGGCCGCGGACTCGGCGAAATCGCACACCGTCAGACCGCCGACGAACAACACAACCATCACGGCCAACAATACCCAGCCGGCGCGAGGCCTGCCAGTCATGTGGCCGAACGTGATGGTGAGCGAAGCGGGCAGCACGGCGATGGCCAGCAGCCCGAGGAAATTGACAAGCGGCGTCGGATTCTCATAAGGATGTGCGCCGTTGGCATTGAAGAAACCGCCACCGTTGGTCCCCAAATTCTTGATGAACTCCAACGCCGCCACCGGACCTTGGGCAATGGTCTGAATTCCTCCTTCCAAGGTATGGGCTTCCGTGTAGTGCGCCAGGTTGAGCGGCACGCCTTGCCAGACCAAAACGAGGCTGCCCACCAGCGCCAGCGGCAAGAGTACCCAAAGAAGCGCTCGGACCAGATCCACCCAAAAGTTCCCGAGTGTGGCCGAACGCTCCCGTGCGAAGCCTCGGATGAAGGCGATCCCCAGCGCGAGGCCGGAAGCGCCTGCGAGGAAGTTCTGCGAGACCAAGCCAAGCAACTGGGTGAAATAGCGAAGAGTGGTCTCACCGCCGTACGCCTGCCACGTTGTGGTCGTCGAGAAACTGATTGCCGTGTTCGCTGCCAGATCCAAGGTCATTGGAGTGGTCAAGTAACGATCGGCGGGGCCGCCAGGGAGCCAACGTTGGGCCAATAGCAGAAGGAACAGCCCTCCCGCGCTCACTGCGCCGAAGAGCAGGAAACACATGGTATATACGCCAGCAGACATCTCCTGACCTCCGCCGACCCCCAACAAGCGGTGCAGAAGCGATTCGATCGGGCGGAGTGCGGGATCGAGAAAAGTGGGCTTCCGCTCGAACACCCGGGCCAGATAAAGGCCCACTGGCCGGGCCAACCCAACGACGAGCAAAAGAAAAACCGTGTATTCCAGCCAGCGCATGGGATTGTCAGCCAGGAGTAAGCGGGGCGGCCGCAGGTGTCGAGACTCCAGGCGAAGGGCCAAAAGGCTCCTCACGGTCGTTCATATGCAGAGAGAATAGCAGGCAACGCACCCTCGTCGCCAGGGGCATCGCGGCGTTTTGACCACTCCAAGCAAAATTGCGTTAGATCGCGTATTCGAGCGTCATCGCTTCTCGCACGTTTTCAGAACTAACGGTATAAGGCAGCCCGAAAGGAAGTCATAAGAAGACGATCAGGATTGTCTGGTCGGAGACCTTGCGGCCGAGGTTGGCCAGTGCGCCGGCGATCCGATCGTATCCCCAGCCGGAGTTGAAATGGACTACCTCGCCTCCCGGTCCGACGTAGACGCCACGTGAATCGGCTCTGCCGGCCTCTCGGGCGGTGGGCTGCGCACCGTCATGCTGACCGCCGCCGGCGAGCTTATCGGTGCGGTGAGCAATCGTGAAGCTTGAAAATCACTGGCTGATTACGATTTTGCCGTTCTCGTCCAAATGCGGATACGGGCCTCCCGTGCGGAAATGATCGAGGATGAAATCATCGTATTGCGGCGTGGGCTCGAAGTAGCCGCCCTTCCGGATGTGCTCCTTCACTGCCGCCTCGTTCAACTCCACGCCGATGCCCGCCGTGTCCGGCACCGTGATGTAGCCGCGATCGACGATTGGCTTGGACGGCCCGCGCACTAAATCGCCCCACCAGGGAATGTCCACCGCGTGATTTTCCATCGCCAACATGTTCTTGAGCGTTGCCGCCATATGCACGGATGCCATGCAACCCACCGGCGAGCCCGCGAAATGAATTGCGGTCTGGACTCCGTTCATCGCGGCGAAGTCGCCGATGCGCTTGGTCTCGCGAATGCCCCCTGAAGTCTCTGGGTCGCAATGGATGATGTCGACTGCGCGGTTCTCGATAAATTCCTTGAACCCTTCGCCTCCCTCGAGTCCGAAGAGGCTCTCGCCTGTGCAGATCGGCGTGACGGTTGACTCCTTTAGTTCCTTATACGCGCGCCAATTCTTCGGGGCATCGCCGCCGGCGCCCAGATGGTCCACCTGGATCATGTCTTCCGCCCACGCCAGATTGTACGGCTCGAACGCGCGGGCGTAGCGAATGCTGTCTTTCAGCGTAAGCGGTCCGAAGTGGTCGGCCGCAAGCGGATGTTCGTATCCGATAACGTCCCGTACCGCCGCGATGTACTCGCACAGGTATTGGAGCCCTTTCGGAGTAGCGATTCCCCCTTCATTTACCGCGCCCGGACGGTCAGAAACCAGGCTGGTCAGCAGATCCATCTTGAAGAAGGTGAACCCCGCCTCTTTCCGTTTCCGCATGCGCTCGCCGTAGACCTTTGGGTCCTTGCTTTCGGTTGTGTCGCAGTAAATCCGGATGCGGTCGCGGTACTTCGACCCAACCAGCCTCCACGCCGGTACGTCGTACACCTTGCCGGCGATGTCGTGCAGAGCCATGTCGATTCCGCTGTAACCGCCGCCCATGCGCTGCTGATTCGCGAAACTGCGAATGCTGTCGAGAATCGGCTCGATGTTCAGTGGATTCTTACCCACCAAGTGCGGTTTCAGAACCAGGGCCATGCCCTCGCGGCCTGCGTCGCGAACTTCGCCAAGACCGTAGATGCCCTGATTTGTGTCGATTCGGATGATGGGATAGTCATAGTTCGACGCCACCAGCACGGAACGCATATCGGTGATGCGAAGCTTGCTCGGCGTCGAGTTCTTGTTCACTGCGGAGCCCGCTTGGCGCTCACTCATGTGTAACAGTCCGCCGAACCACGCGGCGCCGGTTAGAATCTTTCTTCTGCTCAAACCGGAACTGGTTGAAGAAGACATCGTTGTTCGATTCCTCCTTTATAGGCACTGATCCTAACAGGGTGACCCACGGAATGCAAACGCCGAGGGCCCGAGGGCAAACCAGCTAGCGAGGCTCTTCGATGCGCAGGATGCGATCGGCGCGGGTGTCTTTCAGCGTTTGAACCGCACCGCCCGGCCACTCGATGTCGATGTTGGCGGCCATAGTCTCACTTCCCAATCCGAAGTGCAGCCTGAGGTCGCTGGTGGACATAAAACCGACCGAGCCGGTGACGTGGTTGTAGAGCGTGCGGCCTGATGGAGTGGTGAGCTTCACCTTCGCGCCTATGGCATCGCGATTCGCTTTGCGGCCGACTAGTTTCAGCAGCAGCCAGTGATTCCCGTTGTCGGCGGAGTTCAGCAGGATCCGCGGCTTCCGATTCAGCGATGTGACCACCAGATCCATAAAACCGTCGTTGTTGAGGTCGGCGAATGCCGAGCCGCGTTGATAGCCCACGCGGAGGAAGTCCTCTCCCATATCACGGGAAACGTCCACGAACCCTTTGCCGCCCCCGTTTTCGAACATCGTGTCATGCTGGGCCGAAGAGGGAGTCAAGTTATCCACGTCGCCGTTGGCGGAGAAAATGTCTTTCCAACCGTCGTTGTCGTAATCGATGAAGCCGTTGCCCCAACCAGATAGGTGTTCGCTCAACTGGACGATCTTCGCCGAAGGGGATGAGTAGCGGAAAGACCTGCCGCGCAGGTTGCGAAACAGGGCCCACGTCTGGCCCATGAGGTTGTTATAGAAAATATCGACGAAACCGTCGTTGTCATAGTCTTTGGCGTCCGCGCCCATGGCGGACACGGTCGCGCCCTCTTCGTTGTAAGCCACGCCGAACTCCAATCCCACCTCCTTGAACGTGCCGTTTCCCTGGTTCAGGAACAGGAAATTGCGCTCGGTGTCGTTGGCGATGAAGACGTCCATCCAGCCGTCGTTGTTGAAGTCGGCGATGCCGATACCCATTCCTTTGCCGAGTGACTTGCCAAAACCGGACTTCTCCGTTACGTCTTCGAACTTTCCGCCACCGAGGTTGTGGTACAGCCGATGGGGCACGGCGGGGTAAGTCTGCGGGTGGCAGTAGGCTTCCACGCCGCGCACGCTACACGGGTGGTCGCCCTCCGGAGTCCACAGGGTGTAATTGGAGACTACCAGGTCGAGCAGACCGTCATTATCGTAATCGAACCAAGCCGCCTGGACACTGAGGGTCTTGGGAGGCTTGGATCCCAACCCGGACTGATCGGTGACATCGGTGAACGTGCCGTTGCCGTTGTTGTGGTACAGCGTATTCTTGCCGGTGTTGGCAATAAAGATGTCCGGAAAGCCGTCGTTGTCATAGTCGCCCACCGCGACGCCGTAGCTGTAATCCAGGTGCTCGCCGGCGATGCCGGCTTTGGCGGTGACATCCTCGAAGGTCCCATCTCCCTTGTTGCGCAGCAAGCAGTTGTAAAAGGAGGGGCTGGTCTTCTTCAATTCGGGTAACTGCGCGCCGTTGCTGAAGAAGATGTCCATGCGGCCGTCGGCGTCGTAATCGAGGATGCCGATGCCCCCACACATGGGCTGCTGAAAATACTTCCGGCCGGTGTAGTTGTTGTTGGTGATGTAGGATATTGCCGATCGAGGGGCAATGTCGGTGAAGTGGGGCCGTCGCGCCGTTGCTCGCACCCCGGGTCCGGGTGACAGCCAGAGCGCTGCGGCACCAGCGAGGCCCGCGAATATCGCCGCGGAACGGTTCATGGCAATCCCAGTGTATAATACGGGCGACGAATGGCTGAAAAGAGTGTCGCCGCCGTTTGGTGTCTGCTTCTCGTGTTCACTCCGCGCGCGGCAGCGCAGGAGAGCCCGCTGCGACGGGCCGCGCGGCTGGACGAGGAACGGAAGTGCGGCGAGGCCGAACCATTTTACCGACAAGCTCTGGCGCAAGGGTCGCCCTCTCCAGCGCTTTTGAATAATCTGGGCAACCACTACCTGCTCTGCGGCGATCAAGAAAAGGCCCGCGGATACTTCGAGCGCCTGGTGAAGCTGAACCCGCAGCACGCGAACGCCAACCTGCAACTGGCGCGCATCGCGGCGGACCATCATGAGGGTGCGCGGGCGCTCGAATACCTGGCGCATGTGAGCGATTCTCAGCCGTCCACCCGCATGCTTCGGGCCGAGGCTTTGCACTGGGCGGGCAAGACGACGGCGGCGCTGGCCATGCTGGACGGCGTGCGGACGGAGGCCGAGGCCGATCCACGCCTGGAGTACCTCTATGGCATGACCTGCGCTCGAATCGGCGCTTATGATCGGGCGGTGGGGGCATTCAACGCCGTGCTGGTCCAGCATCCTGACGATTTCGATGTCTTGTTCAACCTGGGGCGTGCCGCGGCTCGCGCGAAGCTCTACGACCGCGCCATGCATGCCCTGGAAGTGGCGGTGAAACTTCAGCCCGCCAATGTGGACGCGCTGATGGAACTCGCCGGGGCGAACGCCGCACTCGGGGACTTCGCACGTGCGATTTACGTGCTGGCCCAGGCAAAACAACTGGCTCCTGGGCGCCCGGAGATTCCGCTGGCGATGGCGCATGCGGCCCAAAGCGGCGAATACTACGGCGACGCGGCAGTGGCCTACGACGAATATCTTCGGCTGAAGCCTGACGACGACAGTGCGAGGCGCGATCGGGCGCTGGTCTGCGGCCTTACTGAAACACGGCAGGCGGAGGGTTTGCAAGAGCTGTCGTCATACGTACATAAGCATCCCGCCGATCCGCTGGGATATTACAGCCTCGCGCAGCTTACGTGGCGCGACCATCCGGAGCAAGCCCTCGATGCGTTGGCGGCGGCGCTCCGCCTCGACCCGAAGTTCGCGGCCGCGCATGTCGATCTCGGTTGGCTGCTCAACCGGCTAGGCAGGACGGAGGAAGCCATCCCTCACTTTCAAAGGGCTGTCGAGATCAACCCGCGGGATGCCCGCGCGCTGGATCAACTGGGAGCAGCCTTCGTGGCGCTCGACCGTCCCTCGGAGGCTGAGAAGGTCCTGCGGCGGGCGGCGGCGATATCGCCCGAAGATCCCGAAGTCCTGATGCACCTGGGCCACGCCTTGATGGAAGCCGGGCACGAGGAAGAGGCGCGGCTGTATCTGAACAAATTCCAGAGTACGCATCCGGCGCGCGTCCGCGGACCTTGGAGGCAGGCGGCGATGATCGAATCCGCCGGTCTTCCCGCAGCCGAGCGCGGCAAGCGCGAAATCGAGCGGCTTCGGAGCGAGGCGGCCGCCCATCCTGACGACCCGGAACTCGAACTGCGCCTGGCCAGCCTGTTGCTGGCGGAAGGGAGAGTCGAAGAATCCGAGGTCGAGTTTCGAGTGCTGCTGACGCGGAATGCGCCGAACCGGACCTGGGAGCAGGCCGGCAGCTTCCTGCTGGGTTTCGAGCGATATGCTTTGGCGCGGGTATTCCTGCAGCGGGCGGCATCGGCGAATCCGGCCGCGAACCTGGACCTGGCGACCGCGATTTTCTTTTTGGACGGACCGGGTAAGGCGCTCATGGTTCTGGACCAGCTACCCGGACAGCAGCGGTCCGGGGACTATTTGCTCCTGAAAGCGAAGATCCTGGACGCAGCGGGCCAGGCGGCAGAGTCGGAAAAGGTGCTTGAACAGGGTATGCAGCTTTCGTTTTCGCACCCGCAACTCGCCAGAGAAGCGGCTCTGCTTCTGGTTAGACACAACCGGAAAGAACTGGCATTAGATTTACTTACGTCAGCTGCGGGGAACAACCCGGACTTGTTGCTCACGCGGGCGATGGTGCTGGCCCTGATGGACCGGAGTAGCTTAGCGGAAAAGGCGTTGAAGGGTATCGAATCCCAGTGGCCGGAATGGGACCGGCCTTACGTGGTTCACGGACTGCTGATCGAGAACGCCCGGCCCCATGAAGCGGCGCAGAAGTTACAAACCGCCATCGCACTCGGTTCGCAAGATCCCGCCGCGCGCTGCGCCATGTCCCGTTTGGCCTCCGGAGCGGCCACCGATCCACAATGCTCGTGCGCAGGGGGGCTCTATGAGATGCTTTTCCCTCCGTGCGCCCGGCCCTGACACGCAACGTGTTACGGAGTCACGCGGTGGGCGATAATCTCCGATCGGCTGGACTGGGCGCCCATGTGATCCAGGCGCATGAGCAACTCGAGTTGCTCCACCTTGACGGCTGGATCGATCCCACGGCTTCGTAACGCGGCGGATAGGCGCGGCAGGTCAGTCGCCAATTCGCCGGCAGCTTCGGTCCCCTCCATATTCGTTCCGGCAATAATCAAGACGAAACCATTATGGGACAGATTGCGAACCAGTGAGATGATGGCATAGCCCACACCGGGCATGGGTGTTTGCGCGCTCCCCACGTATACCGGGGATTCTCCCGTGCGCGGCGACGCGTTCTTGCAGAACTGCTTCCCCGACACGGGGTCGTATTCAATATCGAAGTTGAGGTGGTCGTTCAGCAATGCCACCCAGGGATTCGCATAGGCGCTTCCCAGCAAAATGACAGGCCGCTCCGACTTAAAATCGTCGACTTGCATCATCCGTCCGGAACGAACCGAGATCGAGCACGCGCCGCCTCGCAGCATGTTCCCGATTCGAGCCGCTATGGAGGCGTCCGCAATGCTGGTAAAGGGCATCCGGCTCAGGTCGGGAATGGAGGGCACGCGGGTAGCGATTTCATTAAGCCAACGCTGGCTGGCGTAGACCTGTAAGGATTGATCGGCTTGGACCAGCCGCTTATAAAAGGTGAAGTTCACATCGGCCGCGACGAGAGTGACGGTACTGCCGGGCACCGCAATCTGCGACCAAGGCAGCATGGCGAGACGGGAAGGTGCCACCGTGGCCGTGCGCAGCTTCACATTCTGAAGGGCCAGGATGGCGCAGACCGTGGCGAGTCCGGCGATGATGGCCCATTGTACCCAGCCGCGATGCCACGTTCTCGTCGCCGGTTCGGGAGGAGTCTGGGAAGGCGGATGCCGTTCAGTTCCACCCGGCAGAGTCTTTTCGTACGTATCGAAATCCGGAACGTAGGAACCGGGCGCCAACGAGATCCGACCACCTGGACCGGCGTGCGCCGGGTCCACGTGCTGATAGTGAGCCGCCAGCCGCTTGCGGATGTCGTTGGCGGCAACGCGGACGATCGCATCCTGCCCTGTATCGTAACCGGCTTCGCGGTGAAACAGCTCGATGCCGATGGTCCGTTCCTTTAACCGCTCAAGGCCGCCTTCCAGTGCATTCTCCACCAGATAGCGGAGCAGCATCTGTCCGCGATGGCTGCCGCTGAACTCGGGACTGTCAAGAACGTTCTGGAGTTCGCGCCGAATATCGTTCTGTGCGTACAAGGAAATGTGCTGGTGCGGGCTAGGCTGGGGGCCTGAGTTCTGCAGCGGGCGCGCGACGTTGTTCTTGGGGAACGACACGGGTAACCCTTCAAAGAATGCTAACACATAACCGTTAATCGGGTCTAAAAAAGATTGTCCTTACTTTTCAATAACGTACGAACACGTTACGAAACCTGCCTATCGTGTTTTTCTCCAGTCGCGGTGGTGCAGAATCATAGAAATATTCATAAATCGGCTTTAAATGATTAAAAATGATAGATCAACCGCTCGGGCTTCCGAAGGCAGCTTCGAGTCGCTTGACATCGAGACTATGGAGCGGGCTCCGTCTTTGCCCGAAACGGTTGCGGGCAAGTTGAGGGAAGCGATTCTTTCCGATCGGCTCCGGCCGGGGCAACGCCTGGTGGAACATAAGTTGGCCGCGCATCTGGGGATCGGCCAGCCAACCCTCCGCGAGGCGCTGCGCGAACTCGAAACCCAAGGTTTCGTTCGCAAATCCCAGAAGCGGGGAACCTACGTCACCGAGATGAGCGCCGAGGAGTACCGGCAAACACACGACGTTCGGATGACCCTGGAGTCGCTCGCAATCGAACGCGCCGCGCCGAACGTTACGGCGGAGGCATTGCGGGATATCGAGCGATCGCTGAATCGGCTAGCGGCCGCCGCGCGCCAGCCCGATTTAACCAAGTATCACAAGAGCGATATGGACTTCCACAAGGTCATTTGGAAGTTGACGGGCAACGATTGCCTCTTCCAGGCGCTGGAGCGCATTACGTTCGGACTATTTGCGTTCGCGCTGCTGGGACGGCCATCGGCTGGCGTACGTCCCGACCTGCTGGCCGCGATCCAGCAACACCGTTGCATTCTCGACGGCTTGCGAACCCGGGATCCGGGGATCGCGCGTGAGACGTTCGTTCGCGTCACGCTTCAGTTCTGGAAAGAGCAGCATTGTGTGGAGATTGGCCCTGTGGTGACGCCATCTTACAGCTTTTGATTGCGGATCTACTTAGTGCTTTGTGGCGGACACACGCCACCAACGGCTTTCGGTCGGGCGTAATTCAGCGCCAGCCGCTGCACCTGAAACGTGTTGCGGCAAGATGTTGCGAGAGAAAGGGGTCTACGAGCTATGACGAAAACGAAGTTCGGACCGCCGTTCGGCTGTGCGGCGGCAACCAGGAGCGTACTCACAACGCTCTTTTTATTGACATTTGTTGCGGGGATCTTGACGGCTCAAGAATATCGTGGCAGGGTTCAGGGCACCGTAAGGGACACTTCGGATGCCGTCATTCCCGGTGCAAGTGTTACGCTGCATAACATCAACACCGGCATTTCCACTGTGCGGGCGACCAACGAGGCCGGCCGCTATATCTTTGACCTTGTGGATCCCGGCTCCTACAGCATCTCAGTCGAAAATCTCGGCTTCAGCAAATTCTTGCAACAGAACGTGCCGGTGGCGGCCCGTGGGGACGTTACCGTGGACGCCACGCTCAAGGCGGGCGATGTCCGCGATACCGTCACTGTCTCCGCGGAGGCGAGCCAGGTCCAGTTCACCACGAGCAAACTGGAAACCTCGGTCGAGTCGAAAATCGCATCGGAAATTCCCCAACTCTACCGCAGCCCGTTCATACTGGCTACGTTGGATCCATCGGTAGTCAAGGACGATACCCAGACGGAATACAACCCCTTCAATAGCTGGGGTCCGGGCCGGATGAGCGTCGGCGGCGGCGCCCAGTTTTCAAACGACCTTCAGGTGGACGGCAGCCGCGTGGGTATTAGCGTAAAAACCGGCTATGTCCCCACGCCCGACATGGTTCAGGAAGTCACCATTTCGCAAAACACAGTGGACGCGGAATTCGGGCATGGCGCCGGTTCGGCGATTTCGATTGTGACCAAGTCCGGCACCAATCAATGGCACGGAACCGCCTACTACGATGGGCGCTATCCCTGGGCCAGCGCGGTGTCGGACCGCATATTCAGTACCCTCAACGAGGACCGGCAACAGATCTGGGGTGGTACTCTCGGCAACCCCATTCTGAAGAACAAATTGTTTAACTTTGTGTCCTACGAGGGGTGGAAGTGGGAACAGGCTGCCTCACCGTACACGGCGACCCTCCCCACCACGCTCGAACGCCAGGGGAATTTCTCCCAGTCGATTAACGGCGCGGGCGCGTTGAACGTCATCTACGACCCGTCGACTACGCAGACGTCCGCGAACGGCCAGACGATCACGCGCGCACCCTTCGCCGGCAACATCATACCGGCTTCCCGGCAGGATCCCATCGCGGCGAAGTACATGGCGGCGATGTGGAATCCCAACACCGCGGGCCAAGGCTACGATCACCTCTGGAACTATGTGGCCAACTTGCCGGTCAATTACCCATACAAGAATTTCGCCGACCGCGTGGATTATCACGTGACGGACAAGCTCAGCGTGAGTTTCCGCGCGCAAATCTTCCGGACCCCGGTGACGTCCTCCAATCCGACTGGCTCACCACTCTTCGATAACGACCGCGGCAGTAACCGCGACGGCAATACCTATTCCAGCACCGTCACCTACGCCATCAACCCTAGAACGGTGATCAGCGGCAGCTTCGACTATCACAACTTTACCGATCAGTCGTCGTTCGGCGCCCAAAACCCGGCCTGGACCTTTGCCGCCCTGTATCCGAACAATAACTTCTATCAGGCGTTATACGCCGATCCAACCATTACGAAACTGGATGCGCGCATGTCCATCAGCGGGGACGGCGGGCGGTGGGTCGACATGGGACCGGGCGGCGGATTCTGGAACCAACTTCCGAGCGGCAACGGTATCAACGTCAGGGTTGCGCGGCAGGAGGGCGCTCACTATCTAAAAGCTGGCTTCGAGACTCTCGGCACTCATGCGCCGAGTCTGCTCCAATTGTCCAACCCGGGCTTCGGATTCAACGGCGACATCACGAATTCAACCTATGTAAACCCGAACATTGCCGTGGCGGGGAACCCCTATGCTTCTTTCCTGCTCGGAGCCGTAGTGCCCGTCGGCGGGGGCGCCAACTCGTGGGATAGTAATGAAACCTCCATGCCGAGCCTCATTACCCCGAACTTTTCCAGCCGATTCTACGGAACCTACATCAATGACGACTGGAAACTCTCGAAAAACCTTACCTTGAATCTGGGACTTCGCTGGGAGTACGAACAGCCCTTCACCGAGGCCCAGAACCGCGCCACCGCGCCGCTGAATCTCACAACGGCGATTCCGGAGCTACAAGGCGTGAAGATGCCGTCCGCTGTCCAGCAGTTCTACACCGGCCCCTGGAACCTGACCGGCGCATTTCAATTCACCGGCAGCGGCCACCCGGGAGCCTGGAACTCGGATAAGGGTACCTGGTCGCCTCGAATCGGCGGGGCTTACCGGCTGAACGATAAGACGTCGGTCCGAGCGGGCTACGGCCGGTATACGACTCCGTGGAGCATGGATGAAAACGCACAAGATCAGTTTGGAGCGCCCACAACGGGTTACTCTAACTATACGGATGCGCCTCCAACCGTTTTGGGCGTGCCCCAAATGTCCTTGTCGAATCCATTCCCGGCCTCCTACCCGATAGTCCCCAGTTCAGCGAAAACGTATGGCGCCTACACCGCCATTGGAAGCGACTTGACGTACTTTGCCGCGAATCGTCCCCACTCTTTCAGTAACCGGTTGAACATTTCAGTGCAAAGGCAATTGCCCCAGGGGATCATCGCCGATGTGACTTACTTCTATAATCACACCAGTCAGGTCAACAACATCAATTACAACATCAACCAGGTCAGCCCTCAGATCGCGTTGCAGTACGGAGCGGCCACCAATGCTACCGTCGCCAATCCGTTCTACGGCATCTCCATTCCCAATCCGACTCCTGGCCCGCTGTTTCAACAGGCCACGATTCCGGTCACGCAGTTGGCAAGGCCGTTTCCAGCATGGGGCAATTTGACAGTGATTGACGGGATCAACGGCGGCGCTATGAAATACGACTCCTTGCAGCTAAAGGCAAGCAAGTCCTTCACCAACGGTTATACGCTGCTGGTCGCATACAACTACCACGTTCAGACCAACCAGACGTTTTATGATGGCGTTGCCAATTATATGAAACAGTGGACTTGGGAGGACGCGGGCACGCCACGGCACCGTCTGGTGGCTTCGGGCGTTTGGGCCATTCCCATCGGTAAAGGGCGACCGTATCTGGCCGGCGCGCCCCGGCTCCTGGATGCCGTAGTTGGCGGCTGGAACCTGTCGGGAGTAGCGACATGGCACGCTGGCGATCTCCTGCACTTCCCTGGAATGGTGGCGAGCGGCAACCCGAAGATCTCCAACCCCGGACCTAACGGATGGTTCAATACTACCGTATTCTCGCTCCTTCCGGCATATACCCGGGCCACGAACCCCTGGTATTACTCCGACATCCGGGGGCCGAAGTTCTTCAACATCGACGCCACGCTGAACAAGGACTTCAGCATCACTGAGCGGATCCGCTTCCAATTGCACATGGATGCCTTCAACGCCATCAACAACATGAACTGGAACGATCCGAATATGACCGTCGGCAGTAGCCAGTTCGGAAAATCCACGGATATCTATCCGAACAATTACGGCCGGCGCTTGCAACTCGGCCTCCGCATTTCGTTCTGAGATTCGGAGACTCTTTTCTGATTACCGGGCCTGCATGGCCAACTTGTATCCCGGACATGCAGGCCTCTGTTGTATACTGACCCCGAAGCCAGATGGGAATTCCAGGTCCAGCAATCATCATTGGCATACTTGCCGCTGTTCCGGCCCTGTCTCAAACGAATCCACAACTGGCCTCGATCGTGGTCGATTACCCCGCCGATCGGTCGATTTTCCCACCCGAAATTACGCCGCCCACCTTCCTCTGGCGCGACTCCGCGGAAGGCGCAACGCTCTGGCTGATCGATGTCTCCTTTGCCGGGGGCTCACCCCTCCACCTGAAATCGCGAGGCGAGCGCATGATTATCGGCGAGATCGACCCGCGCTGCGTGGCATCCACCAACCGCCCTCCCGCCCTGACGCCCAATCAGGCGGCCGCGCACACCTGGACCCCGGACGCGGAAACCTGGTCCGAAATCAAGCGGCGTTCGGTGGAACGACCCGCCACCCTCACCATCACTGGCGTCAGTGAAGCCGTGCCGGGTCGAACGCTATCCCGCGGCCGGGTAACGATTCGGACTTCCAGGGACCCGGTAGGAGCGCCCATCTTTTACCGCGACGTGCCGCTGATGCCCTCGGAAGTGGAGAAAGGAATCATCAAACCGCTCGCGCCCGCCGCCATCCCGCTGATCGCCTGGAGGCTCCGCGACATCGGCGAGCCGCGCAGCGGCCTGATGATGGAAGGCCTGCACACGTGCGCCAACTGCCACTCCTTTTCCCGCGATGGCAAAACGCTCGGTATGGATATGGACGGTCCGCAAAACGACAAGGGCATGTATGCGCTCGTGCCCGTTTCGAAGGAGATGTCCATCCGCGACCAGGACGTCATCGAGTGGAGTTCGTTCCGCGGCAAACTGGGCGGCAAAATCCGCGTCGGCTTCATGTCACAAGTCTCTCCCGACGGCCAATACGTCGTGAACATGATCAACGGGTCGGAAACGGGCCGGCAATCGGCTGCCGCGGCCGCTTCCGGAACGGGCGGCGCGAAGAAACTCGATAAGGACCTGGAGGGCAATTACTACGTCGCCAATTTCAAGGAATACAGCTTCCTCCAGGTGTTCTTTCCTACCCGCGGCATCCTGGCGTGGTACAGCCGCGAGACTGGCCGGCTGCAACCCTTGCCCGGCGCCGATGACTCGCGCTACGTTCAGACCAATGCCGTCTGGAGTCCCGACGGCAAGTACCTTGTCTTTGCCCGCGCGGAAGCGAAGCCGCCCTACTCGGAAGGCGAAAAGCTGGCCGAGTTCGCCAACGATCCGAAGGAGACCCAGATCCGTTACGATCTGTATCGCATCCCTTTCAACGGCGGTCAGGGCGGGCGCCCCGAACCGATCGCCGGAGCCTCCGCCAATGGCATGAGCAACACCTTCCCCAAGATCTCGCCCGACGGAAGGTGGATTGTTTTTGTGCAGGCCCGCAACGGCTTGCTGATGCGCCCCGACAGCCGGCTCTACATTGTCCCGGCTCGGGGCGGCAAGGCACGCCAGATGCTTTGCAACACGCCGCTGATGAACTCCTGGCATAGCTTTTCGCCCAACGGGCGGTGGCTGGTCTTTTCTTCCAAAAGTTGGTCTCCTTATACGAGGATGTTTCTCACTCACATCGATAAGGACGGCCGCGACAGCCCGCCGATCCTGATCGACAACACCACCGCGGCCAACCGCGCCGTGAATATTCCCGAGTTCGTGAACATCCCTCCCGGCGGCATGACGAAGATCGATACCCCGGCCACCGATTTCTACCGCTTGGCCGACAGTGCCTGGGAATTCTCCAAGGCGGGCCGGTATGAAGAAGCCATCGCGGAGTGGAAGAAGGCCCTGGAATTAAACCCCGGAAGCGACAAGGCGCACAACAATGTAGGCCTGCTGCTGACCGGTGTCGGCAAGTTCGAAGAAGCGGTACCGCATTTCGAGAAGACGCTTGCGATCAACCCCGAATACCCTGCCGCGCACAGTAATCTCGGCGTGGCTCTCGCAGGGGCCGGAAAGCTGGACGAGGCCATCTCCGAATTCGGCAAGGCCCTTGCACTGGATCCTGATTCCGCCGAGGCTCACAATAACCTGGGGCGCGTCCTGGCGCAAAGAGGCGAGCCGGACCAGGCCATCGCCCATTTTCGGAAAGCACTTGAAGCCGCGCCCGATTCCGCATCGGTGCGTGGCAACCTTGTCGAGGCGCTGGCGAATTCGGGCCGGTCGCTGGCTGTGAAGGGCAGCTTCGACGAAGCCATCCAGCGGTTTCAGGACGCACTCGAAATCATGCCGGATTCCGCCGAGGCCCACAACGGCCTGGCCGTGGTCCTGGTCCGGAAGGGACGGATCGAGGAAGCCATCGCGCATTTCCAAAAGGCCGTGGCCATCAAGCCCGATTTCGCAGAGCCGTACTACAATCTGGGCGATACGCTCTTCTATCTGGAAGGCAAGGCGCCAGAAGCGCTGGCGGCCTGGCGTTCCGTACTTCGCATCGATCCCGATCATTTGGCGGTCCTGAACCAGACCGCCTGGCTGCTTGCCACCAGTCCCGATGCGTCCCTGCGCGATGGCGCCCAAGCCGTGGCCCTGGCCGAACGCGCTGCCCGGCTCGCGGGAGGACGGCAGCCCGAGATTTTAGATACCCTGGCTGCGGCATATGCCGAGGCCGGCCGTTTCCCCGAAGCTGTGCAAATCGCCACCCAGTTGCTCGAATTGGCCCGCAAGCAGAACAACCGGAAGATGGCCGAAGCCCTGGAGGGGCGGCTTGCCCTCTATCAGGCCCGCGCTCCGTTCCGCGAGACACCCCAAGCGCCGGGTAACGGTCACTGAATT
>PLDO01000276.1 GCA_003136215.1 Bryobacterales bacterium
GCATCATCGCCGAGACCGGCGCGGGGCAGCATGGAGTCGCGACGGCCACTGTCTGCGCACTGTTCGGGCTCGAATGCGTCGTCTACATGGGCGAAGAGGACATGCGGCGGCAGCGCCTCAATGTCTTCCGCATGCGCATGCTCGGCGCCAGGGTGCAAGGCGTCTCCAACGGCAGCGCTACCCTCAAGGACGCCATCAGCGAGGCCATGCGCGACTGGGTGACCAATGTCGGCGAAACCTACTATCTCCTCGGTAGCGCCTTGGGTTCGCACCCGTATCCCATGATGGTGCGCGATTTTCACCAGATCATCGGCCAGGAAGCGCGCCGCCAGATCCTCGAAGCCGAAGGGCGTCTGCCCGATACCTTGATCGCCTGCGTCGGCGGCGGCAGCAATGCCATCGGCCTCTTCCACGCCTTCATCCCCGATTCCGCCGTGGAATTGATCGGCGTCGAAGCCGGCGGCCGCGGCAACGCCCTCGGCGAGCACGCGGCGCGCTATCGCGGCGGCGCCCCCGGCGTCCTGCAAGGCGCTTTTAGCTACCTCTTGCAGGACGAGCACGGCCAGATCGCCCTCACCCACTCGGTTTCCGCCGGGCTCGATTACGCCATGATCGGCCCCGAACACGCCTGGCTGCGCGACCGCGACCGCGCCACTTACGTCGCCGCCAGCGACGCCGAAGCGCTCGACGCCGCCCGCCGCCTCTCGCGGATCGAAGGCATTATCCCCGCGCTTGAGAGCGCCCACGCCGTCGCCGAAGCCATCAAGCGCGCGCCCGATGCGAAAGGCAAGATCTTCATCGTGAACCTCTCCGGCCGCGGCGACAAGGACATCGATATCTACCGCGAAAACTTTAAGGAGCTCGACCAGGAATGACGCGCATCGGCCGCCTTTTCGAAACGCTCCGCCAACAGAACCGCAAGGGTCTCATCGCCTATCTCACTGCCGGCGACCCCTCGCCCCTCCGCACCCCCGCACTCGTGGCCGCCATGGTCCGCGGCGGCGCCGATCTCATCGAACTCGGCGTGCCCTTCAGCGATCCCATCGCCGATGGTCCCGTCATCCAGCGCGCCGGCGAGCGCGCCCTCAAGGCGGGTACCACCCTGGCCGCCGTGCTCCAAATTGCCCGTCAAATCCGCGCCGGTTCCGAAGTGCCCCTGCTCCTGTTCACCTATCTCAACCCGGTTTTGGCTTATGGCCTGGAACGCCTCGCAGCCGACGCGGCGGCTGCCGGCATCGATGGCTGCCTGCTCACCGACGCCAGCGTCGAAGAGGCGGAATCCTACGTCGGCGCCATGCACCGCCATGGCTTGGACACCGTCTTTCTCGCCGCGCCCACCAGCACCCAACGGCGCATCAAACTCGTGGCACAATACTCCACGGGCTTCGTCTATCTGGTTTCGCGCACCGGCGTCACCGGCGAGCAGGACTCGCTCTCGGCTTCCGTCGCCCCCCTCGTTCAGGCCGTGCGTGCCGCCACGAATCTCCCTCTTGCCGTTGGTTTCGGCATCTCCAAACCCGCGCACGTCGCCGAACTCGGCCGCCTCGTCGAGGCCGTCGTCGTGGGCAGCGCCTTCGTACGCCTGATCGAGCGCAACGCGGATAACCCCGCGCTGGAGACGATGCTCGAAGCCTTCACCCGCGAACTCAAAAGCGGTTTCGGAGCCTGCGCATGACCCCGGAAGAAGCCCAGGAGCAACTCGAGGAATACCGCCTCATGATCGACGAGGTGGACCGCCGCATCGTCGCTCTCCTCAACGAACGCACCGCCGTGGTGGAGAACATCGGCCGCGTCAAACGCGAGGCCCAGCTCCCCGTTTACGAACCCAAACGCGAAGACCAGGTGTTCGCCAACATCACCAGCGCCAACCAAGGCCCGCTGACTACCCAGGCCGTGCGCGGCATCTTCGAACGCATCATCGACGCCAGCCGCTCCATCCAGCGTCTGCGCATGATGCAAAAGCCTCCAGAGGACCCTAAATGCTAGTCGTCATGCAACAAGGCGCCACCGAAGAGCAGATCGAGCACGTCATCGATCGCCTGGTGGATCTCGGCTTCGACGTGCACCGCTCCACCGGCGTGATCCACACCGTGCTTGGCGGCGTCGGCGGCAAGTACGATTTCGATCTCGCCGTCTTTCAGGTAATGGACGGCGTCAAGGAAGCCCACCGCATCGTCTCGCCCTACAAACTCGCCAGCCGCGCCTTTCGGCCCGGCGGCACCATCGTGCGCGTCGGCTCCCTCGCCATCGGCGGCGATGCCGTCGTCGTCATGGCCGGCCCATGCAGCCTGGAGAACCGCGACCAGATCGAGCAGTGCGCCGAACTGGCAGCCCGCACCGGCGCCCGCGTCATCCGCGGCGGAGCCTTCAAGCCCAGCAGCTCGCCTTATGAGTTCCAGGGCCTCGGCGCCGGGGGCCTGCAAATGCTCCGCGCCGCCGCCGACCGGCATGGTCTGCTGGTGGTCAGCGAAGTCATGGACCAGAACCAGATTCCGCTCCTGTCGGAGTATGTCGACATCCTCCAGGTCGGCGCCCGCAATATGCAAAACTTCAACCTGCTGCGCGAACTCGGCAAGCAGTCCAAACCCGTGCTGCTCAAACGCGGCATCGCGGCCAGTATTGAGGACCTCCTGCTCTCCGCCGAGCACGTCCTGGCCGGCGGCAATTACAACGTCATCCTCTGCGAGCGCGGCATCCGCACCTTCGAAACCCAAACGCGCTACACCCTCGATCTCTCCGCCATCCCGGTGGTCAAGAAACTCTCCCACTTGCCCATCATCGCCGACCCTTCGCACGGCACCGGCCGCCGCGACATTGTCGCTCCCATGGCGCGCGCCGCCTTGGCCGCCGGCGCCGATGGCCTCATGATTGAAGTCCATCCCGACCCCGATCGCGCCCTCTCCGACGGCGCGCAGTCCATGCGGCCCGAGCAGTTCGAAGAGTTGATGCACCAACTGCAAGCCGTCGCCCTGGCCGTAGGACGGACAGTAGGACAGGCCTCCTGGCCTGTCCCCTGATCGGCAAGGTAAATGTCATGCAAAACGTAGTCATCGTCGGCACCGGCCTGATCGGCTCCTCCTTCGGACTCGCCTTGCGCCAGGCGGGCTTCGACGGCGTCATCACCGGCGTCAGTTCCCCGCAAGCCATTGCGGACGCCCTCGCCTGTGGCGCCATCGACCGCGGCGCCGGGCTGCAAGCCGCCGTCCCGGACGCGGACCTCGTCTTCCTTTCCCAGACGATCGGGCGCATTCTCGATACCATCCGCCATCTGGACCCGCTGCTCCGTCCCGGCACCCTCGTCACCGATGCCGGCAGCACCAAGTGCGCCATCGTCGACCTGGCCCGCCAGACCCTCACCCGCGCCCAGTTCCTCGGCGGTCATCCCATGGCAGGCAAAGAAACCCGCGGCGCCCTGGCGGCGGACCCAAACCTCTTCCGCGGCCGCACCTGGATTCTCACCCCCGACGAAGCTGCCGAACTCCACACCCCTTGCGCCCTCGAATTTCGCACGTGGCTGTCCCGCATCGGCGCCCGCGTCCTCACGTTCGACGCCGACGAGCATGACCGCGTGGTGTCCCTGACTTCGCACCTCGCGCAACTCGCCTCCACGGCTCTCGCCGCCACTGTTTCCGATCGCCTCGGCGCGCCGCCGCGCCTCAACGCCGCCGGGCCCGGCCTCGAAGACATGACCCGTCTCGCCATGGGATCCTACGAGATCTGGCGCGACATCCTGGCCACCAATAGCGACCACATCGAGCGCGCCCTCGGCTTCTACATTCAGAAACTCGAACACCTGCGCGAAAACCTTCGCACCCGCCAGTTGCAGGAAGAATTCGAGCGCGGCGCCTCTCTCGCCGCCCTCTTGAGGAGGTCCAGGTGAGCCGGTGGGATAAGGCTCCGCCTTGTCCATCCGAGCGAAGCTCGGACAACTCTTGCTCCCCCTCACCCCTATATGCGTCGAAGTAGGATACACTTACCCATGAGGCTAACAGCCGAAGTACCTTCGCCGGTGGACACCGTGTCCGCCGCCGAACCCCCGGCGCGCCGGGCGCGCTGGACCGGACGGTCCAGCACTCCTTCCGCCGGTTTTAAGGAATCAATAATGGAACAGAAACTGAAGATCGCCGTCTTCATCGATTTCGACAATATCGAAATCGGCGTGAAGAGCACCCTGCATCGCGAGTTCGATGTCGCGGCCGTGCTCGATGCGCTTAAGGAACGCGGCGAAATTGTCACGAAGTTTGCTTACGCGAACTGGGGCAGGCAGGAATCCGCTACACGCGCGCTCAGCGAGCACGCCGTGCAGATGGTTCAGCGCGACCCCTCGCCGCGCGGCGACAAGAACGGCGCCGACATCAACCTGGCACTCGATGCTCTCGAGATGGCCTTCACTCACGATCACATTAACGCTTACGCCATCGTCAGCGGCGACAGCGATTTCATCGCTCTCGTGAACAAGCTCAAACAGTATGACAAGCGCATCTTCGTGGTCGGCGGGCGCGCGTTCACGAGCACCATTCTGCAAAAGAATTGCCACGAGTTCGTGGCCTACGAATCCGTCATGGACGATCGCCCCCGCTCGTCCGGCCACCAGCAACAGCAGCAGCCTCAGCAGCAGCCGCCGCCGCAGCAGCATCAGCCGCAGCCCCATGCCGACCGGCCCGATAAGCAGCAGCAGCCCCAACAACAGCAACCGCAGCAGCAGCGCCAATCGCACAAGCGCGTGGCGCTCGATCTGGCGCAGGCCATGCCGCTCGTGGAGCGCGCCCTCGGCGTCCTCGAACGGCGTGAAGTCCGCCCCCAGCTTGGCCTCCTCAAGAGCACCATGCTGCAACTCGATTCCACCTTTAATGAGAAGGCCTACGGCGCCAACTCCTTTACCGATTTCGTGGAGAGATTGCAGAAGGCCGATTACGTCGAGGTGACCGGCGGCGAAGGCCGCTACATGATCCGCATGAAGGGCGGCGGCGCTCCCGAAAAGCCCGGCTCCAAGCCCGAAGAGGCTATCCCGCTACTGCGCGACATCCTCGAGATTCACCGTCTCGACGTCGATTCCGGCTCCACCGCCGACGAACTCTTCGAGTGGGTCAAGCAGGAGCGGCCCAACTTCGAGCCCCGCGACTATGGCTTCCAGGAGTTCAGTGAACTGCTGAACTATGCGCAGGACAAGGGCCTTGTGCGCAACCAGGTCGACGAAGAGCGCGGCCTCATCGTGTTCCTCGGCACCGAGTTCCATCCGCCGGCGCCTCCGCCGCAGCCCGAAGAAGTCACCCCCGCCGAGGACGAGGAGGTCGACGAACCGCAACCGCTCGTGCCTGGACAGCCCACTGCCACCGGCGAGATCCCGATTCCCGAGCTGCCTCCCAAGGTGCAGCGCCGCCCCCGCGCCCCGCGCAAGACCGCGGCCCCCGGCAGCGAAGGTCAGAAGAAGCGCCCCACCTCGCGCCCCCGCAAGAAAAATACGTAGGACAGGCCTCCTGGCCTGTCCATGGCAGGCCAGGAGCGAAACTCAAACGTCTGCTAGCTTAGCTAGCTAGCTAAGCTAGCGGCCCCACCGCTTGCCGCGACGGCCATGCGTGGCCGTATGATAGCCCACCAGAACCACTAGTCCAACCAGTAGCACTGCGAAGAGATCTTTCATCGGATGGTCTTTAGGTAGAACTCTATTTTAACTCTCCGATTGTTACGATTTCGTTAAAAGTCCGGTTGCACTTCCCTACGTTTCCCGCGCAAGCGTGCGTTTAAAAACTCCACGAAGGGCGTCATGGCCCGAAAATGCTTAACCACTTCCGTATAGACTGCGGGCGTGGTCGCCAGCTCCGGCGGCAGCTCCACGTATAAAAGGTACTGCTTAAACCGTAAAAGATCGGCCGCCGGGTGATCGCTGCAGTAACCCTTCGGCACCCGCGTCAACTGCTCGCCCTGCACCTCGACGAAAAGCCGGCGAACCGCGCGCGCCCCGGCGATCTTGCGGAATTCCTCGTGCCGCTCGGCCAGGTGCTGCCGGATGGCCAGCAGCGCTTCCGCCTCCGGCATGTAGAGGCCCCCGCCGATCGCCACCTCCTTGTGCGATACCGCGAAGTAGAACCCCGCGCCCGCCTTGTCCCCTCGCCGCGAAAACGAGGCCGCAATGTGGTCCTTGTACGGCGTCTTGTCCTTGCTGAAACGCGTGTCGCGATAGATGCGGTAGATCGCCTTGTCGGGATCCGTCGCGTAATCCGGCGCGAAACGCCTCATCGCGGTATTCACCGCGCCCACCAGTTCCCGCATGGGCTGCTTCAGTTTCTCTTCGAAGATGGCCTTGCGCGGCTGAAACCACTCGCGGCGGTTGTTGCGCTGCAAGGCGGCAAAGAACGCCAACCCCTCCGCCGGAAACCCTGGAAATCCCGATCGCACGAAGTATCCTCCCTTATAATTAGGGTAATGCCGACCACGGAAGAGACGCAGTCGCGCCTCGCCGAGATTCCTAATTTAACCGTTTCCGCCCACACTCCGCTTGCCTCCTACACCCGATTCGGCATTGGAGGACCGGCCGACCTCTTCGCCGAAACGCGCCACGAGCAGGCGTTCATCGCGGCC
>PLDO01000184.1 GCA_003136215.1 Bryobacterales bacterium
GCGCCACCAAGTCGTGCCGTCCCCCTGCATTGGTGGGGCATGCTTCAGCTTGCCAGGCGAGCGAAGCTCGCCCGGGACAGGCCGGGAGGCCTGTCCTACCCCGTTCCCGCAAAACCGATCCGCCCCCCGCGCCGGGTCTGAACCATAATAGAAGTAATGTCCACGCAAGCGGTTTGCGAGAAGTGCGGCGGCACCGGCTGGATCATCGTTGAACGGGCCAGCGTCTCCGGCGCCGAACCTTGCGCCTGCCGCGCTCAAGGCCGCGCCGAACGGCTGGAAGAGCGCTCCCAGATCCCGCCGCTTTATCGCAACGCATCGTTTGAGAATTTCAAGACCGAAGGCGTGCGGGATCTCAAGAGCGTGATGAGCGACGTGAAGGCCTACGCCGACACGTTTCCGGTGGGTCCGTATCCGGGCCTGCTACTAATCGGCGAACCCGGCACCGGCAAGACTCACCTCGCCGTCGCCGCCCTCCGCCGCATCATGCAGAAGGGCTTTGAAGGCGTCTTCACGGATTTCCAGACGCTGCTCGACCGCATCCGCGCGGGCTACGATGCAAGTTCCAACTCCTCCAACAAGGAGGCCTACCGCATGGCGCTCGACAGCGAAGTCCTGCTGCTGGACGACCTGGGCGCGCACCGCGTCACCGATTGGGTGCAGGATACCGTCACTTCGATTGTCACCCAGCGCTGCAATAACCGGAAGCCGCTGATCGCTACCACAAACTTGCCCGACGCTGATGTTGAGGGCAGCAAGACCACTCAGAAGACAGCGGTTGGCGTCGAATACCGGCGCACATTGCGAGACCACATTGGGGATCGCGCGCGCTCGCGCCTTTTTGAGATGTGCAACGTGATACGCATGCCCAATATCGACGACTACCGCATCCGCCGGGGCAAGTGGTTTTGAAACGGCTCGCCGCCCTGGTGCTGATTGCGCTCGCCGCCCATCCGGCGTGCGCCGCCGACTACCTACAGGCAGTCGAGTTCCCCTATTACCTCTACCCGCGAACGCTCTGGGAGCGCGAGTTGGTCTGGCTCAAGAACATCGGCGTGCAGACGGTGGTATTCTCCATCCCCGCCGGCTACCACTCTCCGCAGCCCGGCGAAACCGATCTCACCGGCGCCACCGGCCCGCGCCGCGATCTGGTGGGCTTCGTGCGCCTGCTGCGCAAGCTCGGGCTGCGCGCGTGGGTGCGTCCGCTGCCTCCCGTGCCCGGCCTGGTCAGCGCGCGGTACGACGCGGCGCAGCAACACGCCTGGCTGAAACAACTGGAGCAGGTGCTGGCCACCCAGACCGCGTCGCACGGCGGCCCCATCGCCTACGTGGAGGGTCACGCGCTGGCCATTGACGCCGCCGCGCCTCCTTCGCCGGTCACCACCATCTCCGCCTTGGAGAGCAGCGCGCTGGCGCGCAGCCGCGAGGCCATGAGTTCGGCCCGCGGGGCACTGGTGTGGACGGACGTGGAAGACGCCCTTTATCCGGCGGGATGGGCCGCCAACCCCTCCACGCTGCTGCGCAAGGGCGCGGTGGGGCTCTCCGGCGACGAGCACCCCGCCACCGCCGCGCTGCGTCGCGATGCCGCACTACTCCGCGGCTGGGCGCGCCTCTTCACGGCTATGCATCACGTCAACCTGCCTGCGCCGGCGGCCGGCAAATTGCCCGAAGGCGTGAGCGCCGTCGAACTGGTTTCGACAGCGGCCAGCGCCATCAGCATCACCAACGCCTCGCGCAAGACCTTTCACGACGATCTGCGCGTGGCGGAACCGCTCTCCAAGAGGACGTTGATTGTTCCCGGAGTGCGCGTGGGCCCGGGTCAGTCTTTGTGGCTTCCGCTCAGCGTCTCGCTGGGCCCCGACGGCCTGTGCCGCGAGTGCACGAATTTCGCCGCGACGGAGCACATTGCCTACGCCACCGCCGAGCTGCTCTCCATTGAATTCGAGAATGGCATCCTCGCCATGGAATTCGCCGCGCCCGAACCCGGCGAAGTCATCCTGCAACTGGCGCGCCGCCCCACCGGCCCGTTCCTGGCCGCCGGCAAGCCCACCGATTTCGATTGGGACGAGCCGCACATGCGGGCGCGCCTCAAGATCCCCGCCGGCACGCAGCAGGGCAGCCGCGTGCGCATCGGCATCGCCATCGAAGCCCCGGACACATCGGCCTTCTTCAACGATCTCCACCGCATGGTGATCGGGCGCAAGAACACGGTTTCCACCGTGTACTCTTCCGCCGAAGTAGCCGCGCGCTCCCGCCTGCGCCTGCCCGAAGGCTACACAGCGGCACCCACCACCAGATCGCCCAACGAAATCGATTACGAAATCGCCGTTCCCGGCGACGCCATCCACGGGGATTTCGCCAATCTCGCGCTCGAAGCCGATGGCGTAGCGCTCGGCCGCGCTCATATTCAACTCTTCCGGCCCGCCACGATCCGGCTCATGTCCGGCATGCAGTTTCACTTCGGCCCGCAGACCGAACTGACTCCCGAACCACCCATCGCGGCCATCGATTCCAAGGGCGGCAACCTGGAAATCTCGATTCGCAACAACTCGCCGCAGATCCAGACTTACCGGCTGGAGCCGACCGGGCAAGGCCTGGAATTCCTGCCACCTCAGACCGAAGTGAGTATCGGCCCCACCGATGAGCGTCGCGTGGAGTTTCGCGTTTTCCCCGCCGAAGGCAGCGTGGGCGTGCGCGATTGGACTCTCAGAATCGCCGGCGGGGCCGACCTCGCCATGCCGATGCGCGTGGTGCTGGCGCCGCGCACCGGCGCCGTCGTCTGGACCGCCGACCTGGATGGCGACGGCGCTCCCGAGTGGATTCTGGAGTCCGCCAAGGTCCGCGCCGTTTTTTCCGCCCAGGACGGCGGACGCTGGATGGAATTCACCTGGAAGGACACCAACACTAACTTCCTCCCGGAGACCGGAGCCTTCGCGCAGGCCGGCCCGGTGGAAGTGCGCCAGAACGACGATGCGCTGGAGTTCACCGGCAAAGGCTGGAAACGCACCGTCACGCTGATCGGCTCCGCGCTTACTGTCGAGCAATCCACCCCATTGCCGCCCGAAGTGTTGGCCGGCGAGAAACGCGGCAACCTGACGCTGACGGTGGAGCGGCCTGCCCCGACTCGCGCGGTCTATGGCTTGAACTGATTCGGTTGGCAGGCGGAAGCGCCTGCCCCACCGGAAATCTGGTGACTGTCCCGGGTTTACTCTAGAGGTATGGACTACGTTCGGCTTGGCTCGACCGGCCTTAAGGTCTCCCGCCTTTGTCTCGGTTGCATGACATACGGCTCAAAGAAGTGGCGCGAATGGGTGCTGGAAGAGGAGGAAAGCCGCCCGTTCATCCGCCGCGCGCTGGAAGCCGGCATCAACTTCTTCGACACCGCCGANNTCTACCAGATCCACCGCTTCGATTACGACACGCCGATCGAAGAGACGCTGCGCGCGCTGGACGATATCGTGCGCGCCGGCAAGGCGCTTTACATAGGCGCGTCCAGCATGCACGCCTTTCAGTTTGCCAAGATGCTGGCCGCTAGCGACGCGAACGGCCTGGCGCGCTTCGTCAGCATGCAGAATCACTACAACCTGGTGTATCGCGAGGAAGAGCGCGAGATGCTGCCGCTGTGCCGCGAGGAAGGCATCGGCGTGATCCCCTGGAGCCCGCTGGCCCGCGGCTTTCTGGCCGGCAATCGCCGCGCGCAGGATTTCGGCGAGACCACGCGCGCCAAGACCGACGAGTACGCTCAAAACATGTACTATCAGCCATCCGACTTCGCCGTGGTGGACCGGGTCGGCGAAATCGCCCGGCAGCGCGCCATCCCCAACGCGCAGGCGGCGCTGGCCTGGGTGCTGCAACAGCCCGGCGTGACCGCTCCGATTGTCGGCGCCAGCAAGTTAAAACATCTCGACGACGCGCTGGCCGCGCTGAACGTGAAGCTGGATCCCGCGGAACTGAAGGCGCTCGGCGAGCCCTACCAGCCACACCGCGTGCTGGGACATTCGTAAGTGGGATAAGGCTCCGCCTTGTCCATGGTGGGGCAGGCTTCCGCCTGTCAAGTCAATCCGAGCTGCGCTCGGATGCACAAGGCGGAGCCTTATGCCACTGGCTTTCTCTTCCTCGCCGGCGGGCCGGTGCGAGGTTTCGGAATCGGGACGGCGGCGGCCCTGGCCTGGTCTGGATTGGCGAGCAAGGCGAGACGCTTAGGGGCGATCAGCTTGTAGCTGCCCACCACCAGTTCGGCCACCTCGTTCCAGTCCAGCCCGCTGACATCCAGACGGAGCGCTACCCAACCCTGCGGCCCGATATAGGCGGGCATATAGAACCTGGCCGGGTGGGCGGCCACCAGAGCTTCGTTATCTCCGGGCAGCACTTTGCAGCACACGGATACGATGCCATCGCCATGATGGTCGTTGAGGTAGTACGCGAACACCTCCTTCCTGACCAGGAAGGTGGCGTGGCGGGAGGCGGCCTCCTGTCTGGCTTCGGGCAGCGCCAGACAAATCTTCATCAGACGGGCGAGGCGGCCGTCCTTCGTATAAGCTTTTTTCATCTACTGCCGGGCTTTCTTCTCTTCGCCCCAGAGCAATGGGTCGGGGCCGGAGAGGGCTAGGAATTTGTCGTAATACGCGCGCGCATCGCCGGCGCGGCCTTCTTTTTCGGCCAGCAGCCCGCGCAAGTAGAACAGGCGCGGGAGGTAGAAGCCGGTGTAGGGCGTGAGTCCATTGACGGAGGGAATCGGGTTCGAGGCGAGCAGTGGGGCGGCTTCCTGCACGCGGCCGGTCTGGAGATAGCACCAGGCCAGCATCACGGGGAGACCTTCGTCGGCGGTGGGGCTGCCGGTTTCCCACATCTGGCGGAGCAGCAGCATGGCGGGCTGAAACTGCTGGCTGACGAGCAGGGCATAGGCCAGGGCGAAGTTCCTGATGGCGCCCTGCGCGGGGCCGGGGAACGCCTGTTCGGCGCGCACCGCCCACTCCAAGGAACTGGCGGGCGGAGACGCCAGGAATCTGGCGACCAGGGCGTTGGCGGCGGAGGCGGGGCCGACGATGGACAGCGCCTTCTGCGACAGACTGGCGGCGCCTTCGCGATCGCCGGATTCCAGGCTCCAGACGGCGAGCTCGGCGTAGGCGCGCGACGCGATATCACGCAGCGGGCCGGATTCGGAGGCGAGCGCGAAGGCTCCCATCTGTTGCGCGGCGGCTTTGCGGCGGCCGCTGATCCAGGTCCACTGGGCGCGGCGGTAATCGACAATGGGATCCTTGGCTGCGACGCGCGCAGCCAGGTATTGCCCGGCAATGTTGTCGGCGCCGGAGGGATCGCCGGTCAAAAGGCGGGCCAGCGCGGCCTTGAAAAGGGGACCGTCGTTCTCGAAGTGGGGTTCCTTCTGAGCGGCCTGGAGATAGGAGTTCTCGGCGTCGGCGAGGCGGCCGGCGATCAGTTGGACGTCGCCCATGGAATCGAGCGGGTTGGCCTCGTTGGGGCGCAGAGCCTGGTAGCGGCGGAGGGCGCTCATGGCGGCATCCGGATCGCCTGCCTGCGCGGCCGCATATCCAAGGGAGTTGAGCAGCGTGGCCTCTGCCGGCTCCAGGTCCGATGCTTTTCGATAGGCCTGCTGCGCCTGGCGGTACTGGTGGCGATTCATCATGGAATCGCCGAGAGCGCGCCAGGCTTTGGAATCGGCGCTATCCAGGGCGACGAGTTTGGCGAGGGCGCTCTGCCGCGCGTCGGGATTGCCGGACAATTCGGCGGATTCCAATTCCAGGCGGGCGCGCTCGATTTCGGGAACACCATTGCCGCGCGCCAGGGCTTGATCGAGCGTAGCGAGAGCGCCGGCGCGATCCTGTCGTTGCGCTTTGATCTGGGCCAACAGCCGGTAAGGCGGGACGAAATCCGGATCGGCCGCGATGGCCACGCCGAGCCCCACCTCCATGACGGTGGCATCGCCGGCCTCGATCGCCCGCATGTAGGCTTCCAGCGCCTGTGGATTGCGTGTACCGTAAGGGACCGCATGGCGAGAGATCTGGCCGGCGAGCGCGTTCCCGGCACCGAGCACGTCGCCTGCGGGAGCCGACACGCCGATCATCTTCGTGGCCTTCAAAGTGCGCGCGTCTTCGATGGTCAACCGGACTTCGAGCTTGCCGTTGCGCACGGTATACTCGCCGTAGCCGAGCAGCGTGGCGCCGGCGGCCAGGGCCTGGCTGCTTTCGGCGGAGATGCCGGGCGCCGAAATGGGGCGCACGCCGAGCGCACGATCGAGCGAGTGGATGCCGGCGGAAGAGATCACCCGCGGTCCACCGGCGCCGGAAAGTTCGGCGGTGACGATCTCCGACAAGGCGCGGCCCGCCCAGTCCAGGGAGGCGTTGCCGCCCAGGTTCTCCATGCGGAGGATGGCGAGGCGCTCCGCCGGCGGCCCGGCGGGTTGCCGGATGCAACTGGTAAAGAGTACGGCAAACAGAACGGCGGGCGCGGCGTAGCCCCAGCCAACTCGCATCGACAGGCCAGGAGGCCTGTCCCACTGGCTAAAGAACACGCGGCTCCAGGGCGAGCAGTTGCTTGAATTCGGGCGTCTCGCGCAGCCCGGCAAAGGCCGGGTCGTCGGGCAGCTTCTTGCGGTCCTTGTAGCCCTCTTCGAGAGCCTTTCGCAAGTACTGGAGGGCGAGTTCGTTGCGCCCGTCCTGAGCGTAAATGGCAGCCATCATGTAGTGGAATTTGGCGCGATCCTGCACGCTGCGCTCCTGCAGCAGCGAACCGTAGCTGGAATGATGCTCGAAGACCTCGGGATCGAGCTTGAGCGCGATGCGGTATTCCTCGTTGGCGAGCGCCAGCAGGTTGCGCGAGTAGTAGGCGGTTCCGAGGTTGCTGTGGATGGATGCCGAGTCGGGCGCGAGCTTAATGGCCTTCTTATATTGCGAGATGGCCCGGCGGTAGCTCTTGGTAGCGTAGTACACCGTACCCAGATTGTTGACCGCTTCGGAGTAGCTTGGCTTCAGCTTGATGGCCTGCTCGTAATACTTCCTGGCTAAATCGAGCTGCATTTGCTGGTGATAAGCGATGCCGATTTTATTGCGCAGTACGGGATCTTTCGGCGAACCCTCGCTGAAGGTTTCGATGGCCTCACGATACATCTTGCGAGCCATGAGAATATCGCCGCGGCTCTCGGCGGAGAGAACCGGTTTGGGAGTTTCCACCTGGGCGGCGCGGGTGCCGTCGACTATGGAGTTGGGAGTAATTGTGCCCGTTTGTGCGAACCCAAGAGCGGCGCTGATGCACGCCGCCAGAGACATGGACCGAGGTCGGTTAACCATATGGCCCCCTGCTGTTATTTAAACACACGCCATATGCGCTGGAGAATCCCCTTCTTCTCTGCCGGTTTCCTGGTCTCGTCCTTCGGGGACGCCGGCGGGGGAACGGCGGCAGCAGCCGCCTGGCCGGAGGCCTGGCGCGCGGCGCGGCGCGCGGCCGGGTCGGGCGGTGTCATTCCGTCGCCCTGCGAGCCCGTGACGGTTGGGGCGGAGCGCGTGGGGGGCTGCTGGGCGGGCGGTGGACTGGTGTCCCAGCCGGCGACGTTGGTGACCCCGCCGCGCCCGCCGTGCAGTGGGCAAACTCCAACGGGCTCAGTGCCCGCGATGTAGACCTCAGAGCGTGTCTTGGGACAATTCGGAGCGGCCGGCATCCCCGACTCGGTACAGATGGTGAGCGAGACGATGCCGGCGGGCGCGTTAAACGGTTTGACATCGCGGTACTCACGATATTCCAGAGCGCGCTTCATGAACTCCGCCCATATGGGCGCCGCCGAGTGCGCGCCTTCCAGGTTGAGTTCGCGGTTATCGTCGAAGCCCACCCAAACCACGCACAAAAGTTCACTAGTGTAACCGGCAAACCAGCCGTCGTGCGAGGTGCCGGTCTTGCCGGCGGCGGGGATTCTCAGATTGTAGCGGGCTGTCACGCCGGCCGCCGTGCCGGTGCGCAGCACCTCTTCCAGCAGGCTGGTGGTGAGGTAGGCGACCCGCGGATCCAGCACCTGCTTCTCTTCCACCTTGTTCTTGAAGACCACCTTGCCATCCTGCGCGCGCACCATGGAAAGGAAGCTGGGCTTCAGGTAGTCGCCGCCGTTGGCGAAGATGGTGTACGCGCCCACCGCCTCCAGGGGGGTGATTTCGTAGGCGCCCAGAGCCACCGCCGGTGTCGGCTGGATCTTGTAGTTCATGCCGGCGCGGTTGGCCATATCGACCACGGCGCCGAAGCCCACCATTTGGGCGACCTTCACGGTGGCGACATTGAGCGAATGGGCGAGAGCGTCGCGCAGGGTGACCGTGCCGTAGAATTTCTTCTCGAAGTTGCTCGGCTCGTAGCTCTGGTTATCGTAATAGAAGGTGGTGGGCTCATCCACCACGGTAGTGGAGGCGGTGAACACACGCGGACCACCGGAGACCGCGGTATCGAGGGCGGTCGCGTACACGAAGGGCTTGAAAATGGACCCGGGCTGCCGCTTGGCCAGAGTGTGATTGAGCTGGCTGAGCCCATAGTTGCGGCCGCCCACCAGCGCCTTCACTTCGCCGGTATGGGGATCGATGGCGACCATCGCCACCTGCGGTGTAGGAGGCGTCTGTCCCTTGAAACGCCGCTGCTTTTTGATCTGCTCATCGACTCCGATCATTCCCAGGCGGACCGCCTCCACCGCGGCGCGCTGCAGGCGCATATCGATGGTGGTGTAGATGCGGAATGCGTTGGACTGAAAATCGGCGTCCTGGAACATGGCCTGCAACTTATCGTTCACCATGTCGACGAAATAGGGAGCTTCCACGCTGGTCGATCCCGTCTTGGTCACGGTGAGCGGAGCCTCGATGGCGAGCGCGTAATCGCGGTCGCTGATCGCGTTGTTCTGCCGCATCAATTGAAGGACGATGTTGCGGCGCTCGCGCAGGCGGTCCGGGTGGCGAAAGGGGTCGAAGTACCCGGGGCGCTGAATCATGCCGGCGATTTCGGCGGCTTCGGGAAGGTCGATGCTGTTGAGTTCCTTGCCAAGATAGGCTTCGGAGGCCTGACCCAGTCCCACGATGTGGAAAGTGCCGCGCCAGCCGAGGTCCACCTGGTTGGCGTAGTATTCGAAAATCTCCTCTTTGGTGAGCTTTTGTTCCAGTTGGAGGGTGATGATGACTTCGGCCGCTTTGCGCTTGAAGCTCTTGTCCTGGGTGAGAAAGAACATGCGCGCCGTCTGCATGCTAAGAGTGGAGGCGCCCTGATCTTTGCGTCCCTCCTTGACGTCGACGTAGACCGCCTTGAGGATGCGTATGGGGTCGAAGCCGAGGTGCTGGAAGAAGCGCTTGTCTTCAATCGAAGTAACTGCGTCGACGAGGACCTTGGGGATGTCGTGGAACTTCACCATCCGCCGCTTTTCGCGTGCCGCCCCGGAAACCGCCTGGATGAGTTGCGGCTCGAGCTGGTACTGATTGCGGGCGGTATTGTCCTGCAGGGAGACGATCTGGGAGATCTTACCGTTGGCGAAGCGAATGAGACCGGGTTCCTGGTCGAAGTAAGAATCGGATTGGGGGAATATCTCGATGTAATTCGAATGGAGCTGGAAGTAGCCGACCGGGTTACCGCGAGACTCGGTATAACCGGAGCGGCGCAGATCGGTGGCGATGCCCTCGGGAGTGTGCGCATCGCCCACCGCAACCGATTCGGGAGCGGCAAAAATCTTGGCGGAATTGGCAAAAACGCCGGCGCGGAGCTTCTCGTCGATGATCCGGCTGTAATGTGCGTAGAAATACGTAAAGGCGCCCAAACCGGCGATGACCAGGAGCGAGAACCCGGTCACCAGGATCCGCCCGGTCGGACCCAGCACCAAACGGGTGAAGCCGCTGCCGCGCGGGATGCGCAGCTTCATTTTTTGCCGGGCGGTCTTTTCGTCGGTTTTCGCCACTACTAACGATTCTCTCATGACTGCAAAGGCGGGAGCCGCGGGCCGGATGCAAGCCAGACAGGCCAGGAGGCCTGTCCTCCATTACCGGCTGCCGGCGCCGGGGTAGAAGTGCAAATCGACGGTATAGCCGGGCAGCGTGACGCGGACAAAGTAGCGGACATCGATTCTCAGGCCCTCGGTCGAACGCATGATCTGCACGTTGTCTGCCATTACGGGAAGATCCAGTTCGCGGGCTCTTTTCAAAACGATCTGGCGGAGCGCTTCATCGGGCTGTTTCTGACTGTCCGCACGGCGTGTAATTTCCTCCACATAGGTCTGGAGCTTGAGGTTATCGGCGTAAATCGGGGCGAAGAGGGCGCCGAAACCGAGTAACGCGGCGAGCACCAGCACGGCGGCGGCGATACGCCATCGGGGAACGGGGTTCACAAGCGGTCGGATTCCTTACCCGGGGCGCATAGTTCGGCCCAGATATCGTCGGAGTTTGGGGTCCACTCGGCGGCGGAGAGGCCGGAAATGTGGAGGTCGTCTTCGCGGAGGGTGCCGTGGCCGTAAGGGCAGATGTATTCGATCCTCGGACGCCCGAACAACAGGATGCGGCTCCAGGAACCGGTGGCAACCGGCATGCGCAGGCGCCGCAGGCACACCCGGCAGCGGTAGCGCTGGTCCCAGACAATGAGGTAAAGCGCGCCGGCGAATAGCAGGAAGCAGAGCAATAGTAAGAAATCGCACAATAGGAAGGAAGCGCCATTGCTGAGCGGGGCAAGCGCATCCTTCTCCGGCGGGAAGATGCGGGAAACCAGCTTCAGCGTACCGCGCGCCACCACTGCGGTAACGGTCAGCTTGGCGACGAACCATGCCCAGTAGCGCATATCCGTTAGACTCTCCGTGCCCCTCATTAGTTTCGGCCGAACGGACCGCGGCAAGCAAGCCAGCGGTTCCTATCTTCGGAACAGGTTGCGCAGCATGAAGAACACATTGGCCGGACGTTCGGCGAGACGGCGCATGTAGTAGGGGTACCAGGCTTTGCCGAAGGGGACGTACAGGCGCAGGCGGTAGCCATCGGCGACCAGGCGGCGCTGCAGGTCGCGGCGGATGCCGTAGAGCATCTGGAACTCGAACGAATCGCGGGGAACCTGGCGCTCGGTGACGAACTGGCAGGTCTGTCGGATGACGGCTTCATCGTGGGTGGCAATGCCGGGATAAACGCCATTGGTCAGCAGATAGCGGGTGAGTTCCAGGTAGCTCCTGTCCACATCGCTCTTCCGCGGAAAGGCCACGGCAGCCGGTTCGAGGTAAGCTCCTTTGCACAGGCGGACGCCGATTTTCGCGGCGCAGAGCTTTTCGATATCCGCCTGGCTGCGATACAGGTAGGCCTGAATGACGACGCCCACCGCGCCGTGGCGGGCGTGCAGCGTGTGTACCAGGTCGAGCGTGCGATCTGTGTAGTCGCTCGACTCCATATCGACGCGGACGAAGCTGGAGAGTTCGGTGGCGCGTCGCACGAGTTGTCCTACATTGGCCAGGCACTGCTCCCAGGAAAGATCGAGGCCGAACTGAGTGAGTTTGAGCGAAACGCCGCCCTGGATACCGTTGCCATGGATGGCGTCGAGGGTCCGCAGGTAGACGTCGCGGGCTTCGGCGGCTTCTTCCAGGGTGGACACGCTTTCGCCGAGGTGGTCGAGGGTCACGGTGATGCCCTCGGCGTTGAGTTTGCGGGCGAC
>PLDO01000684.1 GCA_003136215.1 Bryobacterales bacterium
CGCGTCCGTCGTTCATTGCGGACGATGTCACGCGCCTTGAATTGTCGGGGTTCGACTCGACAAGTATCCCCGTGCAGGAGCCGTTTCTACTATTCCGAAATGTGGCAAGCGCGCTGTTGTATGGGAACCGGCTCTCAGCGCCGGCCAATCTGTTTCTCAGCGTGATGGGAGCGCGCAGCGATGGCATCGCGCTGAGAGCGAACTCACTGCAATTAGCTCGCAAAGTCGTAATCCAGTCGCAGGGCGCTCGGGCGGATTCAGTATCGCTTGAATCCGGCGGAAGTCCGGCGCGTTGAAGTGTCTCCTGAGTGCACACCAATGTTCGATATAACAGAAAAACTGGCTATTGAAGGCGGGGCGCCCGCCATGAAGACACCGATTGCCCATCGAAAAAGACACGGGGAAGCGGAGAAGCATTACCTCGGCGAGGTCATCGATTCCGATACCCTCTTCTTCTACCTCGGGACAAAAGTACGAGAATTGGAGCGCCGCTTCGCTGCCCTGTATGACAAGAAGCATTGCATCGCCTGTTCGAGCGGGACGGCCTCCCTGCATATTGCCATTGGCGCATTGCAGCTAGCTCCCGGGACCGAAGTGATTACATCCGCGATTACCGATATGGGCACTCTGACAGGGCTGCTCTATCAAGGGTTAGTTCCTGTTTTCGCCGACGTGGAGTCCGACACGCTGAACATGGATCCCGCCTCGGTGCGGGCTGTAATGACCGCGAAGACGGGCGCAATCATTGCTGTGCACCACGCCGGCCTCGCCGCCAATCTGGATGGGCTCCTGGATCTCGGATCCGCGTCCGGCGTTCCCGTTATTGAGGATTGCGCGCAAGCCTACGGTTGTAAGTGGGAAGGTGAGCTTGTGGGGCGCCGCGGGCTGATCAGTTGTTTTTCTTTAAACCACTTCAAGCACATTTCCGCAGGTTCCGGCGGGATGATTCTGACTGACGACGACCACATCCGGTATATAGCGTCGCTCTTTCTCGACAAGTGCTATCAGCGCGAGGAAAACATCCGGAATCCATTTTTTCTTGCGCCTAACTATCAGATGACTGAGATGCAGGGCGCAGTGGCGCTGGCACAGTTGGAGCGATTGGACGAGTTTCTCGAAATTCGCATGCGGCTCGGAGACCGGCTCATGCAGCATCTCTCCATGCTCGATGGCATATCGCTACAAAGTGTTCCGGATGGCGCAACTCATTCGTATTTTCTAACGTTGTTTGCAATCGATCCTGGGCGCTTCTCCGCAACGACCACACAGTTCGCAGAGGCGCTCCGAAAGGAAGGAGTGAACGCCAAGGCAAATCTTGTTACCGGCGGAAAGCCTGTGTATTTGTATGATTTGTTCCAGGCACGCTCGGCATTTCCCGGTTCCCACTACCCGTTTGCATCGCGCGATACGGGCAGCGATCGTTATTATCCGAAGGGGCTATGTCCGGTTGCGGAGAGTGCCTTCGAGCGTTGGATTGTTGTCGAGCTGCTCGAGAACTATTCTATCCAGAACGTGGATGAAATGGCTCACGCGATCGGCAAGGTAGCGCATCACTTCAGACTTCATGCCGGCACCCTCACGGGCTCGGAGGCACGTGGGTCCGCAAGAAACTGATCTCAGGGGACGTTCGACGCCCAGGCGCACGCGAGTACGATGGGTGATCGGCGGACTTCTGTTCGCATCCACCGTTATCAACTACATCGACCGCCAGACGCTCAGCGTGCTGGCGCCATTCCTGAAGTCCGAATATCACTGGACGAACTCGGATTTTGCGCTGTTGATCATTTCGTTCCGCGTCGCCTACGCAGTGATGCCGACGGTGGCGGGGCGCCTGCTCGACAGGCTGGGCACCCGGAGGGGCCTGCTGATTTCGGTCACCTGGTATTCGATTGCGGCCATGATGACCGCGGCCGCGCAGGGGCTCAGAAGCTTCATGGTCTTCCGCTTTCTGCTCGGCACCGGTGAGGCTGCCAACTGGCCAGGCGCAACCAAGGCGGTCGCCGAATGGTTCCCCAAGACCGAACGCGGCTGGGCGGTGGCCCTGTTCGACAGCGGTTCGGCCATTGGCGCCGCCGTCGCGCCTGCCCTTGTGGTGGGGCTTTATCACGCCTTCGGCAGTTGGCGGCCGGTTTTCGTAGTTACCGGGCTGCTCGGCTTCAGTTGGACGCTGGTCTGGCGGCGATTCTATCATCCGCCCGAGACTCATCCGCGCCTCGGTGCGGACGAGCGCAACTACATTCTCAGCGGGCGGGCAGATGGGGGAACGATCGACTCCGAATCGTCGCAACGCTGGCTCGCGCTGCTCGGGATGCGCAAGACCTGGGGCATTATACTCGGCCGGGCGCTCACCGATCCGGTCTGGTACTTTGTCACCGACTGGTTCGCCATCTACCTTGTCTCGAAGGGATTCCGGCTGGAGAACGCGCTGGTCGGCTTCTGGGTGCCGTTCCTTGCCGCGGACCTTGGTAATTTCTCAGGAGGCGGATTTTCCAGCTACCTCATTCGCCGGGGTTGGCCCGTCGTGCGGGCGCGGAAATTCGTTGTCGTGGTCTGCGGCGCAGGAATGGCCTGTCTGGTCCCGGCCGCGTTTCTCAACAACTTCGCTCTGCTGATCGCGCTTTTTGCGATCTCCACGTTCAGCTATGCGGCGTGGTCCACGATGGCCCTGACGTTGCCGTCCGATCTATACCCTTCCCGCCAGGTCGCCACGGTGAGCGGCATGAGCGCCACCGGAGCCGGCTTCGGCACGATTCTCTCCACCTACCTGATCGGCTGGGCCGCCGACCACTACTCCTTCCAGCCCGTGCTGCTGGCTGCCAGCACGGTGCCGCTGGCAGCCACGCTCCTTGTCTGCCTGCTGGTTCCGTCACGGACGCCAGGGCAGGAACAAACGTGAATGCAGAACTTATTTTGAGAGGTACATCATGCCATCCCTAATCAAGACGTTTCAGGCCGGCGCCATGCAGGTGCGGGTATTCTCATCCAAACGCGAGGCATCCGGCGCAGCGGCATCGGCCGCGGCCGCGATCCTTCGCGGCGCCATCGCCGCCCGCGGCCGCGCACGCATGGTGGTGAGCACCGGCAATTCCCAGCTCGACTTTATTGACGCATTCGTACTGGCCCCAGACCTCGACTGGAGCGCCGTCGAGGCGTTCCACCTGGACGAGTACGCCGGCATGGCGATGACGCACCCGGCGAGTTTCCGGCTGTGGCTGAAGACGAGACTGGCCGACCGCGTTCCGCTTCGCGCCATGCACTATCTCAACGGCGATGCGCCGGATGTGGAGGCGGAGTGCCGCCGCTACGGCGCCCTGCTCGCCGGGGCGCCCATCGACGCCGGTTTCATCGGAATCGGCGAGAACGGGCACATTGGCTTCAACGACCCGCCGGTGGCAAACTTCGCTGACCCCCTTCCGGTCAAGATTGTCCGTCTCGACGAGGCGTGCCGGCGGCAGCAGGTTGGCGAAGGCCATTTCGCCGGCATCTCAACGGTGCCCGAGTGCGCGCTGTCGCTGACCTGTCCCACCATCGTTGGGATGACGAACCTCATCTGCTGCGTTCCGGAGTTGCGCAAGGCCGAAGCCGTGCGAGATACCATCGAAGGCCCAATCTCCACCACCTGTCCGGCGTCGATTCTGAGAACGCACGGGCGCGCGCAGTTGTTCCTGGACGCCGACTCCGCTTCGATGCTGGGGCGGGACTAAGTCCATGACCGGGAGGTTAGTTACCACCGAGCAACCGCTCCCTTACGGTCGCGGCTCCGATCAGAGCCATGATCGTAAGGGAGTGGTCTTCGGGAGAAGAAACCCACCTCGCGGTCAGAGTACTAGATATCGACGCCTGCGTCGATATAGCCGATGCCCTGGATCTTTTTGGCGGCGGACTCATCCGAGGGTGGCTCCGCCGATTTCGCCAGCTCCTTTTCGATCAGGTGCTGGAGGAACTCTTCGGGGGAGCTATAGCCGGCCGAGGCGGCGTGATCTTTTGCCCGTTCCCAAAGCGCTTTGTCGAGTTCGATTTTGGTTGTGGCCACGATAACCTCTTCTTAGTCTAAATAACCGAGTCCCTGCAACTTCTTCGCGATCTCCTCGTCGGACGCCGAAGTCTCGATCCTGGCCAGCTCTTTTTCGAGAACGTGCTCGACGAATTCCTGCGGCGAACTGTAACCGGCTGCATCGGCGCACTTTTTCACTTTGGCCCACAGGGCCTTATTCAATTTGACAGACGGTCCCATCAGAAGTCTCCTCAAATCACTACACCAAAACGTTTCTTGAGCAAAAGCGCCGATACCATGGAGACGGCGAAGAACCAGAGCAGCCAGTTCCACTGTACGCCCAGGACGGACACAAAGGCCTCCGGATAGCGGATCTCGATCCATTCGACGGTGTTCGAGGCGATGCGGTGTTCGCCGGGCAACCACAGTGTCCGGAGCGACGAATTTACGCTGCGCCCCGGAATGAAGCGCCGGCGGGAACCGGCTTCGATGAGTTTCCGGACGCGCCGGCCATCCACCAGGAAAGTGAGTTGGCCGGAGACCGCGCTCACGGGACGGATACGCCAACTGATTTCGTGGGCGTCCGGCACACGCACGGGCAAACTGGTGACGAGGACTTGCGGGGGCGCAGCCAGCTGCGGGGCCGGGGAATTGGGATCCCAGGCGGAACTCATGCCCATGGTGACGATGGCATCGCGGTCCACGGGCAAAGGCGCGCGGCCATAAAACGCGTTCAAGTGCACCAGCAATAGCGCCATGGGTACGAGCATCCACAGCGCGGGGCGCAGGGCCAGGGCCATATAGCGAGAATTTGCGGTGAAGAGCGCTTTTTGCGCGCGCCAGGTGACGCGGGGCTCATCCACATAGACGCGCAGTTCGAAGAGGGCGGCCCAGACGCTGTCCTTGACCTTCTTCATGCGCGCCGGGTCGCTGGTCTTGCCCCAGCCCCAGAGAATGGCGACGCCGGTGGCTGCGGCCAGCACGCTTAGTCCCACGACCGGGGGCGCCCAGGAGAAGGCTGTGAAGAAGAAGAGCAGTGAGGAATCGACGATGGCATTGAAGATATCCATAGTTCACGCCGCAACCTCGCGTTTCGCGGCCGGTGCGCCGGGCTGGAAGAGGGCCTTGCCTTCCATGTGCGGCGGCGGAGCGATGCCGAAGAGATCGAGGGCGGTGCGGGCCATGTCCTCGATCCCGGGGTCTTCGGCGAGAATGGCGCGGTTGGAGAAAAGCACACCGGGGACGAGGTTGGGATCGACACAGTGATCGCCGCTCCAGGCTTTGAGATTGTCGGTGAACACGCGGGCAGTGACCTTTCCTACAGCGGCATCCCAACTGGCGCGGTAGCCGTCGGCATAGCCGACGATGAGATCCGGCGCGGCGTCGAGATAGGGGCCCGTGTAGAGGGACTCGGACGGCCAGGCTTTGCGGATGGCGACGCGGTCGCGGGCTTCATCGCGGAGGCCGGAGAGTTTAGCGGCGATTTCGCGCTTGAGCGCGGAGGCCGGAGCACCCGGGTCGACGATGCCTTGGGCCTCGCGGCCTTTCTCATTGATGTAGATGCCGGCGAGGCCGAAGGTGTAGGCGCGGGTGCGCGACCAATCGATTTCCTTGAGATATTTTCCCTCGCCGGTGGCGCCGGGTTGGAGGGTGAGATAGCCGTTTTGGAGCAGCCAGGCGTTGAGGTCCGCACCGCGTTCGAAGCGGGCGAAGCCATGATCGCTGAGGACGAAGAGGACGGTTTCCTCATCGACGTGCGCGAGCGTCTTGCCGACGAGGGTATCGGCCCGCATGTAAAGTTCTTCGATCACGCGGCTGTAGGGGCCGCCGCCGTCTTTTTGGGCGAAGAACATGTGTTGCACGCGATCGGTGGTATCGAAGACACAGGCCACGACTCCGCGGCGTGTGCGATCGAGCGCGCTGAAGAACTGGGCCTTGCGCTCTTCATAGGTGAGGTATGCCTGTTTGAGAAAGGCGGCGTTATCGATGGCGTGTTCGTTGAGCGCCCAGGTGTCTTCGGCCATGCCAAGGGTGGAATATGCGCCGAGCAATTTGGCGAGATAGGTGGCGTAGTAGCTGGGGTGAGAGATGGGCAGCGCGGGATCTTCGGGGTTAATGTTGATGGGCGTGTGATAGAGCGAAAGCTGCGGCTCGATTTCCGTGAGCAGGAAGCGCACGATGCCGGTGACGGTCACGCCGAAGGAGGCCTTGAAAGTGAGGGTGACCCAGGACGTGTACTCGCCGAGAGAGAGTTCATAGCGTTCGCCGGCAATGCGTAGGGTGGCGGCAGCGGGGCCGCGCTTCCGAAGTGTGAAGGGGATTGTCATCTGGCCGGCGCCGGCCTCCATGTGGTTTTCGGGTCCGGCAATTTCACCGTGATAGAAGCCGTCCCGCAGATCGAGGGGGAATCGATTCCCGCTTTCCATGGATTCACTGGCAGCGCGCGCGGTGTAGAGCGCGAAAGTGCCTTGCGTGCCGAGCAGGTCTGGCGTACACATGGCGGAGAGCATGCGGCCGTTGAAGTTTTCGGGCGGGAAGGTGATGGGCACGCGCAGGATGGTGGAGGCGATCTGGTGCTGGCCCAGGATCTGCCAGAAGGTGCGGCTCTTGCGGCGCATTTCGACGAGCGGGCGGCTCAGAGGAATGCGGTATTTGCCGATTCTGAGGACGCGCTCGGGATTGCGGACGCGGGTGGAAGAGAGTTCCGGCAGGTAAGAGCGCAAATTGCGATTGAGAAAATCGAACATGTTGTGGCGCGCGGGATTGACGCCGGTGGCGAAGGTGGACCAGGCGACGGGAGAGAGGGCTGGGAAGGTTGTGCGCAGGCGATGGAAGCAGCCCATATCACGAAGGCGGGTGAGATTGGGGAGTTTGCCTTCGGCCATGTAGCGCTCGGCGAGAGAAGGGTCGAGGCCATCGAGGCCGAGGAAGATCAGCTTCTTGATTTTGGCGTTTTTGTATCCCTGGCGCCCGGTCAGTGCGCCCCAGGCGATACGGAACGGCCACAGGAGCACGGAGATGAGGCCGAGGAGGAGTCCGCCGAGCAGGGTGAGAAAGCTGCCGAGGAAGGCAAAGCCGGCGCCCGGACCGATATATGCCAGGTGCGGACTGAGGGGCAGGCTCATCGCAGCTTACCCTCGACGAACGGCACTTCGAACACTTTCTTGTGCACGATGGGGCCGTGGCCGAAGAAGCCGCTCTCGCCGAAGAGCTCGCCGTGATCGGATGTGACGGTGACGTAGGTATTGCGGGGAAGCAGATCGAAAAGCTCCTCCACGACGACNNGTCGAGATGTTTTACGGCTTTGATCTGGCGGTCGCGCAGCATTTTCATTTTGGTTTTGTTGAAGAATTTGTCTCCACCTTTGACGAGTTTGCCGCCGACGATTTGATCGTCCAGGTGCTTGAAGACGCCGTGAACGCCGGAGATGCGCGGCCAGTCTTCAGGCGGTTCATCGGGCAGCGCGTAGGGGTAGTGGGTCTCGCCGACGTTGAGCAGGTAAAACGAGGGCCGGTCCCCGGGGAAGCGCATTTCCTGGACCATCGCGCGCATGTCGTTGTGCCTCTCCATGAGGCGATAAGTATCGAAGCCGTGGTTGAGGATGGTGCGCGGATTGAGCACGGGCAGCGAAACCATGGCGTGGGTGCGGTAGTGGAGACTCTCCTGCAGGAAGGCCGGGAAGTAGAGTTTGGGGATGAGGGACCTGAAGCCGACGCCTTCGATGCCGAGGCGCTCGGCGTATTTGAGAAAATCGTTCTTGTAGTAGTCGGAGGCGAAGACCCGTTTGGGGTTGGTGTGCGGCACCAGACCGGAGAGTAGGTTGTAGTGCGAAGGCGCTGTCCAGGAAGCGTAGGACCAGCGCGCCTCGACTTCGCCTAATTTGCAGATGTTCTTCGGTTTGGCGGTAACGAAGGAATCGTAGCGGCAGCTATCGAAGACGATAAGGATGTAGTTGTTTCCTGGCGCTTCCTTGCCCGGCTTGACCTTCATGTATTCACCCTTGGTCAACATCCTTGGGGGATTGCTGGCCCCGCGTCCGCGCTGACGAGATGCCCGGAGTCGGAGTAGCCGATCAGCGTTTCAACTGTGCTACTTGAGAGTACCGAATTCCAGCCTATCGGTTTGCCCTCGGTTCTGCAATCCGCATGGTCAACTGTGAGGGCCCGATGCCTGGGTCGATCCAAGGGTCATGGGACGTTGCAACAGATTCCTCCCCTCGATGCCAGGAAAGCAGCGGTTCTGGCCCGAAAATGGTGTCGTGGACGAAATACCGCATCTCGGAAAGTGGCAGGCGTTCAGTCCAAAGTTCGATGTGGGAGCGCGGAGTTCCTTAGCCGGCGCGGCTCGCTCGTGGCCGATCATCGAAACCCAGTCCACACGCTGCTCTGCCAGACAGAACTTTGCGCCCTACTGATGTTTTACTGCTTCGGCGG
>PLDO01000106.1 GCA_003136215.1 Bryobacterales bacterium
GGTTTGTTCGGGAATCCTGGTCCCGGCCTTGGCTTGACTTGGCGGAAGGCCCCGGGCTTGTGTGCCGCCCTTCGATTGGCTGGGAAGACACCGATGCACCCCTATCGCACCCACACCTGTGGCGCCTTGCGCGCCGTCGACGCCGGCACAGCTTCGCGCCTGTCGGGCTGGGTGCACGCCAAGCGCGACCATGGCAGCCTGCTGTTCATCGACCTGCGCGACCACTACGGCATCACCCAGTGCGTGTTCGCCGCCGGCAGCCCCGCCTTCGCCGCCGCCGACGCGGTGCGGGTGGAGAGCGTGATCACCGTCACCGGCCAGGTGGTGCCGCGCGAGCCAGGCACGGTGAACCCCAAGCTGCCGACCGGGGAGATCGAGCTGCGGGCAACCGAGCTCCGCGTGCAGTCGGCCGCCGAGGTGCTGCCCATCCAGGTCGCCGGCGAGGAGAAATTCCCCGACGAGCTGCGGCTGAAATACCGCTTCATCGACCTGCGGCGCGACAAGACGCATCGCAACATGATGCTGCGCGCCGGGGTGATCGCCTCGATCCGGCGGCGGATGATCGCGGCCGGGTTCACCGAGTTCCAGACGCCGATCCTGACCGCGTCCTCGCCGGAAGGCGCGCGCGACTTCCTGGTGCCGTCGCGGATTCATCCGGGCAAGTTCTACGCGCTGCCGCAGGCGCCGCAGCAATACAAGCAGCTCCTGATGATGTCCGGCTTCGACCGTTACTTCCAGATCGCGCCTTGTTTTCGCGACGAGGACCCGCGCGCCGACCGGCTGCCCGGTGAGTTCTACCAGCTCGATCTGGAAATGAGCTTTGTCGAGCAGAACGATGTTTTCGCAGCCGTCGAGCCGGTCATCACGGGCGTGTTCGAGGAGTTTGCCAAGGGCAAGCCGGTGACCAAATCCTGGCCGCGGATCCCGTTCGCGGAAGCGTTGCGGAAATACGGATCCGACAAGCCGGACCTGCGCAACCCGCTGGTGATCCAGGAGGTCTCCGAGCATTTCCGGGGTTCCGGCTTCAAGGTGTTCGCGCGGATGCTGGAAGACCCGAAGAACCAGGTCTGGGCGATCCCCGGCACCGGCGGCGGCTCACGTGCGTTCTGCGACCGCATGAACTCCTGGGCGCAAGGTGAGGGTCAGCCCGGCCTCGGCTACATCATGTGGCGCGAGGGCGGCGAGGGCGCAGGTCCACTGGCCAACAACATCGGCCCGGAACGGACGGCCGCCATTCGCGCTGCACTCGGCCTGAAGGAGGGCGATGCGGCGTTCTTCGTCGCCGGCGATCCCGCAAAATTCTGGAAATTCGCCGGTCTCGCCCGTACCAAACTTGGCGAAGAGCTGAACCTGATCGACAAGGATCGGTTCGAACTGGCCTGGATCGTTGACTTCCCGATGTACGAGTACAACGAGGAAGACAAGAAAATCGACTTCTCGCACAACCCGTTCTCGATGCCGCAGGGCGGTCTCGATGCGCTCAACGGGCAGGACCCGCTGACCATCAAGGCCTTTCAATATGACATCGCCTGCAACGGCTATGAGATCGCCTCCGGCGGCATCCGCAATCACCGGCCCGAGGCCATGGTGAAAGCGTTCGAGATCGCCGGCTACGGCGAGCAGGACGTGGTCGAGCGCTTCGGCGGCATGTACCGCGCGTTCCAGTATGGCGCGCCGCCGCATGGCGGCATGGCGGCCGGCGTCGATCGCATTGTCATGCTCCTTTGCGGCACCACCAACTTGCGCGAAATATCGCTGTTTCCGATGAACCAGCGCGCGGAAGATCTGCTGATGGGGGCGCCTTCGGACGTCACCCCGAAGCAGTTGCGCGAGCTTCACATCCGGCTCAATCTGCCGCAAAACTGAGCTTCCATGAAACAGTCACCAAAGCCTGAATTCGGGGTCTAGGAAGCCGCGGGGGAAATGCATGGCGTCCTATTCTGAAGATCTCCATTCCGCCGCACTCGCCTACCACCGGCTGCCACGGCCGGGAAAACTTGAAATTCAGGCGATCAAGCCGCTCGCCAACCAGCGCGATCTGGCGCTCGCCTATTCGCCGGGCGTCGCGGTGCCGGTCAAGGCGATCGCCGCCGACCCTTCCAAGGCCTATGATTACACGGCCAAGGGCAATCTCGTCGCCGTCATCTCGAACGGCACGGCGATCCTCGGCCTCGGCAATCTCGGGGCGCTCGCCGCCAAGCCGGTGATGGAAGGCAAGGCGGTGCTGTTCAAGCGCTTTGCCGATGTGGATGCGATTGACCTGGAAGTGGACACGTCCGATGTGGACGCCTTCATCAATTGCGTGCGCTATCTGGAGCCGACCTTCGGCGGCATCAATCTGGAAGACATCCGCACGGCGATCCAGCACATCATCGAGCAGCAGTTGCGCGAGATGATGGACATTCCCGTCTTCCATGACGACCAGCATGGCACCGCCATCATCGTGACGGCGGGGTTGATCAATGCCGCCGACATCACCGGCCGCAAGCTGTCAGAGATGAAAGTGGTGCTGAACGGTCCGGGTGCGGCGGGCATCGCCACCCTGGAACTGATCAAGGCGATGGGCGTGCGCCCCGAGAATTGCATCGCGGTGGACAAGGTCGGCGTCTTGAGCCGCGACCGCACCGATCTCAATCAATGGCAATCGGCCCATGCGGTGGTGACCAAGAAACGCACCCTGGCGGAAGCGCTGGTGGGCGCGGATGTGCTGATCGGCGTCTCGGCCAAGGGCGCGGTGACGCAGGAGATGGTGAAAAGCATGGCCAAGGCGCCGATCATCTTCGCCATGGCCAATCCCGATCCCGAGATCACGCCGGAAGAGGTAAAGGCGGTGAGGCCCGACGCCATCGTCGCCACCGGGCGCAGCGACTATCCCAACCAGGTGAACAACGTGTTGGGTTTCCCGTTCATTTTCCGCGGTGCGCTCGACGTGCGCGCCACCACCATCAACGACGAGATGAAACTGGCAGCCACCCTGGCGCTGGCTTCTCTCGCCAAGGAAGACGTGCCCGACAGCGTGCTGCGCGCCTACTCCATCGACCACCTGGAGTTTGGGCGGGAGTACATTATTCCGAAACCGTTCGACCCGCGCGTGCTGATCTGGGAGGCGTCGGCGGTGGCGCAGGCTGCCATGGACACCGGCGTGGCGCAGCGCCCGGTGGATATCAAACAGTATCGCGAGGAACTGGAGAGCCGCCTCGGCAAGGCCAATGAAGTCATGCGCGGCATGATCAACAAGGCGCAGCGCCAGCCCAAGCGGATTGTCTTCACCGAAGGCGAGGAAGGCAAGATCCTGCGCGCCTGTCAGATTCTGCTGGACGAGAAGATCGCCCTGCCCATCCTGCTGGGCGATGCGTCGAAGATCCGCGCCAGGATTGAGGAACTGCGCCTCCACCTGGAGGGCGTGCAAATTGTGGATCCCAGGCATTTCGCGCGGCTCGAGGAGTACACCGAGGAGTTCTACAGTTTGCGGCATCGCAAGGGCATCACGCGCACCGAGGCCGAACAGACCATCCGGAACCCCACCACGTTTGGCAGCATGATGGTGCGCCTCAACGATGCCGACGCGTTGATCGGCGGTCTGACCACGCACTATCCCGATACCATCCGGCCCGCCTTGCAGGTGATCGACGTGCGTCCCGAACTGCGAAGGGTGGCCGGCGTCTACGTCCTGATCACACCGAAGGGCGATATCTATTTCCTGGCCGACGCCACGGTCAACATCGAGCCGACCGCCGAGGATCTGGCGGAAATCGCCATCATGGCGGCCGAGAAAGCGCGGCGCTTCAACCAGGAGCCGCGCGTGGCCATGCTCAGCTTCTCCAACTTCGGCAGCACGCGTCACGCCCTCTCCGACAAGGTTCGCCGGGCGGTGGATCTGGTTCGCCAAAAGGCCCCGGGCCTGATGATCGATGGCGAGATGCAGGCCGATACCGCCGTTACACCGCACATCATCGAGGAGACCTACCCGTTCAGCACGCTGAAGGGCGGCGCCAACGTGCTGATCTTCCCGAATCTGGAATCGGGGAATATCGCTTACAAACTGCTGCAGCGCATCGGCGGGGCCGAACTCATCGGGCCGCTGTTGACCGGGTTGAGCCGCCCCGTGCACGTTTTGCAGCGCGGCAGTGAAGTCAACGACATCGTACACGTGGCCGCGGTCGCGGTGGTGGACGCGCAGGAAGTCGGTAAGCCTTACGTCACGCTGATGACCGGAGTCGCGGCGGAAAAGTAGGCATCACGCCGCCTGTTACCATAGGACAATGTCTCCCAATCAGCCGGGCCAAATGCCCAAACTGCCGATTCCCGGCGTCAAGAATATCATAGCCGTCGGCTCCGGCAAGGGCGGGGTGGGCAAAACCACCGTTGCCGTCAATCTCGCTATCGCGCTTTCCCGCCTGGGCAAGCGCGTAGGCCTTATCGACGCCGACATTTATGGGCCCAACGTTCCACTCATGATGGGTTCCAGCGAACAGCCCAAGGTTGGCGCCGGAAACCGCATCGAGCCCAATCTGACCCACGGCATCAAGAC
>PLDO01000199.1 GCA_003136215.1 Bryobacterales bacterium
GGCGAAGACCTCGTTGCCCGCGTCGGGCTGCGGGGCGGTGGCAATGGTGTAGGCGACGCCACACATGCGGCGGCCGTTCAGGTCGAAGAATTCCGAATCCAGGACGTTGTTGGTGACGCTGGCGGTCTGGCCGCCGTGCATTTCGACGCCGTGCAGGACGCCCCAGTTGGGAGCAAACGCACCTTGCGCGACCTCGGCGCGCTGGAATCCGGGTTGCTTGCGGAGGTACCCGGCGATATCGCCGTTGCCCTTGATCTTGTCGAGCCACTGCATCTGGTCGCGGTCGGAGCGGTCGGCAAGGTTGTACTGGCCGGTGTTGCCGAGTTCCAGGAGGAGCAGGAGCACCAGCAGGACGCGCGCCTGGGTCCCGGTCAGGGCCTGGCGGCGCCAGGCGGCGAACAGCGCGGCGGCGGCCAGCGCGATGACCGCGGTCAGGATGATGCGGTCGTCGGCGGGAAAGGTCAGCTTGTTGCCGAAAATCATGGCTTCGGCGATGGCCAGCGTGAGCGCGCCGAATCCGGCCAGGATCCAGGTGCCGCGGGCGCTCCAGGATGCCGCGAGTTCATCGATGCCGAACGCCGCCAGCGCAGCCGCGGCGAACTGGAAGAGCACCATCGCGGCGGAAGGCGAGCGCGCCTTGTCGAGCTCCGGGATGATGCCGTAGAGCGCTCCTTGAAAGACGCTGTTGTGACCCAACGCGTAGAGCACCACGGCGAGAGCCAGCGCGGCCAGCAGGCGCACGCGGGCGTCGCGCCACAGGGCGGTGACGGCGAACAGCGCCAGAGAGAACGCGACCACACCGAGGAAGGGATCGAAATGGGCGTGCACGCCGGGGAAGACGATACCGAAGAGGCTGAACGCCTTGAGGTCGTAGTAGGCGTGCACGGAGTACGGGACCGGCTGGCTCCAGGTGACGGGTTCGGGCGCCCTCACCCAGCGTTTGGCGAGGCGGCCATATTCGTAGGCGGGGAGGGTCTGCATGGCGCCGCTCAAGGCTGCGAACAGCAGCGCGGCCGCGGCGGCAGGCAGCAGGCGTCGATTCCGGGCGAGGAGATAGATCCAGACCCCAATCCAGGCGACGGCGGTGAACATGGGGATCTGATGATGGCCGCTCAGAAAGGCGATGCCGAGAAACATGCCGGAGAGCGCGGCGTTGGCGGCGGGCCGCGCGCCGCGGGAGGCGCGCAACTGGAACAGGAACACCAGCGGGATCCAGACCGCGCCGTTCATCATCGCCGGCCAGGGGGTGTTGCCCAGGAAGCCGGAGAGGCTGAAGATGAGGCCGGCGGCGAGGCAGGCGGTGCGGGAGCGCCCGAGGCTGCGGCAGAAGAGATAGCAGAAACCGGCCGCCATCAGGTGAATCGCCACGTAATACGAGGCCAGCGCCCAACTCGCGATTTGGCCATTTTCCAGCGGCAGCAGGAAGAGGATCCAATTCAGGGGATAGGCGGCGCCGGGCTGAGCCTGGCCGAAGAGCGTCTGGCCGGTCCAGAGGTAGGGATCCCACAGCGGGAAACGGCCGGCGTGCCACTCCCGGGCCTGCAAGGTGAACCAGGGCAGGACCTGTTCGGCCAGGTCGTTGCCGTTCATCCACTCGAACTGGCGCGTGAGGGTGAGCTTCCAGTAGTAGCCGGCCACGGCCAGGAACAGCAGGGCGGCGATGCGGACGCGGTTACGCGATTCGGAAGGAGCCATATTCCTGGACTGCCGCTTCCTGTTCCTCAACGCCGCGGACATCGCCCCACCGCGGCCCGCGATACAATATGCCGGCCAGTTCGGAGAGCTTGGCTGCGGTGCCGGCGGCGTAGACTTCGACGCGCCCGTCGTCGAGATTGCGGGCGTATCCTGTAAGGCCAAGTTCCACGGCCGCGCGCTGGGCGAAATAGCGATAGCCGACGCCTTGCACGCGCCCGCGGATGAACCATCGCCGTGCGTCGGTCGCTTTGGCAGCTGGCTTGGTCATAGCGACAAATCATAGTGTAGCGTCGATGCCGGGTTCCTTCGTAATCGGCAAATGCCTGGCGGCCGGGCGGGAGCTGTTCTCCACAACGGCCTGGCGCGCTCAGGTTGAACCAGGGGCTGGCGCTGTGCTGCTGGTTGTTCACACATCACCCGCCTCATCTCGGCCCGCGCGGCTGAAAAGCATTGCGGGGCGTCGGGCGGTGGGGGATGACTCGCACATCAAGTTCGACGATATTCCGCGTCTGACCGTTGCATCCAAGTGCAGTCTACTACTCCGACGCCGGGGTAGAATCGTCACCGGCGGATCTTCAAGCCACATCACGAACTTCTACGGTCATCTGCTTGCCCAAGGCCGCCAAGGCCGACTGGATCCTCCCTACCTTCGAAGCATGCTCCGGATCCAGCATACGGCGGATCACGCGCTCGTGCACCCCAATGCGGCGCGCCAGTTCGGAGTTATTGACTTCCCGATCGCGCATGGCCAGGTAGAGCGCCAGTTTCGGCGCGAGCCAGAGCGGCACCGGCACCAGGCGCTGGCCACGCTTCGCGGCGGAGGGGATTGGGATCGCTTCGCGGCGCGACAAGCGGATTGAAAGATCTGACCCGAGGGCATCTATGGCCTCTTCCATTGCCTCATGTTGGTTCTTGCCATCCGTAGCGACACGAGGAAGATCGATAAACTCAACCAATACGCGGCCGTCACTGCCAGCCGTGAACTTTGCGGGGTACGTAAGACCGGACATTGGCAAACCTCTCATAGGTCATGTGGATCGATATTCAGATGTCAGCCACAAAGTGACAAAGGACTTTCCAACCTCGCGCCAGCCTCTGTACGCGCCGCTCGAATTCCGCGCCCTTCACTGCTCCATTCTCGGACAGATCTGTCCGAACGTCAAGCCTGTGTAGGAAGGCTAGCCGGTGCTTCTTCCCGCCGAAGTAATGGGGACTCTTCTGCGCACCAGTCCGGCCAGCGCCTGGATGAACGCAGCGGAATCATTCAGGCCCGGAGTCATCCGGTAATCGTCAATCCCCAGGCTGAGGGCCTGCTCGCGGTGCTCAATGTCGATCTCGTGCAACGTCTCGACGTGGTCGGACACGAAAGAGATCGGCACCACCAGGAGATGCTTACGCTCCTCCGCGGCCAGGCGCCGCACGGTTTCGTGCATGGAAGGACTTAGCCACTTCGACGCGCCGACCTTACTCTGGTAACACAGGTGGCGCCGCGCCGGCCATCCGCCGCGTTGCCAGACCAGTTCGACAGTGCGCTCGATCTCCTGCTGATATGGATCGCCGTTTGCCACCACCGATAGCGGCACGCTGTGCGCGCTGAAGATCACATCCACATCGCCCGGATCCCCGAATCCCGCCATCGACCGGGAAACGGCTTCGACCAGCGAGGCCAGATAGGCGCCGTCCTCGTGAAACCGTTCGATCACATGAACGCGCGGACTCCAGCCCTTGGGATGGAAACACCTCGCCCATTCGTTCAGGCTGCTGCCTGTGGTGGTCTTGGAGTATTGCGGATACAGCGGCAGTAGTACAAGATCGTCGGGAGCGTGCTGCTCCATCTGGTGGATCGCCTCTTCGGTGAACGGGTGCCAGTAACGCATCGCGACCGTCACGCGCGCGTCCAGGTGGTTGCGCAGTTCGGCCTCCAGCGCCGAAGCCTGCCGCCTGGTGTTCTCGAGGATCGGACTCCGGCCGCCGATCTTCGCGTAGTGATGCGCCACGTGTTTGGCCCGTGTCGAGGCAATCAGCCGCGCCAGGGGCTGCCGCGCGATGCGTGCAAATGGGAAGTCGATGATGTCCGGATCGCAGAACAGGTTGTACAGGAACGGCCGGATGCTTTCCAGGCAATCCGGTCCACCGAGTTGAAAGAGAACCACCCCAAGCTTCACAACCTGTGAGTGTACCGGAAAGGTGCATCACGTGCGCTTGGGTGCCCGGCGCGCCATGTGCTGAGGATCGTCTTTGCGTCCACGCTGGTGAGTGAAATCCTGCAAAAATTGTGCTGGGGGAGATTACTCCTGGCGCCAACGGGACTTACCGTGTAAGCTCCCGCCTGCGTACCGGTAACCAGAGTTCTTGCTCCAGTTGTTGATCCAGGCGTAGGCTCGTTAACGACGAAGCTCGACGCGAGATTGCCGTTTCCGTCATAGGACACCATCCCCAATGCTATTGCTACATTGGCGCCGTTGTTGCCGATAACCGAATAGGAGCCCTGAAGGCTTGCAAGGGTGTACGGGCATGCCGAGTCCTGGCCATTTGCGGCGGAAACGCCGAGGAAGCTAGCGAGAACTAACGTGGCTGCGACGAACAAGCTATTCCTGTATTCCTGTTGAACATGTTTTTCCTCTCCTTTAATTGATTGACTGTTTTGCTGGCCAACGTGCTGGTGCTGCTACATGCCCCGAAGGGACTGTCATGCAACGCGTACGATCTCCTCACCTACGTACTGCATCTGTTCCGCGCTCATACCTGGGCGGATTTGGTCGAACCTTACTTCGAGAATTCCCCAGGGATTTCGATGATGGGTTTCAGAGTTCCGGCTTGGATGTCGCCGGGGCTGAGTGATGGTGCGGTGTACAATCTTGTCGCCAAGTCCGAGATCACTGGGACGCTGTTTTCCGCTTTCGCCACCAACCCGGACCGCCGGCTTGCCAGTTGAAGGGCCAAACCTCGACGGATCAACTCGACATCGGAATCGGTGAAGGCCAGCTTGTGGAACATCATGTCCTTGTAGTCATCTCCAGACCAATGCGCTTTCAGAATCCCGGATTCGGAGTGTCGGGCGACGCCCTGCATCACATGTGCCAACTCGTGGACCAGTACATAACCGGCCGCGGCACCAGCCGAACTGCGATGCTCGGCAAGAAAACGCCGAACCCGATCCCTGTAGACCGTAATCTGCGCTCCGGACGAGGCCAAGAGTCGGGTAGATGCGAGAGCGTCCGAGTTGGCCGAGTTCGGAGCGCTTCCCACTGTGCGAATTCCGATGGCACCCTGGCCCGCCCGCAGTTCTCCCGTGTGCCAGCTCAAGCAAACCCCGATTTCCTTGAAGATGGCGGACGCCAGCGGTGTGCCGGGTCCCAGGATGCCAGGATCGTCGAGGTAGACATCGACAACCGGTCGGGCATCGATTCGCATCTCGCCGGTGCCGCTGTCCAACGGCAGGGCGTCGGTGCAGAGACGTTTGGGCGCACCGAAGCCCGAAGCCGCCGCCACCAGTACGAGTCCCACCACACAAAGTCCGGATGTCGCGTTTGCCATGAGCCTGTCTCCTTGTTTCTGCCGGGCGCTGTACCCAAGCACTCAGGACCTTCGGAAACGGAGAACAAAACGGCTAGCGTGCGCCGGGAATTTGTGACAGAATGCTGCCCATGAACGGACCGGCGTCTGTCTCCCAGTTGCTGATTGCCTGGGGACGCGGCGAGGCGGCAGCGCTCGAACAACTGACACCGCGGGTCTATCGCGAACTGCACAAGATTGCGCGAGCGTACCTGCGCCGAGGACGGCCTAATCAGACGCTCCAGCCGACGGCACTCATCAACGAAGCCTTTCTCCGGTTACTGGACCAGTCGCAGCCGGTGCAGTGGGAGAACCGGGCGCACTTTTACGGGATAGCCGCCCGGCTGATGCGCATGATCCTGGTGGATCACGCCCGCGCACATCATGCCGCCAAGCGTGGTGGCGCCGGGGTCCCAATCACCCTGGACGACTGCATGGCGGTTTCTCCGGGCCGCGCCCCGGACATCCTGGAGGTAGACGAAGCTCTGGACCGGCTGGCTGCGGTGGATGAACGGAAGGCAAAGGTGATCGAGTTGCGTTACTTCGGGGGCATGAACCGGGAAGAGGTCGCTGCCGCGCTCGGTCTGACGGTTCCCACGGTGAAGCGCGACCTGCGGCTGGGGGAAGCGTGGCTACGGAGATTCCTGGCGGGCGAAAGCGTACAATGAGACACTTGGTCAGACGACATGAGCGACAACCGCTGGCAGCGGATTGAGGATATCTTCCACCAGGCGGTTGACCTGGCACCCGGGGAGCGATCCGTTTTTCTCGACGAGCTTTGCGCCGGCGACGAATCGCTTCGCAGGGAAGTGGAGTCGCTGTTGGCCCACGACGCCGAAGACGGCCGCACGTTTGCGGGCGCGGCCGTGGACTTTAGTCAGGCAAGCATAGGGCCCCAATCGATCGCCCACTATCGGATTACCGGCAAGCTCGGCCAAGGCGGAATGGGAGCCGTCTACCGGGCCACGGACACCAAACTGGGCCGCGAGGTGGCGATCAAAGTCCTACCCGGTGGATTGGCCGGTGACCGGGATCGGCTGGCCCGCTTCACCCGCGAAGCGAAGGTCCTCGCGTCGCTCAACCACCCGAACATCGCGCAAATCTACGGCGTGGAAGAGCGCGCGTTGGTCATGGAACTGGTGGAAGGCCACGACTTGAGCGGACCGTTGCCCATGGCGACGACCCTGAATTACGCCCGGCAGATAGCCGAGGCACTCGATGCAGCCCACGAAAGAGGCATCGTGCATCGCGACCTCAAGCCGGCCAACATCAGGATCACTCCCGATGGCGTAGTAAAAGTGCTCGACTTCGGTTTGGCGGCGGTGACGCGGGGTTCAGCGGGTAATTCGGATCCAACCAAGTCGCCCACGCTAACGATGGCAGCCACCCAGGCAGGCATGATCGTGGGGACCGCTGGCTACATGAGCCCGGAGCAGGCCAGCGGCAACCTGGTAGATAAGCGTGCGGACATCTGGTCGTTCGCCGTGGTGCTGTGGGAGTTGCTGACGGGCCATCGCCTGTTCGAAGGCGAGACCGTGTCGCTCACGCTGGCCGAGGTGTTGGGTGGATCCATCGACTTCGACCAATTGCCGCGCGAGACGCCGGCGGCAATCCGGGGACTGCTGCGGCGTTGTCTGGATCGCAACGCGAAGAACAGGCTGCGCGACATCGGCGAAGCGAGGATTGCCATCGAGGCTGCACTCGCCGGTGAGACTCCGCCCCTTGAAGGCGCGCCGGAGCCCGGCGACGCTCGCCGCCTGTGGCTGGCCTGGAGCGTGGCGGCCGTGCTGGCTGTGGGCCTGACTGCGGTTGCGTTTCTTCACCTCCGCGAAAATCCGCCCGCTCCGACGGTGCCGGTGCGCTTTCAAATCCCTGCGCCGCAAAACGCCACGCTCGGGGCGTTACTCGCCCTGTCACCCGATGGCCGCAAGCTGGCCTTCGTTGCGCAAGGCCGGCTGTGGGTTCATTCCCTGGAGTCTGGAGAATCGCGCGATTTAACGGGCGCCTCAGGCACACCCTTCTGGTCGCCGGACAGCCGCTTTATCGGATATCCATCCCTGGGAAAGCTGAGGAAGATCGAGGCGACCGGTGGTCCGTCACAGACTGTGGCTGACTATCGAAGCCTTTGGGGAGGGGGCGCATGGAATCAGGACGGCTTGATAGTTTTCTCCGACCGGCTGGTCGGCTTATTCCGGGTGCCTGCCTCCGGCGGTGTTCCGGTTCCAATCACCGCGCTCGATCCCGCGCGCCGGGAAACTATCCATTACGCTCCCTCCTTTTTGCCGGATGGGCGGCATTTCGTCTATACTCGCAGGTCGCGTGATAAGACAAGGAGCGCCATTTATCTCGGCTCCGTCGACGTGAAACCCGAACAACAGAGTTCCCAGCTCTTGGTGAACAGCAACTGGAATCCAGAGTACACACCCTCGGTAGACCCTGGTATCGGCTATCTGCTTTTCGTGCGCGAAGGCACGCTGATGGCTCAGCCGTTCGATAACCGCCGCTTGGAGCTGATAGGGCAGTCTGCGCCCGTAGCCGAGCAAGTCAATGATGGCAGAGCTTTTTCGGCTTCGGCGAATAATGTTCTGGTTTTCCATCGAAGTGCAGCGTCAGACCGGCAACTCACCTGGTACGACCGGGCGGGCAAGGTCTTGGGAACCGCCGGGGACCCGGGCGATTATGACGACATAGCGCTTTCGCCGGATGGGACACGACTCGCCGTGAGCAAGGGGAGCGGGCAGACCGCAAACATCTGGCTGCTGGATGTCTCGCCGGGCGGCGCGGTCACGCGGTTCACGTTTGGTTCAGCGTCAGACACGACGCCCGTTTGGTCGCCGGACGGGAGCCGCATTGTTTTTAGCTCCAACCGGGACGGTCCGTACAACCTGTATCAAAAGCCGACGAACGGCAGGGAAGACGAGGTGGCCCTGCTCAAGTCTAGCGAGAACAAATTCGCCACGAGTTGGTCGCGCGACGGACGTTTCCTGCTATATACGGTTGCGCACGCGAATAACAAGTCCGCTATTTGGGTGCTCCCGTTGGAAGGCGACAGGAAGCCGGTCCCGTTCCTGATCACGGAGTTCAACGAAGGCCAGGCTCGCTTTTCTCCTGACGGCCATTGGGTGGCCTACACCTCGGATGAATCTCGCCACTTGGCGGTATACGTGCGGTCACTTTCAATGAACTCTCCCGGGACGGCTTTGGGGGCGGGCGGCAAATGGCAAGTCTCCGATGGATACGGGCGGGAACCGCGGTGGCGCGGTGACGGCCGGGAACTTTTTTACCTTTCTCTGCCCGATTACGAATCTGTGCCCGAAGGAAGGGCAATGGCTGTAGAAATTGCGACGGATCCGGCATTCCGGGCCGGGAAGCCATACCCTCTCGGAATTGTGCCCTTGGTGAATGCTTGGGATTCCTTGGCTGACGGCAGGCGTTTTCTTGTATCGGTTACTAAGAACGGACCGCAGCCGTACACGGTGGTGCTGAACTGGCAGGCCGGCTTAAAGAAGTAAGCTCGTGCCACCGCGTTCAGAACTGAACAGGCAGTCCGCATCGCCCACTCCCCTTGGATGGTCGCGTTGTCGAAGCCTGACCCAGATGAGCGAGAAGCCGACCCACCGATGTGCCCTGCCCCCCTCCTCCAAAACAGCGATCCGGCCGATCACTCCTGGCAAGTCGCGTGCACGTCATTTAGCCGCGGCGTGCGTATTGCCCCGCTTAACCGGTCACGGGTCTGGATTCGTCTACAGCGTACATTAATAGCGAATTTTCAGGCCGCCGGCGGCCGGCGCTTGTGCCAGTCGGTATGGGACTGGAATTCGCGTCCAATGGCGAGTAGGGTGTTCTCGGAAAACGGCACGCCCACCACCTGGAGAGCCACGGGCATGTTCTCGGCGAACCCGCAGGGCAGCACCAGCGCGGGGAGCCCGGCGAGATTGCCCATGGGAATGATGGAGCGGAAGCCGGGATCCTTGGGCGGAGCGCCGCCGGCGCCGCGGTCGAGCGGCTGATCGATCTTGGAAGCGATGCCGGCGCGGCCGGGGGCGAGCAAAACGTCCACCGAACCGAAGATCCGGGAGACTGCTTCCTGTATCAGGCGGCGCAGGCGCATCGCCTTGAGGTAATCCCTGGCGGGCAGCTCCAGGCTGGCTTTAAGGCCGGCGATTTGCGGCTTGTCGGCCAGCTCATCGACTTTGCCGCTGGAAATCAGCGGTTCGAAGATCGACCCCATCTCGCCGGCAAGAATGGTGGAAAGTGCCGCCCCGTAGGGGAAATCGGGCAGTTTGGTTTCCACTAATTGCATGCCGGACGCTTTGAGGACGGCGATGGCGGCCTCGAAGGCGGGGCGCGTGGCGGGTTCCACCCACTCGGCGAAATCGGCGGGCGCGTACCCCACGCGGAGATCCTTCATGGGGCGCGCGTACTGGGGCGTGTAGTAGAAGCTCTTGCCGGCGGACCCGGGGTCCTTGGAGTCCTTGCCGGCGATGTTCTGCAGAATCACACCGCAGTCTTCGGCGCTGTGCGCGAAGGGGCCGAGTTTGTCCAGGGTCCAGGAAAGCGCCATGGCGCCGTGCCGGCTCACCAGCCCGTACGTGGGACGCAAGGCGGTGACGCCGCAGAAGGAAGCCGGGGTGACGATGGATCCGGAAGTCTCCGAGCCGATGGCGAAGGCAACCAGGCCGGCGGCGACGGCGGCGGCCGATCCGCTGGAGGAGCCGCCGCTCCAGCGCGTGCGGTCCCAGGGATTGAGTCCCGGGCCGGTGAGCGAGGCGGAGGGGAAACGGTAGCCGCCGCCGCCGGCCAGTTCCACCATGGAGAGCTTGCCGGCGAGCACGGCGCCCACGGCGGAAAGCTTCTCGATGACCGTGGCGGAGTAATCGAAGACCTGGCCGGCGTAGGGCTTGGCGCCCCAGGTGGTGGGCTGGCCGGCGAAGGCCAGCAGATCCTTGACGCCGTACGGGATGCCTTGCAGCGGGCCGCGGTATCGCTCGCGCTTGAGTTCCCTGTCGACATCCTTGGCCTGGCGGAGGGCTTCCTGGTGCAGGGGCAGGGCGAGCGCGTTATACCGCGGGCCAAACTGCTGGAGCCGTTCGGAGAAGGCGCGCGCCAGCTCTTCGGCGGAAAACGCCCTGGCTTTGAGGCTGGCGTTCAGTTCGGAAAGCGGGGCGAAGAAGGTGTCGGTGCCGATGGAGGCCATGCATGCTCCTCAGGCCTTGAACTGGAAGGCCGGCTCGGTGGCCATGGGGATCGGGGTAGCGGCGAGGGCGGCGGCGTTCGCCTGCAGGCGATCGCGGGCAGCCTTCAGATCGTTGTCCGGAGCGGGCGTGGAAGCAGGTTGGGGTTGCTGCGCGGCCATGGCGGTGACGGATGCCAGGACGGTGGCCAGTTTGCGGCGGGTCAGCTTCATGTTTCACCTCGGCGGGGGTCCGGCGTGGCCGTTCCCGGAGAGCGCCTCCAGCGCGGCCTTCTGCATGACGGAGCGCGGCGCGGTTTCGCCGGTCCAGATTTCGAACTGGCGTACGGCCTGTTCGATGAACATGTCCAAACCCGGGATCACGGTCTTGCCCTGCTCCCTGGCGTGCTTGACCAGCATGGTTTCGAGCGGGTTGTACACCATGTCGAAAACGATGTCGGCGGGAATCCTGTCCTCAAAGAAACACTCGTTGACGTGCGGGAACATGCCGAGCGGCGTGGCGTGGACCACGGCGTCGAAGTGGCGGGAATCGATCTGCTCCTTGAGGAGCGCCTCGGCGCCGCAGACCTTGCCGAGGGCGCGGACGCGGTCGGCATTGCGGCCCACCAGGAATATCTTGGCGCCGGCGTCGGCCAGCGCGCAGGCCGCGCTGCGGGCGGCGCCGCCGTTGCCCACGATCAGCACGCTGGAGCCGGCGATTTTGAGCAGGCGGGAAAGCGGACCGGTGACGCCGGCGGCGTCGGTATTGGTGCCGCGCCACTTGCCGGCCTTACGCCAGACGGTGTTGACGGCGCCGATGCGGCGCGCCAGCGGGTCCACCACGTCCAGGTAGCGGATGATCTTCTGCTTGTGGGGGATGGTGACGCTGAAACCCGAGAGGGGAAGCTTGGCGGCCAGGGAAAAGAAATCCCGCAGGCATGCCGGGGAGACCAGGAACGGCAAATAGACGGCATCCACGCGTTTGGATTGAAATGCGCGGTTGTGCACGGCGGGCGAGATGGAGTGGCGGATGGGGTCGGCAATGACGCCGTAGATCTTAGCGGATTTGCCCAGCTTCTCGACGCGATAGAGATGGCGCAGGAAGCGGGAACTCACCTGCCCCGCGGCGGTGCCTTCGGCGTACATGGGGGCGGCATAGGTATACACGCCGCCGAACACCGGCGAGAGCACGCGCGTGGGAAATCCGAGTTCGCCCATGGCCAGGACGATCAGCTTGTGCTTGGGCAGCGCTTTGGCGGCGGCCAGGACACGCACATTGTCGCTCGGCTTGCGGGCCGTGGTGACAATTTTGTAGGCATCCGCCTGTACCTTCATGACCCGGTTGACCACCGTGTCCATGGGCGGGGTAGCCTCGAAATTGTGATAAGAGACGATGACGAAAGTGCGCCCGCGGAATTGGCTCAGACGGTCCTGCGCCACCTCGGCGGTTTCGATCTCAATATCGATGGCGTGCGCGCCATTGCTCACGGCCAGGTCCAGCACGGCCAACTGTTCCTCAATGCTGCCGTTGAACTTGCCGTGGTTCTGGTGGCGCCGGCAGGTGGCCAGCAGGATGCAATCCGGGTACTGTTCGAGGAACCGAGGGATGGCTTCCGCGCCTTTGCACGGATTGCTCAGGTAGTCCAGGCGGAATTCCAGGAAGATCTCGCCTGCCTCGGCTTCGCGGCGCGCGTGATCGAGCAGTGTTGGAACGTCCGGCAGGCCCAACGCGATGCATATGCGGGGGAGCGATCTGGTCTGCGACATTGGATCGTAAGAGACCTTCAGGATACCACTAGTGCGCCGGGGTTCCGGGCTGTAGCAGTAGGACAGACGATCGCCTTGCGTCGTCTGTCAACCAGCCGTGCTTTAACGAGGCTCGCCAGGGCTCCTAAGCCGCCGGAGGCGGGGCCAGTCTGGCCTGCCACTCATCCAGGATGGCGGCCGTCGAGGCGGTGCCGATGCGGGTGCATCCGGCCTGGTACACTTCCAACGCCTGGTCCAGCGTGCGGATGCCGCCGGCGGCTTCGACGCCGATTTCCTCGGGGAGGTGCCGGCGCATCAGGACGATGTCCCCCAGAGTGTATCCGGTGGGCGCAAAACCGGTGGAGGTCGCGACGAAATCGACTTCGGCCCGCTCCGCGCAGCGGCAGGCGATGATCTTCAATTCGTCGGTGAGGTAAGCATTCTCCAGAGTGACCTTGAGCAGCGCGCCTTCCTTATGGCAGAGTTCGGACATCTGGAGGAGTTCCATCTGCACGTGCTGAAACTCACGGGAAAGGAGCTTGGAAATGGCCATCACCATGTCGATTTCCCGGGCGCCGCGGCGCAGCAGGTCGCGCGCTTCGTAGAGTTTGGTGGCGGTATTCTGCGAGCCGTGAGGGAAGCCGCAGACGGCGCCCGCTCTGACGCTGCCGCCCTGGAGCGTGCGCACGGCCAAATCGATATCGCACGGCCGCACGCTGGCACTGGCAATGTGGTACCGCCGGGCGAGTTCCAGCCCCTCGATTACCTGCTCATCGGTGAGTTCCGGCTCGACCAGCCGATGGTCGATGAGTTGCGCCAGCGACTCGCCGGTAGTGAGCGGAACAATCACTTCTTGTGCTTGGCAGGGGCGGCAGACGGCGCTCCGCAGTTGAGACCGAGTTTCTTGCGCTCATCGCAGGCACGCACGGCCTGGTCGGTCTTGGGGTAGCGCTTGATGACCTCCATGAATTCGGCGGCGCCCTCGGTCTTGTGCCCCGGCATCTTGACCAACGCGCTGCCCTTGTAGAGCAGCGCTTCCGCGGTCTTGTTATTGTCGGGGTACTTCTCCAGCACCGAGTCGAATTCCTTGACGGCGGCTTCGAAGTTGTTCTGGACAAAGTGGACCATGGCGATGTAGAACTGCGCGTTGGGGGCGTAGCCGGTGTTGCCGTAGTATTTCAGATAATCGGCGAACCCCTGTACGGCCAGGTCGTACTTGCCGCTGACATAGTCCTGGCGCGCCGCGTTGTACATGGTCTCGGCCGGCATGGGGGGCGCCTCATTGGCGGCAGCGGGCTGGCCGCCGCCTGCCTGCGGGGGAGCCGCCGGCGGCGCCTGCATCACTTTAATCGCGTTATTGATATCGGTCAACTGGGCCTGCAAGCGGTTCATCAGTGCGGTCAGATCGCTAACTGCCTGACTGACGGTGCGCAACTCGCCGCCCATTTCGTTGAGCCGGGTGGAGAGGCCCTGCACCGGCGCGGCGATCTGCGCGGTCTGGTCGCGCAGGTTCTTTTCCACGGTGCTGGAGATGACGGCCACCCCGGTGCTGGCCCGGTTGGCGGCTTCAATGGACTGGCGCGCGAGCTCGATGACCGCAGCGAACTTCTCGTCCTGCGACCGCTGGAGGTCCTTGATCTGCTGCTGCAACAGGGCTACATCGCGCTGTAATTCCTGGATTTCCTTGCTGGCGGCGGGCGCGAGTGCGGGCACCGCAAGTAACAGACAAACCACAAGACTTCGGGACTTCATGCAACTCTCCTGACCGTCAACGGGGCAGCGGTTAAACTGCCCCGTCTTGCGGCGATGTGGACTCTGTCTTTATCTTACTGCCCGGGTCCGAAGTGGACGCGGCGGTTCTTCTGGTAGCAGGTTTCGTCCTGTTCCGTACACTGCGGGTGTTCCTTGCCGTAGCTGATGGTCTTCAGCCNNCCGCGTTCGTCGCAATGGCCCTCAATGACGATGGAGGCATTGGGGAAATCGGACAGAATGCTCTTCAGCGCGGCGGCATCCTTGGAGAGAGAGGCGCTGGCGTCGCTGCGAATATCGGTCTTATCGTAGTCGAAGTAAGCGTCCAGGACGTCCGACGCGAGGCGCTGCTCCAAGGTGATGACCGGCGGTGCCGGCGGTGGCGGCGGTGGCGGCGGCGGCGGCGCCGCCACGTTGACCGTGGCTGTAGCCGTGTTGGAACCGCCCGCACCGGTGGCTGTCAGGGTGTAGGTGGTGGAATCGCTCGGGTTCACGCGGCTGCTGCCGGTGCTTTGTACCGTCCCGATGCCCTGGTTGATGGACACGCTGGTGACATTGCCGGTAACTTCCCAACGCAAGGTGGAAGTCTGGCCGCGCTGAATCGAAGTCGGCTCCGCCGTGAACTGCGCCACGGAGGGAGCGGCTGGCGGTGCCGGGGGCGCCACGACAACAGGTGGCGGCGGCGGCGGAGGAGCCGGTGGGGGCACCTTCTTCTTACATCCTGCCGCGAACAATGCCAGCGCGAGCGCCAGACAGATGATAGAGTACTTCCGTTTACTGAACATGAACATCGCCTCCTAAACTCGTTACTTTCCCCACACGGGCCTTTCATTATTCCCGAGCGAGGTCAACGGTTGCAACTGGGTTCCATCGGCCAGCATGGTGTAAACCTGGCTGGATTTGCCGCGCACTTTAGCGAAGACGATGTGGACGCCGTCGGGCGCCCAACTGGGATTCTCATTCTTGCCATCGCCATGCGTCAACTGCACGTACTCCTTGGTTGCAACGTTCATCGTGAATATGTTGAAAGCGCCGGTTGCGTATCCCTGGGTCCATGCAAAAGCGATCCGCTGCCCGTCGGGATGCCACGCGGCATTGGACGCCTCGCCGGTGCCCGGCGTCAACCTTTCCAAATCCGATCCATCCATACTCATCCGGTAAACCTGTTGCGGACCGGAACGGCCCGAAGAGAATACGATGTCATTTCCGGTCTTCGGATTTATTTTTGGTTCCACTTCGATGGCGCTGGACGAAGAGATCGGCCGAAACCCCGTTCCGTCCAAATTGGCCGCAAAAATCCGGCAACACCTTCCCGTACCCGCGGAAGACGCGTAGATAATCTGCTTCCCGTCGGGCGTAAACGAACCGGCCTGATTCACAGACGCGGTTTGATTGTAATAACGCAAATCCCGGACCGGATCCACCGAAAAGACAAATATAGCAGGTTGCCCCTTCACCCAGCTAGTGAACGCTATTTTTGATCCGTCCGGGGAGACGGCCGGATAGGTGGAGATGTTGTTGAATCGGGTGATCTGGCGCTGATTTTTGCCGTCGGCGTCCATCGCCCAGATTTCCTTGTGACCCGTACGGTCGCTGCTGAAATAGATATGAGTGCCGAAGAGGGATTGGCCGCCGAATAAGGAAATGATATCGGCGGCGAATTCATGCGCGATCTTGCGCGCCCCGGTTTCGTCCACCGTCGACAGGTAGCGCTTGCCGACCAGTTGGGCGTTGGCCGGGGTATCCTTGCTCAAATCGTAGACCCACCCCTGGAGCACCAGGACCCCGTTCTGCGCGGCGGTGTAGCCGAAGGCCAGGAAGTTGGCCTGGGCGGGCGGGCTGGACCAATCCTGCATCCAACGCCCCCCGCCGGTGGTTGGGACGACGGGCTGCGGCGGCTGTTTGCGTCCGCGGGTGGGCGACGCGGCAGACGGCGATGGGGGCTGCTGGAAATCGGAGGGCTGCTGCGGCACGAAGGTGGGGAGCGACGTCTTGGCGACCACTTTGAAGAGGCCGCAGGCCCGTATGTCGTCGGCCAGAGTCTCATTGAAGGCGGGCATGAACTTCTGGGCGTCGCCGGCTCCCCGGAAGTCGGGTATCGCGATCGCCGGGATGCCGCCTTTGGTGACGATGATTCTGGCATCCTGCGCCATGAGGACGAACAGCGCTCCCGCCGACGCAACCGCGAACCAGATGGCCTTTTTCATGCTTGGGCTCCTACCGTTTTAACTCGAATACAAACTCTATCTCCGCCTCATTCTTGGGGAACTGGGGAGGCAGCTGGGGGAACGGCGCGGCATCCATAATGGCGCGCTGCGCGGAGATATCCAGCGCGTTGATACCGCTCTTCTGACCGACACGGATGCCGCTCACGCTGCCGTTGCGGTGGAGCGTGAAGGTCACGCTCACCTGCGGCGCCGTGCGCAGACGCGGATCGATGGCGGTGGTCTGCCAGAACTGAGCTACGCGGTTGCGCAGCAGGTCGGCATACGCGCCGAACTGATTGCCAAAGGGGGAATTGCTGCCGACACCCACGCCGCCGCCGCCCGACAGCGCATAGTCCGGCGTAGTCACCCGCGTGCCTGCGGTGCTATACAGCTGATTGGGCAGATCTTTCTGTGAGGCGCGCCACTTATCCGGCGGCGCGGCGGCCGGCGACGGCCGCGATTTGGCGCCGCGGCTGGGGATGGGGATGGCCGTCGGGTCGGGCGCCGTCACTTTCGGCGCCGGCTTGGCCTTCAAGACCGGAACCGGAACGGCGGACTCCGTATCGGTGGCCACCGGATTCTTAGGACCGCCATGCGAAGGCAGTGCGATGCTGGCAACCGGGTTCACCGTGACCGCGCCAAAACGGCCGCCGTTGGGGTCGCCCATGGAGATGGTGTTGCGGTTCTGCACCCAGCCGGCGCCCAACACTGCGCCGACCAGCAATCCGTGAAACGCGATGGACCCGAAGAAGGAAGGGGCGATGCGGTCGGTTTGTTCCAGGATGTCGACGTGGGGCGACATTTACCTGCGGCCCTTGGAGGACGAATCCTCGGGTTGGGTGACCATGTTGACCTGGAAGCCGGCGGCGCCAAGTTCGGCGGTGACCTGCGCGATTGGGTCCCAGATGGTTTCCTTGTCGGCGCGGACGTAGACGCCCTTCGCTTTTGCGAACTTCTGCCGGATGGTGGCGGGGAGATCGTTGATGTTCACGTCGTCGGCATTGAGCTTGATGACGCCATCCTTGGTGATGGTGACCACCGGCATTTCCTGCTCGGCACTTTCCTTGACGGGCCGCACCTTGGGGACGTCTACCTCGATGCCGAATTCCAGGACGTGCGCGGTCAGCATGAAAATGATGAGCAGGACCAGAACCACGTCGACGAACGGGGTGACGTTGATCTCCGAGAGGGCGGGGTTGCCGCGCCGGCTGGACCGGTATCCGCCGCCGTTGGTGGAGAAGGCCATCGGCTACTCTCCGAAACTGCGCTCGGCCATATTGAGGAATTCGAGCGAGAAATCGTCCATGCGCGCGCCGAGTTCGCGGATCAGGTGGCCGAAGTAGTTGTAGAAAATGGCCGCGGGGATGGCGGCAAACAAGCCGACGGCCGTGGTAATCAGGGCCTCGGAGATGCCGGGCCCGACGGCCTTGAGGCTGGTGGAGCCCATCTGGGAGAGGTCCTGGAAGGCGCGGATGATGCCCATCACCGTGCCCATCAGCCCGATAAATGGAGTGACGGAAGCGGTGGTGGCCAGCCAGCTCATGTTGCGTTCCAGCTTGGCGATCTCTTCGCTGATGCCCAGTTGCAGGGTGCGTTCCAGCGCCGTGCGGTTGGTGACGCTGCCGCGGAGTTTGACCTGCCGTTCCAGCTCTTCATAGCCGAAATCGAAGACGGCAACCAGGGGGGACGGGCGGAACTGTTCGCTCGCCACCATGACGGCTTCCATGCCGCTGGCCTTGCGGAAGGCGCGCAAAAAACGCGAATTCGCCTTGCCGGCGCTGCGTAGCGCGCCCAGCTTGGAGAAGATAATGGTCCAGGAATAGACCGAAAAACAGATCAAGATGCCCAGAACGGCCATGAGTGCGGGGCCGCTATGCTGGACCATTTCCCAGAGATCTGTCTGCAGGAGGAAGGCAACCGGAGTCTCGAAGAGCAATTCGTCTCCTAACTTCAAATCTAACATAGAGACGACGGTACCCTGTAAAAAGTCGGTGGGGTTCCATACGTGTGGCATAAGGCTCCTGCCTTGTGCATCCGAGCGCAGCTCGGACGTCCGAGCTGCGCTCGGATGGACAAGCCCGAGGTTTATCCCACATAATCGGCATTGCATGCTGCTCGAACTGGTGGTAGAGAACTACGCCGTGGTGGAGCGCTTACGCGTCCATTTTCATGCTGGGCTCAATCTGCTGACCGGCGAGACCGGGAGCGGCAAATCCATCGTGGTGGATGCCTTGGGGCTGCTGCTGGGCGGGCGCGCTTCGGCGGAAATGATTCGCACCGGGGAGGCTCGGGCGCGGGTGGCGGGGATATTTGAGGTCCGGGAACAGGCCGACGTGCGGCGCCTGCTGGAACTTGCCGGCTTGGAAGTGGAAGACGGGGAACTGCTGATCGAGCGCGAGATTCTGGCCGGCGGGAAATCCCGGGCGTTCGTGGGCAGCCGTCCGGTAGCCGTGGCGCTTCTCAAGGACCTGGCGCCCTTCCTGGGGGATATTCACGGCCAACACGATCAGCAGCTTCTGTTTTCCAGCGAGGCGCAGCGCGACATGCTGGACGCGTTCGCCGGAAATCGCGAACTGCTGGACAACGCCGCGCGGCTCTATGGGGAGTGGCGCGCGGCCGAGGAGGAGTTGCAGGAACTGGAGCGCAACGAGCAGGAGAAGCTGCGCCTGCTGGATCTGTGGAGCTTCCAGCGCAAGGAAATCGAGAGCGCTCAGCTGGCGCCGGACGAGGACACGCAACTGGAGAACGAGCGGCGGGTGCTGCAGAACGTCCAGAAGCTGCAGGAGAGCGCGGGCACGGCGTACGACGCGGTCTACGAAAGTCCGGAATCGGCCGTGGCGCTGGCGCGCATTGCGGCCAAGCGGGTGGAAGAGCTGTACCGCATCGATGCCACGCTCGGCGGGCTGCGCGAGCACCTGAAATCGGCCGAGCTGAGCTTGCAGGAAGCGGCGTACGCGCTGCGCGATTATTTGTCGGGGTTGGAGGCGAATCCGGCGCGCCTGGAAGAGGTGGAGACGCGCCTGGAAGCCATCGCGCGTCTCAAGCGCAAGTACGGGCACTCGATGGAAGAGATCCTGGCGTTCCTGGAAGAAGTACGCGGACAGATTGCGGGCGTGGAGTCCGCGGGCGAGCGCATGGAGGCGCTCCGCAAGCAGCGCAAGCGCCTGGCGGCGGAGTTCGAAAAGCTGGCGGGGGCATTGACGGAGGCGCGCACCGGGGCGGCGCGGCGCCTCGAGAAGCGCGTAGAGGCGGAACTGGCGCAACTGGCGATGGAGCGGACGGTGTTCCGCGTGTCGTTGGCCGAAGCGCCGTGGTCCCCGGCGGGTGCCGACCGGGTGGAGTTTCTGGTGTCGCCGAACGTGGGCGAGGAGCCGCGGGCGCTGGAAAAGGTGGCCTCCGGCGGCGAGATTTCCAGGATCGCGCTGGCCTTGAAGACGTGTCTGACGGGGCCCAGAACCAGCGTCGTGCGCACCCTGGTATTCGACGAAGTGGACGCCGGAATCGGCGGCAGCGCGGCCGAAGGAGTGGGGCGGCGGCTGAAAAAGCTGGCGGCCGCCAACCAGGTGCTGTGCGTCACCCATCTGCCGCAGATCGCCTCCTTCGCGGATCATCATTACCGGGTGGAGAAGCAGGAATCCCGCGGACGGACGGTGGCGGTGATCGAGGAGTTGGACGTGGCGTCGCGCACGCGCGAGGTGGGCCGCATGCTGAGCGGCCAGAAACTCACTCCGGAAGCGCTCAAGAATGCGGAGCAGCTCATTAAATTGAGTGTGGAGTAAGGCAGGGTGTCGGAGGCCGGTTGGCCTATAGCAAAAACGCTATACTGTAGGAGTCGGCAATGGCGTGGACCGTAGAGACCCTGAATGACATTGTGGATGCGGAGTTGGGCGAGTTGCCGGCCGATATAAGGGCCAGTTTCGTCTACATTTCGCGCTTGATCGAAGATTTCGGCCTGGACCGGGTCCGGGAGCCGCACGTCAAGCACGTGCACGGTTCGCTGTGGGAAATGAGGTTGAAAGGCAGGGACGGGGTTTCGCGGGCACTGTACGTTACGGCCGTAGGGCGGCGTGTTGTGGTTGTGCGCGCCTTCGTAAAGAAAACGCAGAAGACGCCAAATCGCGAGATCGAGTTGGCACTGAAACGAGCAAAGGATTTGTTGCCATGACCAAAGTGAAGGACCTTCACCGGAAGTGGATGAAGCGTGAGGAATACCGGAAGGCCTATGAAGCCCTGGCGCCGGAATTCGATCTCGCGCGCGCCGTAATTGACGCGCGCGCAACGGCTGGCCTGACGCAGGAGCAGCTTGCCAAACGTATGGAGACGACCCAATCGGTGATTGCGCGCTTGGAAAGTGGTCGAACGCGACCATCCACGCAAACCCTGGAACGCCTGGCTGCAGCGACAGGAACCCGTCTGAAGATCAGCTTCGAGCACGCCGGAGCACGACCCTAATCCCGTTCCGGCTGCTACCATCTCACTGAGCAGGAGGTATTCATGCCAGAGAACGAAAGCCCGCGGCGCAGTTTCCTG
>PLDO01000284.1 GCA_003136215.1 Bryobacterales bacterium
GACGCGGAGACGCGGAGAACACATTGGAAGGAACGGAACCTCTTCACCCCGCTTAGGCGCGGAGGAGGCGGAGAAGAGCTTGGCGTTGTTGACTGACCCCGTGTCTCGCTAGGGTTTTGATTTTCTCAACGGTGTTCTCCGCGTCTTCCTCTGCGTCTCCGCGGCTCCGCGTCAGGAAGAATCTCCCGAAGCCCTCTGGTGCCGGCGATTAGAATAGAAACTTGATTCCACTTATCGAACTGGAAAACGTCACGGTACGGCGTGAAGAGCGCATCGCGCTGGACTGTGTCACGCTCTCCATCGCGCAGGGCGAGCATGTGGCGATCCTGGGGCCCAACGGATGCGGCAAATCTACGCTGATCAAGCTGATCTCGCGCGACCTGTACCCGGCGATGAAGGCCGATCCCTGGGCGCTGCGCATCATGGGGCGCGACAAATGGCGGCTGTTCGACCTGCGGCATCACCTGGGGATCGTGTCGAACGACTGGATGCAGATGTGCACGCGCGACTACTCGGGCTACGAGATCGCGCTCTCCGGCTTCTTCGGCAGCGTGGGCGTATGGCCCCACCACACGGTGACGGCGGAGATGGAGCGCAAGACGCGGGAGGTGATGGAGCTGCTCGAGATCTCGCATCTGGCGGAGCGAAACACCAACGAGATGTCGAGCGGCGAGGCGCGCCGCATCCTGATCGCGCGGGCACTGGTGCACGATCCGCGGGCGCTGGTGCTGGACGAACCCACCACCAGCCTGGATCTGCGGGCCACCTGGGAACTGCGCGAGGCGCTGCGCAAACTGGCGGGCAACGGCATCAGCATCGTGATGGTGACGCACCACCTGCCGGACATCATCCCCGAGATGCGGCGGGTGGTGCTGATTCGCGCGGGCCGCGTGGTGCTGGATGGCCCCAAGGAGCGCGTGCTGGAAGCGGGCGCGCTCAGCGGGCTGTTCGGCGTGCCGGTGGAAGTGCTGGAGCGCGACGGATACTACCACGTGCTGTAGGACAGGCCGGGGTACCCTCTGGGTCCGCCTGTCCATTCTCTCAACGGCAGGCCGGGAGGCAGGCCGGGAGGCCTGTCCTACTGCTAAAATCGTGACCACGCCATGAACAATTCAACCAAGAAGGGCCTCTTCGTAACCGATGACGGGCAGAACCTGCTGTTCATTTTCATCCTGGTGAGTTCGTTGTTTCTCCTCTGGGGATTCTGCAACGGGATGATCGACGTGATGGACAAGCACTTCCAGGAGGAACTGGGGCTCAACAAATCACAGTCCGCCTGGGTGCAGTTCGCGCACTATCTGGGCTACTTCCTGATGTCGATGCCGGCGGGGTGGCTGGCAAGCAAGCTGGGTTATAAGGGCGGCATTATTACGGGCCTGCTGATTGTGGCGGCGGGCGGATTCTGGTTCATTCCGGCGACGCACATCAATTCCATGGTGCACGAAGGAACGGTATCGGCCACCACGGCATTCGTGGCTTTTCTGGCCGGCGTTTGCCTGATCGCCACCGGCTTGACGTTTCTGGAGACGATCGCCAATCCGTACACCACCGTGCTGGGCGCCAAGACCTACGCGGCCACGCGCATCAACCTGGCGCAATCCTGCAACGGCGTCGGCTGGATCCTCGGCCCGATCGTGGGCAGCATGTTTTTCTATGGAAAGAACGCCGCGGGAAAGAGTACGGGCAGCGAGACCCTCTACATACCTTACGTGGGAGTAGCCCTGGTGGTGATCGGGATCGCCGCGGTGTTTTACTTTGCGAATGTGCCGGACATCAAGACGAAGGACGACTACCACCTGGAAGACAATACGCCGGGAGTTTCGCATTCCATCTGGAGCCACCCGCACTTTGTGATGGCGGTGGCCGCGCAGTTCTTCTACGTGGCCGCACAGGCCGGCATTTTCAGCTTCTTCATCAACTACATGACCTCGGAAGTTCCGGCGATTCCAGCGTCCTGGAGCGCGGGGATGGACAATCTGGCATCCGGTTCCGGCTGGCTGCACAATTGGCTGGTGGGTTGGTTCGAAACCAGCAAGACAGGCGTGCTGTCGATGAGCAACAAGGGCGCTTCGAACCTGGCGTCGCTGGGCTCCATATGTTTCCTCGTGGGACGGTTTACGGGCGCCGGTATCGTGAAGAAATTCCCCGCGCACAAGGTTCTCGGCGTGTACGCGCTGGGTAACGTGGCCGTCTGCCTGGTGATCTTTTTCAAGCTGGGCTGGGTGAGCGTGTTGGGCGTGTTCCTGAGCTACTTCTTCATGTCGATCATGTTCCCGACCATTTTCGCGCTGGGCATCTTCGGCCTCGGCGCGCGGGCGAAGAAGGCATCGGCCTTTATCGTCATGGCAATCATGGGAGGCGCGGTACTGCCGAAACTCATGGGTGCGGTGGCCGACAAATGGGATATGTCGCGCGGCTTCATCGTGCCGATGTTCTGCTTCGCGTTCGTCGCCTACTACGGGTTCAACTGGTCTAAGTTCAGCAACGCGGAATCGCTGGACCACGTGAGGGTCACGGGCGGGCACTAAGGAGATGGGCCTTTCGCGCCGCAAATCTCGCGCGACCCGGGATTCTCGCAGGCGGAACCGCCTGCGCCACCAACTCGTGCCGCGTGCTTGGCATTGGGTGGGGCATGCTTAAGCTTGCCAGGCGAGCGAAGCTCGCCCAGGACAGGCCTCCCGGCCTGTCCTACTCCCTTATGCGCCGCAGCAACTTCATCAGGCGCGTCATCCAGCGCGCGTAAACCTTAGCGTCCATCCCGTCCGGCACTCCCACCGGCGCCAGGCGTTGCACCGCCACGGTCTGCGTTTCGGTGAATTTCAGGATGCCTTCCGCCCCGTGCCGCGCCCGCATGCCGGATTCCTTCCGCCCGCCGCAGGGCGCATCCACCGACCCCCAAGTCGCCGCGTAGCTCTCGTTCACGTTGACATTGCCCGCCCGGATCTCTTGCGCGAGTTCGGCGCCATGCGCGGTATCGCGCGTCCAGATGCTCGCGTTCAAACCGTAGCGCGTGGCATTGGCGCGCTCCACCGCCTCGGCTTCGCCGGCAAACGGATAGACAGCCACCACCGGACCAAAAGTCTCCTCGGCGTAGAGCCGCATCTCACCGGTGACCCCGGTCAGCACGGTAGGCTCGTAAAATAATGGACCCAGATCCGGCCGGCGGCGGCCGCCCGCGAGCACCACCGCTCCCTTTGCCACGGCGTCGGTCACGTGTTCCTCCACGTGCCGCAACTGCCGCTCTCCGGTGAGCGACCCCATTTCCATCGAGTAATCCAGCGAGGCGCCCACCTTGAGCCCGCGCGCGCGTTCCGCAAACTTCGCGAGAAACCGCTCCGCGATCGACTGGTGCACGTAAATCCGCTCGATGGAGACGCAGACCTGGCCCGCCGACGCGAAGCATCCCTGGATGGCGCCGTACACCGCCGCATCCACGTCGGCATCCGCCAGCACGATCATCGGGTTTTTGCCGCCCAGTTCCAGCGAGCACCCGATCAAACGCTCCGCCGCCTGCCGCGCCACCAGCCTGCCGGTGCGCGTGCTGCCCGTGAACATCACGTAATCCGCCCGGTCCGCCAGCGCCGCCCCGAGTAGTGGACCATCCCCGGTGACTACGCCGAATACGTCCGGTGGCAGGCCCGCCTGACGCAGCAGGTCCACCGCCCAGAGCGCCGTGAAACTGGTCTGCACATCGGGCTTCAACACCACCGCATTGCCGGCCATCAGCGCCGGCACCGCGTCGGTCACCGCCAGATTGAGCGGATAATTCCAGGGGACGATCAGCCCGACCACACCCACCGGCGACTTGAATTCCCGGGTCCGCGTGAGCAGGGGAAACGCGCCTTTGCGCCGCCGCGGCCGAAGCAATCCCTCCGCCCGCCGCGCGTAGTAGCGCGTCACGATAGCCGTGTCCAGAACCTCTTCGAAGGCGTGCCGCCGTGCCTTCCCGGTCTCCCATTGGATGAGGTCCAGCACCTCGTCCTGGCGCTCCAGCAGCAGGTCGTGGAAGCCCAGGAAGATCTCCGCCCGGGCGGCGAACGTGCACTTGCTCCACGCGGCTTGCGCGGCGCGTGCGCGTTGCATGGCCAGCTCCAGATCCGCCACCGTCCCCGCCGGGATGGCGCCGATGGCGGCACCCGTGTACGGCGCCCGTACCGCAATCGTCTCATGCGGCCCGCTGGCCAGGGTGATCTGCGACGACAACCGGTCAAGCATTGCCGCCGCCGGGCAGCCCAGACCGGACCCTTCGGCCTTACTGGTCGCTTGCATAGTCGTACTCCCGTGAAAGCGTACCATGGGTTGACAGCCGGGCGAATCGGGAATACTCTACAATCGGAAATAGAGGTCTGAATTTCGCGGTTCTGGAGGTATGTAATGGCACTCTTGGAAATCCCTCTCGCCGAGGATCTGGCGGAAACCGCCCATTGGAGCGACGACCCGCCGGTCCCCCTGGAGGAACAGGAGTTCGATCTGCTGGCCTTCGAACTTTGGCACTTAGGGAGTATGCCCGATCTCACGGAAATCGAAGAGTGGGAGGATGAGGATTGCACCGTGGCCGGCCGCGCCAGTTGCCTGTAACCGCTGCCGGAGCGAAGCCTGGAGCCGACCCCATGGACAAGAACCCGCCGGTCCTGAGTCGCCGTCTGTCTGGAATCGACGCGGCGTTCCTTTACCTGGAACGTAAAGAAATTCCCCTGAACATCGCCGCCGTCGCCATCTTCGATGGGCCCATACCGTTTCGCGAGTTCGTGGCCAATATCGATTCCAAACTGGACCAGATTCCGCGCTACCGGCAGGTCGCCGTGCCACCCCCGTTCAATCTGGGCTACCCCACTTGGGAGCCTGCTCCCGACTTCGACATCAAGCGCCACATCTTCCGCGTCCGCCTGAAAGCGCCCGGCGGAGAGGCGGAACTCGAGGCGCTGGCCGGGCGCCTGCTCAGCCAGACGCTGGACCGCGGCAAGCCACTCTGGGAAATCCACATTGTGGAAGGCTTGCGGGACGGCCGCGGAGCCTTGATTGTGCGCATCCATCACGCCCTGGCCGACGGCGTTGCCGGAGCGGCATTGCTCCGCATCATGCTCGACCCCACGCCCGAAACTTCCCAACCCATCCCCAAGCCGCGCTCTCGCCCGGCGCCACCTCCGCGCGCCGAGCAAACCTTGGCCGAGCAGATTGGCAGCGCCATTCAAAGCGCCCTGGAAAACGCCGTCGCCGCCGAAGCGGGCCTGCTCAGCCTGGCCGAAGGGCTGCTCAGCGACCGCGGAAAGGAAGCCCTTCAGGAACTCACCACCCTGCTGCCGGAATTGCTCCTGCCGCCGGAGCGGTTCCCCTTCAACAAGCCCTGTTCGGGCGACCGCAAGTTCTGCTGGGCGGAAGTCGATTTCCACGACGTGCAGGCGATTCGCGCTGCCTTGGGCGGCAAGGTGAACGATTGCATCCTGAGCGTCGTGGTGCGGGCCATCGCGCGCTACATCCGGCTCCACGGCGAGAAGGTGGACGGTCGCTTCCTGCGCGTCGTCTGCCCCGTCAACCTGCGTGTCGACGAGCAGGGCGAATCGCTCGGCAATCGCATCACCTTTCTCCCGGTGGTGCTGCCGCTGGACGTGCGCGATCCGGTGGCAATGCTGCGCGCCGTTGCCACCCGGATGGAAATCATGAAGAGCGTGCGCGCCGCCGAACTCATCGCCATCGCGGCCAGCTGCCTGGGCACCGCTCCGGCGCCCATGCAGGAGCTGTTCTGGCGCGGCATACCGCTGGTCCCCCTGCCGCTTCCGCTGCTCAACATCATCTGCACCAACGTGCCCGGTCCGCCCACGCCGCTTTATACCGTGGGACGGCGCCTGCTGGCATCCTATCCCCATGTGCCCACCGGTTATGAACTCGGGCTGGGGGTTGCCGTGCAGAGCTACGACGGCAAACTCTTCTTCGGTGTCACCGCCGACGCCCACGTGGCGCCCGACGCGGCGCGCCTGCGCGATTACATCCGGACCTGTTTCGAGGAGCTGTGCAAAGCCGCCGGGGTCAAGCGCGCCGCCAAACCGCGGGCAAAGCGGACGAAGCCCGCGAAGCCGCCGGAACCAGCGGCGCCCATCACCGAACCCCTGGCGGCCGTCGCCACGGCCAGCGAGGAGGCAGCCCAGCCGGAACCCGTGTTAGTGTAAACCGACACAACCAAACTTGAGGAAAAACAAATGGCCACAGATGAACACAGATAAGCATTTGTGCTCTTGTTTTATCTGTGTTCATCTGTGTTCATCTGTGGCTAGTAATGACTTTGGTCTTTGTATGAACCAATCCGAATCCGTTCTTCATCCCGACCTGCGCGGCCGCGTGGCCGTGGTCACCGGGGCCAGCCGCGGCATCGGCAGGGCTCTGGCCATCCGCCTCGCCCAGGAAGGCGCCGATGTCGCCGTGGCCGCCAAAAGTGAACAGTCCACCGAGCGCCTCCCCGGCAGCATTCATGAGACCGCCGATGCCATCCGCGCCCTCGGCCGGCGCTCTCTCGCCATCCCCACCGACGTCCGCGACGAAGACGCCATTCGCAACTGTATCGAGCGCACCGTGGCCGAACTCGGCCGCCTCGACATTCTGGTCAACAACGCCGGCGCCATCTGGGTGCAGCCCATCCTGCAAACGCCGCCCAAGCGTTTCGACCTCATGATGGAGGTCAACGCCCGCGCCGCCTATATCGCCTGCTATTACGCGCTGCCGCACATGGTCGGCCAGCAGTGGGGGCACGTCCTCAATATGTGCCCGCAGCTCACGCTCGCTCCCTCGCCCGGCAAAGTCGCGTACATGATCTCCAAGCTCGGCATGGCGCGCGTGGCACTCGGCGTGGCCGCGGAGCACAAACGGGACAACATCGCCGGCAATACGCTCTGGCCGCGCACCATCATCGAAACCCAGGCGTCCATCGCCTGGAAGATGGCCGATCGCTCCCAATGGCGCACCCCGGAGATCGTCTGCGATGCCTCGCTCGCCATCTTCTCCCAGGAGCCACGCTCCTGCACCGGGCATCAGTGGCTCGACGAAGACGCGCTCACCACCCTGGCCGGCGTCACCAGCTTCGACCACTACTGGTGCGAAGGCAAGCCCCCGGCGAATCCCATCTATATCGACAAGTGGTGACCCGCCATGCCCACTGCGCTGGTACTCTCGGCGGGCGGCATGTTCGGCGCCTATCAGGCAGGCGCCTGGAGCGTGCTCTCGCGGCATTTTCAGCCCGATCTGGTGGTGGGCACTTCCGTCGGCGCGCTCAACGGGTGGGCCATCGCCGGCGGATGTTCCGCCGCCGATCTGCTGGCCATGTGGCGCGAGCCTGCCACCGCCGGGCTGACACGCATGCGCTTTCCTCTCATACCCTGGAATGGCTGCATCGACCCGGCGGCGCTCGACCGGCAGGTGCGCGACTGGTACACGCGGTTTAAGCCCGTGGTGCCCTATTCCGCCACCGTGGTAGAGGTCCCAAGCCTGCGCCTGGTGCGCGTGCCCCTGGAGCGGATCACTCCGGAGCATCTCATGGCCTCCTGCGCCATCCCGTTTGGCTACCCGCCCGTCAAAATTAACGGCAAGCACTACGTGGATGGCGGCCTGCTCGACGTCCTGCCCATCTGGGCCGCGGCCGAAATGGGCGCCACCCGCGTCATCGCCGTGAATGTATTGCCGTTGATGCCTTCGCTTCCCCTCCGCGGCTTCCTCCGCGGAGTTCGCCTCCTCGGGCAGAAACCCGCCAGGGTCGCCGGCCTCGACGTGGTGACGATCAGTCCGCGGACCCGCCTCGGGTCGGTGCGCGACGCCCTCAACTGGACTCCGGACAACGTGCGCCGGTGGATTCAGCGGGGCGAAGACGATGCCGCTGCCTTTCCATCCAGTTCTCCAGCTGCATCATGACAGTCTGCTGCTATCGTGTAAGAGAGCCGCCGGAGGCCACAATCGTGAATGTCTCAACTGAGCCCGAATCCGAGCCGGCCAATACGCCGGAGCCCGCGGACCGCGGCGAGCATTTGATCGTCGTGGGCATCGGCGCTTCGGCCGGCGGCTTGGAGGCCTTCAGCGAACTGCTCACCCATCTGCCACCGGCCACAGGAATGGCTTTCGTTTTCGTTCAGCATCTCGATGCCCACCACGAAAGCGCTCTGCCGGAACTGTTGTCCGTCAAAACGCAGGTGCCTGTGCTCCTGGTCGAACGGGAAACCCGGCTCGAACCGGACCACGTGTACGTCATCCCTCCCAACACTTTAATGCCGATCCGCAACCGCACCCTGACCCTCGATGCGGGGCCGGCGCCGGCGGAAAAGCTCAGGCCGATCGACGCTCTGTTTAGCTCCCTGGCCGGCGAATTCGGCTTCAATGCAATCGGCGTTGTGCTTTCGGGCACGGCGACGGACGGTACATTCGGACTGAAAACCATCAAGGCGGAGGGTGGAATCACTCTTGCCCAGGACGATACCGCCAGGTTCGATAGTATGCCGCGCAGCGCCATTTCCGCCGGAGTGGTGGATTTCGTTCTTTCGCCTCGCCGAATTGCCGAGGAATTGGCCGTAATCGCCGCACGGACGCAGCACTTAAGGAAAGCGGAAGGCGAGCCCGCGGGCGACGGTTCCACCCTGCACCGGTTGCTCCTGCTGCTGCGCAATCATACCGGCGTCGATTTCGCGCAATACAAGCAGCCAACCATCTTGCGGCGCCTGAATCGCCGCATGGTCGTGCGAAAGTCGGAGAGTCTCGAACAATATCTGGAGCTTCTGAAGAAAGAGCCCGATGAGGTCCAGGCGCTTTTTGACGACCTGCTGATCAACGTCACGGATTTCTTCCGCGACCCCGACGTCTTTGAGGCGGCAAAACGGGTCGCATTCCCGTCCATCATTCGAGACAGCAAACATCCGCACGCGATCCGTGCCTGGATTCCCGGCTGTTCCTCGGGAGAAGAAGTCTACTCCATCGCCATTGCCCTGGTGGAGTTCCTGGAATCCGAAGACCTGGAATACACGCTTCAGCTGTTCGGCACCGACCTGAGTGACAGCGCCATCAAGAAAGCGCGCGCGGGCACCTACGGCGAAAGCTCTATGACGAATGTTTCGCCGGAACGTCTGCGGCGTTTTTTTGTGCGCAACGAGTCGGGCTACCAGATCAGCCGCAGGATTCGCGAAATGTGCGTCTTTTCACGGCACAATGTCGCCAAAGATCCGCCTCTATCGCGGATGAATCTGATCAGTTGCCGCAATCTCCTCATCTATTTCGCGCCTTCCGTGCAACGGCGCGTTATCGCCACATTCGGCTATGCCCTTAAGGCGAGCGGTTGCCTGATCCTTGGCTCCTCGGAAACGTTGGGCCCTCTTTCGGAGTACTTCCTGACGCTCGATAAGGCACACAAGATTTATTGCCGGAAGGCCAACATCGCGCCGAGCGTTTTTGACTTGTTTGAAACCCCTGGCGGGAATGCGCCCCGCCACTCGATTCTCCCGCCAACGCCCGGCCAGGTCGATGCCCCTCTTCCAGGCGGCCGGTTCCCTCCGGAAAAAGAAGGCCATCCAGGCGCCATGCCGGTTGCGGCCGGAACGCAAGACGCCTCTCCGCTGCCGCCGGACTTGGAGAACACCCAACTCAAGCAGGAACTGAGGGCGACCAGCGAATATCTGCAATCCGTGATTGAAGAGCTGCGTTCGGCGAACGAAGAAGCGCAATCGGCCAACGAGGAGCTGCAAAGCACCAATGAGGAATTGCAGACCGCCAAGGAAGAACTGCTGTCTTCCAACGAAGAACTGAATACGGTCAATGCGGAAATGAAGAGCCGCAATGCGGGGCTCGCCCGCATCAATGACGACTTGATCAATCTGTTCAGCTCCATGAATATGCCGATTGTGATGTTTGGCAGCGACCTGTGCATCCGGCGGTTCACTCCCACGGCCGAGAAGGTCTTGCGGCTCATTTCCACCGATGTCGGCCGTCCCATTGCGGACCTGAACCCACACATCGACGTTCCCAACCTGGAAGCACTCCTCCAGCAGGTCGTGGACACCTTGCAGCCGTGCGAGCGCGAGGTCCAGGATCAGGCGGGGCGACACTACCTCATGCGTGTCCGTCCGTATCGGACCGCCGACAACCGGATCGATGGCGGTGTCCTGCAATTGCTGGATGTGAGCGATCTGAAGCGCAGCCTCGGAGAAGTCAGGTACGCCCGTGACTATGCAGAGGCAATTGTGGACACGGTTCGCGCACCGCTGGTCGTTCTCGACGGGGACCTCGCGATTCGGAACGCCAACCACGCTTTCTATGAGGCTTTCGGCCTGAGTCCGGGCACAGCCTTACACCAAACCATCTATAAAACCGGCGGCGGGCGTTTTGATTTGCCCGAGGTGCGCGCGGTTTTGGAGCAACTCAACGCCCGCTCCAGCGAGTTGAACGATGTCGAGATCGAATTCCGGCAGGAAGGTGGCCAACTTCGCGTTCTTCTGTTGAACGCCCGGCGATTGCGGGCGCCCGACCAGACGCAACTCGTCCTGCTGGCCTTTGAGGATATTACCGAACGCAAACGCGCGGCTGATGCCCGATATCGCCGGCTGTTCGAGTCCGCCCGGGATGGTATCGTCCTGGTGGATGCGGGCACCGGCGAGATCCTGGACCTGAATCCCTTTACGGAACGTCTCCTCGGTTACTCCCGGAGCGAACTCGTGGGCCGCCTGCTCTGGGCGATCGAGCCGATGTCGCTGCTGCCCACACTGCGGACGGCGTTCGAGCAAATTCGAGATCAAGGCATGCTCCGGTTCGACGATTTGTTGCTGCGGACGAAGGACGGCCGCGACCTCCAGACGGAAGTCATCGCCAACGTTTACGTGGAAGGCAACCGGCCGGCGATCCAGTTCAACATACGGGATGTCAGCGAACGCAAGAAGTTCGCCCGCGAGTTGCAGGAGACCCAGAAGCTGGAGAGCTTGGGATTGCTGGCCGGAGGTATTGCGCATGACTTCAATAACCTGTTGACGGGCATCATGGGGCACGCCAGTCTGGCGTATTCGGAAACCCCCGCGGATCAGCCGCTGCGCAGGCGCCTGCGCGAAATCGTGCAGGCCAGCGAACGCGCCGCCTTCCTCGCCCGCCAAATGCTGGCGTACGCGGGCAAGGGGCGTTATGTCATCGAAACCATGGATTTGGGAGATCTGGTTAGAGAGATTTCGGTGCTCATCCGAACCTCGATCCCTAAGACTGTCGAGCTGAAGCTCGATCTCGCGCCCGACCTCCCCCCGATCGACGCCGATCCCGCCCAGGTCCAGCAGGTTGTCATGAACCTGGTGATCAATGGCGCGGAAGCAATCGGTGAAATCACGGCTGGAAAGGTCGAAATCCGCACTTCTCTGCTCGAAATCGACGCCCGCCAGGCGCAGGAATTCTTCGGCCCGGGACAATCCGCGGCCGGCGCTTACGTGCAACTTGAGGTCCGCGATAGCGGTTCAGGGATGGACGAGGCTACCCGGTCGCGCATCTTCGATCCATTCTTCACGACTAAATTTACCGGCCGCGGGTTAGGCCTTGCCGCCGTCCAGGGAATTGTCAAGGGTCACGGTGGCGCGATTCGCGTCTATAGCACCCTCGGGTATGGCACAACTTTTCTCGTGCAGTTTCCTGTCAGCCGCCACAATAAGGCTGCCGTTCTCCCCCAGAGACCGGACGTTCCCGCCATCCCGGCCGGGTCGGTCGCGCTCATCATCGATGACGACCAAACCATCCGCGAGCTCGTCACCAGTACGCTCTCGCGGGCGGGAATGCGGGTTTTGGTAGCCACGGATGGCCAATCGGGCGTGGAATTGTTTCGACGTTACAACCGCATCGTTGCCGTTGCGATTCTGGATCTGACCATGCCGGTCATGGGAGGGGAAGAGGCGCTTCGGCAGATTAAGCGGATTAACCCGGATGTTCCCGTCATCTTGTCTAGCGGATTCGATGAGAGTGAGGCGGTGCGGAGGTTTTCCGGCATCAAGCCGCAAGGCTTTTTACAGAAGCCGTACACCATCGAGCGTCTCGTCGAAGCGGTCGCGGCCACGTTGAACCTCCGGACGGATTGAACTCGCGGCCGAAGGGTGGGACAGACCATCGCCTTTGGTGGTCTGTCACCCGCTTGACGACACAACCCGATGTCGCTGCCCGCGCCGTGTGATATTCCTGGAGATTCGGTGAAAGCTATGCGGAACTCGATACTTGCGGTTTGCGCCTTGTCCGGCGCAGCTCTGAACGCGTTTTCCCAGGCTGCGCCGCCCGCCCCTCCCAGGCCCGCTCCGCCGCCTCCTTATACCTGCGATCCGGTCAACCCCAATGCGAGCCCGGAGGCGCGCGCCCTGCTGAAAACCTTGTGCGCGGTCTCCGGCAAGGGCACGCTGTCGGGGCAGCATAACTTTCCCAATCAACGGTCGCAGGACGCCGACAAGGTGTTCGCGGCCACCGGCAAGTATCCGGCCATCTGGGGTTCCGATTTCGGCTTCCTCGACGGCGAAGATAAAGACTCCATCATGCATCGGGACCTGATGATCGAGGAGGCCAAAAAGCAGGCCGCCGCCGGCAGCATCATTTACCTCTGCTGGCACATGCTCCGGCCCACCGAGGATGAGCCCGGCAAGGCGGGCGAGAACGGCAGGCCCAGCGAAAGCTGGCGCGGCAGCGTGCAGGCCAAACTCACCGACGAACAGTGGCTGGAACTCATCACGTCCGATTCGCCGCTGCACCAGCGCTGGGAAAAGTACATGGACACCGCGGCCGGCTACCTGAAGCAGCTTCAGGATGCCCACATTCCGGTGTTGTGGCGCCCCATGCACGAGAACAACGGCGGCTTCTTCTGGTGGGGCGGCCGTCCGGGGCAGTCCGGCACGGCGCAACTCTACCGCGAGCTGTACTATCGCATGGTCAACGTCCACCACCTGAACAACCTCATCTGGGTGTGGAACCAGAACGGCCCGGCCCCCTTCGGCGAGTTTCACCAGTTCTTTCCCGGCCAGAACTTCGCCGACGTCGTGAGCTATGACAACTACCGCTCGCTGGACGACAAGTATTACTGGGAGATCCTCGACCTGGCGAACGGCAAGCCCATTGCCCTCGGCGAAGTGGGAACGCCGCCTTCTGCCGAAGTACTCAAGTCGCAACCCAGGTGGGTGTGGTTCATGGACTGGGGCGGCGGCGTGGAACGCCAGGCCGNNACAAAACGATCGTCTGTCCCACGTTGATGAACAAAGGACTCTTATGACGCGCATCTTCTACCTCTTACTCATCGCACTTTCCATGCAGGCGCAGGATTACACGCTCGGTGTCGGAGTTTACCCGGGCGATCCCAAGGAAAACTTCGCGCCGGCCATGTCCATCGATTCCGGCACCTACCGCAACCTGGCGTTGCACCGTCCGGCCTGGCACTCCTCCAGCTACGATTACAACCTGACGGCTCAACTGGTGACCGACGGCATCAAACAAACCGCCCCGCCCCGCTGGGTGGCCACCTCCACCAGCCAGCAAGGTCTCCTCAAGAAGAACGAGCGCGAATGGCTCCTCGACGGCAACTGGGTGACCGGCGTCGATTTCTCCGCGTCCCAGGTGTGGGTGCAGCTCGAACTGGGCGGCGGCGAGACCCCGCTCGAGATCGACCGCATCGACATCGACGGCACCGTCAGGTCGCTGGCCGCCGATCTGGAAATCTGGGCCTGCACCGTCTCCGGGTCCGACGACGGCGCCACCTGGCACGAACTCGGCCACGCCGAAGGCATGGCGCGCACGACGGGCGAAATGCGCCCCTCCGTCAAGTTCGCCGCGCCCTCGCGCCACCGCTTCTACCGCATCGCCTTCTCCGACCCTCGCGCGCGCGCCTGGCGCGTCACCGAAGTCACCCTGTTCCGCGGCGGACAGCCCGTCCCCGTCGGCGGACCGCATCGCTTCAGCAGCGCCTGGAAAAGTGCCGGCGCGGGCGAAGAGTGGGTCTACGTCGATCTCGGCGCCGCCTGCACGTTCGACCGTGTCGCCCTCTACTGGATCCGCCGCGCCGCCGAAGGCTCGCTGCAAGTATCCGACGACGCCGTCGCGTGGCGGCCGGTCGCCGCGCTGCCCTCCACCGGCGCCACTGACGATTTGAAACTCGCGCCGCCCGCCGTGGCGAGGTATGTGCGCGTCCTCATGCGCAAGCCCGCCGCGCCCGAGGGCTATATCCTCAGCGAGCTCGAAGTCTTCGGCAAAGGCGGTCCGGTGCCGCACGCCAAACCCGGTCCAAACCCCTCCGCCACCCGGCTCGAACTCTCCGGCGGCGCCTGGCGCGTGGAGCGCGATTCGCTGGTCAAAGCCGATGGCCCCGCGCTCGCCAAACCCGGCTTCGACGATGCCACCTGGCTGCCCGCCACCGTTCCCGGCACCGTGCTGGCGAGCTACCTCAACGCCGGCGCCATCCCCGACCCCAACTTCTCCGACAACCAGATGATGGTCTCCGACACGTTTTTCCAGGCCGACTTCTGGTATCGCAACGAGTTCACCGCGCCGCCCGCGTTTTCCGGCAAAAAGGTCTGGCTCAACTTCGACGGCATCAACTGGAAAGCCGAAGTCTATCTGAATGGCGAGAAACTCGGCCGCATCGAAGGCGCCTTCATCCGCGGCCGCTTCGATGTCACGGCGAAATTGCTCGTCGGCCGCAAGAACGCCCTCGCCGTGCGCATCCTCAAGACCGCCACACCCGGCGCCATCAAGGAAGCCACCATTCTCAATACCGACAAGAACGGCGGCGCCCTGGGAGCCGATAATCCTGCCTTCCACGCTTCCATCGGGTGGGATTGGATCCCCACCATCCGGGGCCGGGAAACCGGCATCTGGAATCGCGTGTACCTCAACGCCACCGGCCCGGTGACCGTGGAGAATCCGGCCGTCACTTCCACCCTCCCACTCCCCGATACCACGCGCGCCACCGTCAACATCGAGGTCACGCTCGCCAACCACTCCCCCGCCCCCGTGTCCGGCACCCTGCGCGGACGCTTCGGCGCCGAGGCTTTCGCGCTACCGGTCACGCTCGCGGCGTCCCAGTCGAAATCCGTCAAGCACACGCTCGAGCTGGCCAACCCGAAATTGTGGTGGCCCGCCGGATACGGTCAGCCCAACCTATATGAAGTGAATCTGCAATTCGAGACCGCCGCGAACGCCGTGTCCGACGCCAGGCAGTTCCAGGCGGGCGTGCGGCAGTTCACCTACAGTGAAGCGGGCGGCAAACTGAACATGTGGATCAACGGCCGCCGTTTCATTGCCAAGGGCGGCAGTTGGGGCTTCGGCGAAAGCATGCTGCGCTACCGCGCCCGCGAATACGACGCCGCCGTCCGCTATCACGCCGAAATGAACTTCAACATGATCCGCAACTGGGTGGGCCAGATCGGCGAGGAGGAGTTCTACGAGGCCTGCGACCGCCACGGCGTCGTCGTGTGGCAGGATTTCTGGCTGGCCAATCCCTGGGATGGCCCCAATCCCGACGACAGCGCCATGTTCCTGCGCAACGTCACCGATTACGTGCTACGCATCCGCAGCCATCCTTCCATCGGCATCTACGTGGGCCGCAACGAGGGCTATCCGACTAAGCCGATCGACGACGGCATCCGCGCCACCCTCGCGAAGTTCCACCCGGACATACACTACATCCCCAGCTCGGCCGACGACGTGGTCAGCGGCCACGGCCCCTATCAGGCCCAATCGCCCAAGTACTATTTCTCGCAGCGCGCCACCCCGCTGATGCACAGCGAGATGGGCATGCCCAATATCGTCACCCTGGATAGCCTGCGCCTCATGATGCCCGAATCCGCCATGTGGCCGCAGGGCTCCATCTGGGGTCTTCACGATTTCACCAATGAGGGCGCGCAAAACGGCGATTCCTTCCGCGCGCGCGTCGAGAAGAGCTACGGCCCCGCAACCAACGTGGCCGACTGGATCTGGCTCGCCCAGTTTGAGAATTACCAGGACCACCGCGCCATGTTCGAGGCGCAGAGCAAGCTCCGCATGGGCCTGCTTATCTGGATGAGCCATTCCTGCTGGCCGTCGCTCGTCTGGCAGACCTACGACTATTACTTCGACCCCACTGCCGCCTACTTCGGCGCCAAGAAAGGCACCGAACCCCTGCACATTCAGTGGAACGCCGCCACCGATAATATCGAAGTGGTCAACTACAGCGCCGGCAGCGCGCCGGGCCTCACGGCCTACGTGAAACTCCTGAATATCGATGGCACCGTGAAATGGGAGAAGTCCGCCACCCTCGATAGCGCGGAAGATTCCATGGCTGCGCCATTCAAGATGGAGTATCCGGCCGGCCTCACGCCGGTCCACTTCATCCGCCTGGAACTCCGCCAGGGCCAGAAACTGGTCTCCGACAATTTCTACTGGCGCGGCGTCGAAGAAGAGAACTACCGCGCCCTGCGCGATCTCCCCAAGGCCAGCGTCGATGTCGCCACCACCGCCGAACGCCGCGGCGACCGCTGGTTCCTCTCCACCACGCTCGCCAACACGTCCAAGGACCCGGCGCTGTTGGTGCGCCTGAAAGCCGTGCGCGAGAAGTCCGGCGACCGCATCCTCCCGGCGATCTATAGCGACGGCTACGTCGCCTTGATGCCCGGCGAGACGCGCCAGATCACGACCGAGTTGCGCGACGCCGACACCCGCGGCGAGAAGCCCCGCATCGTAGTGGAAGGCTTCAACGTCACCGCCACGGAGAAGTGAGGCGCGGGACCGGCAAGACGCCGCGTGACACGCTCTTCAGATTTCTTTTCTCCATGATTTGAACCGCTTGCCGCCGTGCGGGGCCAGCGCGCGCCGGCGCGTGTGGCAGAGTCGAAGTAGGGATGCGACAGCGCAAAACCGTTCAACCCTTACGGTCGCGCTGCCGCATCCCTTTTATTTTCAACAGAGGAAAAACAGAACCGTTCAACCCTTACGGTTTTCGGAGGATTTCATGAGTCAAGAGAACAGCTCGCAGGCAGACGCGATGATGAAACTGGGAGGCTGGCTGGGGCGCCATCAGGCGTTCGGCCTGATCGCCACCCGCTGCTCGGCCGCCGACGCCGAATGCCTGAAAGCCATACGCGATGGTGGCGAGTACAAGCAACTCGGCCTCACCTGGGATCAGTTCTGCACGCAGCACGCCGGCATCAGCCGCGTTTCGGCGGACCGGCAGATTCATTGCCTGGAGGAGTTCGGCGCGAATTATTTCCAATTCGTCGAAGTAATGCAAATCTCACCTGCCACTTTCCGCCTGATTGCCGGCGCGGTCACTGGGGAAGGCCTGGAATGCAATGGCGAACGCATTCCGCTGGTCCGCGAGAACCGCGAGAAGCTGGCCTCCGCGGTCGCGGCAATGCGGCCCAAGCCTGAGACAACGGCTGGCGCGGCCGCCAAAATCGGCCTGTTTCGTAGACGGCTGGAGGAGCTGCTCGACGAGGCGCACGGCATCGCCAATCGCCCCGACCGCCGGCCGGCTCTCATCGGCGTGCTCGAAGAAGGCGGCCAGAGCCTGCACCAGCTCGCCCTCGCGCTGCGCGAGAAGACTCTGGTGTTGCGGTAGGACAGGCCGGGGTACCCTCTGGGTCCCCTGTCCCCACCGGTGGCGCCCCGCCATCGTGACCGAAACGTGACATATGGGGGACTGCTTCATGCCATCCGGCGGTTACAATTGGGAATATCATGGTGCCACTACGGGAGTGGCTCAGACCGCCGAAGAGTCTACTGCTGATTCTGGTTCTGCTGAGCCTGGTATCGGTATCGGCGGTGGGGTGGTTTGGGTTCAAACTCCTGGAACAGGACCGCATGGTGCAGGCGCAGCGGCGGCAGGAGCGGCTGGAACAGGCCGCGGACCGCATGGCGGCGGCCCTGCGCGGGACCGTGGCGGAAACCGGCGAGCGCTTGAGCGCCTGGCTCACCACGCCTCCGCCGGAGGGCAAACCCGACGATGGCGTGCTGCTCACCGTGGAGGAAGACTCGGTGACGGCGTATCCCGCGGGACGGCTGCTCTATTACCCGGCGCCCTCCCACGAGCGGGAGGCGCCCGCCGAGATTTTTGCCGAGGGCGAACTGCTCGAGTTCTTGCAGGCACAGCCCGTCAACGCCGTCGATACCTATCGCGCCCTGGCCGAGAGTAAGAATGCCGCGATTCGGGCGGGAGCCCTGCTGCGGCTGGCGCGCGTGCTGAGTAAGTTGGGGCGGCGCGACGAGAGCCGCGCCGCGTACACGCGACTCGCCGCCATCGGCGGCGTGCGGGTGGCGGGAGCCCCCGCGGAACTGGTGGCGCGTCACGCGCTCGGCGACGCCGCGCTGCGCGAGGACCTGCTGCGCGCGCGCTGGCATCTGACGCGCGGACAGTTCGAGTTCTACTTTGGCGGAGGGGCGCCCGAAGAGCGCCAGGCGCTGGCGGAAGCCGCGGAGCAGGCTTGGAAGCCGGCGGGCGCGCGCGGCCAGACCACCGTGTGGGCGGGCGGACGTCCATTCTTTGCGATGTGGCGGACCAGCGGCGCGCGGCGTGTCGTGCTGCTGGAACCGCCCAAGCTTCCCGCCGGAGAACCAGTGGCCTGCGCGGCGGTGGATAGCGAGGGCCGCGTCGTGCTGGGGCAGCGCGACCGCAACGACCGCGCCGCCATACGGCCCGCGGCGGAGAGCCAGTTGCCCTGGACGCTGTACGTCACTGGCGCGCCCAACCCTCCGGGAGCGGGATTGCCGGAGAGCCAGCGCTTCCTGCTGCTCGCCATGGGCGTGATGGTGGTGTTCCTGGTCGCCGGGACGTATTTTATCGCCCGCGCCATCCGCCGCGAGATGGAGGTTTCGCGCATGCAATCGGACTTCGTCTCCACCGTGTCGCACGAGTTCCGGTCGCCGCTGACTTCCATCCGGCAATTATCGGAGATTCTGGAACTAGGGCGCGTGCCCAGCGAGGAGCGCCGGCAGGTGTACTATACGACCCTGGTGCGCGAGACGCAGCGCCTGCAACGGCTGGTGGAGGCGCTGCTCAATTTCGGACGCATGGAAGCGGGGGCGCGCCCATACCGGTTCGAAGAGATCGAAACCTCCAGCCTGGTTCACCGCGTGGCGGGGGAGTTCGAAACCCAACTGGCGGAAGGGCGGCGCATCGAATTGAGCGGCCCCGAAGCCACCTGCCCGATCCACGCCGACCCGGACGCCCTTTCGGTGGTGCTCCGCAACCTGATCGACAACGCGCTGAAATACTCGCCGGAGCATCCCGCCATCTGGGTGCAGTGGGGCCTGGAGAGCGCCCAGGTGGCCATCCGGGTGCGCGACGAGGGGCTCGGCATTACGGTCGCCGAGCGCAAGGCGATTTTTCGAAAATTCGTCCGCGGCAGCGCCGCCGCCGCCGCCAACGTGAAAGGGTCGGGCGTCGGCCTGGCCATGGTAAAGCACATCATCGCGGCGCACCACGGCGATATTCGGGTGGACAGCACGCCCGGCGCGGGCAGCACGTTCACCGTGATGCTGCCCTCCCTGGAGCAACAATCATGAGCCGCATTCTCATCGTGGAAGACGAGCCGGCGATCGCCCTCGGCCTGGAAGACGATTTGAAGATGGAGGGCTACGACGTGGAGGTGGCGCGCGACGGCATCACGGCGGCGCGGCGCGGGCGCGAGGGCGCTTTCGACCTGATTCTGCTCGACGTCATGCTGCCCGGCAAGGATGGCTTCGAAGTGTGCCGCGAACTGCGCCGCGCCGGCCTGAAGATGCCGATCCTCATGCTGACCGCCAAGGCGCGCGAAGCCGAGAAAGTGATGGGCCTCGAGCTGGGCGCGGACGATTACGTCACCAAGCCCTTCGGCACCCGCGAGCTGCGCGCCCGCATCAAGGCGCTGTTGCGGCGCTCCTGTGGGGAGGCCGAAGCGGAGTGCTGCCGCTTCGGCGAGGTCGAAGTGGATTTCGCGCGCGGCGAACTGCGCCTCCGCGGACGGCCGGTGGATCTCACGCCCATCGAGTTCAAGCTGCTGGATTCCTTCATCCGCGCCCGCGGGCGGGTACTCAGCCGCGATCAATTAATTGCGGCGGCCTGGGGGCGCGACACCTTCACTTCGGCGCGCATTGTGGACAACCATATCGCCAACCTGCGGCGCAAGATCGGGGACGACCCGGCGGAGCCGCGCTACCTGCGCAATGTGCGCGGGCTGGGGTATCGTTTCGATGGGTGATTACACGTTGAAACAACCGCTCCCTGACGGTCGCGGCTCTGGTTGGAGGCGCGACGATCCGGTCAGAGCCGCGACCGTCAGGGAGCGGTCCTTCGGGCGCGCGCTGCTCCTCGGAATGGCGGCGCTCGCTCTGGCCGCTCAGTCCGATGGAGACCGGCAGCTGGAGACCGCGGTATACCGCGAGACGGTGATGGGCGATGTGACGGGGGCGATTGGGATGTACCGCGCGATCCTGGCGGAGAAGGCCATCGCCGGGCCAGTGGCCGCGCGCACGCTGTGGCAGCTCGGGCAGTGCCAGGAGAAGCTGGGGCAGCGGCGGGAAGCGCACACCACCTATGCGCGGCTGGTCCGCGATTACGCCTCGGAAAGCGTCATCGCGGCCCTGGCGCGCGGCAAGCTCGCCGTCTGGAGCGACGCGCTCCCCGGCCCGCGCAATCTGCGTTTCGAGGAGGGCGATCCCGGAAAGACTCCGCCGGGCTGGTTCGTGCCTCAGGTCGAGAAGATCAGCGGCAGTCTGGCCGAGTTGCGCCGCAAGGGCTGCCGCACCGCCGGAGGCTGCGCCGTGGTCATCGCGCCGTCCACCACGGCCGCGGCCGACTCGGTCGGCAACCTGATGCAGAGTTTCCGCGCGGCGGCCTACCGCGGCAAGACCGTACGCCTGCGCGCCTGGGTGCGCGTGGAGGCCGCAGGGCCGGAAGATCGCGCCCAGATGTGGCTGCGCGTCGACCGTCCCAACGGCAAGGTCGGCTTCCTGGAGGATATGGACGGCCGGCCGGTGCGCGCCGCCGAGTGGACCAGTTGCGAAATTGTGGCGGAGATCGACAGCGACGCCCAGTTTGTGGATTTCGGAGTGAAATCGATGGGGCGCGGCCGTGTCTGGGTGGACGACGTGTCCTTCGATATCGTGCCGGAAGAACAAGTCACCGCGGTGCGCAACTCCATCGCACGAATCTACGCGCGCACCGACACCTCGCTGGCGGCGTTCCGCTTTTCCGGGACGGAGGCTGTGGCCACGGCGCGCAAGGCCACCCAGCACGGCGGGTTCACGCTGGTGGAACTCTGGCGCGACACGTGGACCCGCGGCGAAGACGGCTGGGAGCTGACGGAGCACGTGCCCCAATCGCGCGCTTACGAGAGCCCGCCGCCGGACCCGGAAATGGTGCGCGCGGTGGCCGAGGACCTGAAGCAGTTCGCGGTTCCCCTGATCGGCCTGCAACCCTTTCGCGCGTCGGCCGGGTGCGTGGTCATCCATGCCGCCGATCTGGCGGAAGGCGCGGGAGAGCAGGTGCTGGCCGCGGCGGGGATCGCCCAGTGGGTGCTGGATCTGAAAGGCGTTCCCGCCGCCAGTGCACTCGGGCGCTGGCTGGCGGAGCCCCATCTATTCCACGGGGAGCCCGGCGCCCTGGCGAAGACCTGCGATGCGCTGGTGTTCCTGGAAGCAGGCGGGGCGCCGAAGAACTAGGTAGGACAGACGATCGGTTTGCGTCGTCTGTCAACATTCTCGCCTTTCCGAAGCATAGACAGACCACGAAAGATGATGGTCTGTCCCACTTCAGCTCTGCAGAAATGTCAGCAGGCGGCTCACCTGACCCAGCGGCATGGGCTCGCGATTCAGCACGATCTGGATCAGGGTCGTGGTGAAGGGGCAGAACATCGACCCGTTACCGCCGCCCAGATCGTCCACGTCGATCGTCACCGGCTCGGCCGTTGGTCCCAGTTCCCTGGGCTCGCTGGAGTACCCCTGATAGGCCAGCAATTCCGTGCCGGTGGACGCATTGATCTGCACTCGCAGTTTGAGCGAGCCGCCGGAGAGCCCCGCCGGCAATCGCACGTGGAGGCACCGGTAGCTCGGGTCCGCACGGTAAGCGTGCACGTCGGTGGACATGGCGTCGAAGGGAACCCATTGCCCGTCCGCTTCCTTGGTCTGCACCTCGATCATGTAGTCGTTGATGCCGTCGCCGCGCTCATCGCAAGCCAGCACCACGAACTGCTGCCAGCCTTCGTATACCGTTTCCGCGTTGTGGCCCAGCGCGTGTTCCACCAACTTCTTCATGTCGCCTTCCAGGCCGCCTGCCGCCGCCGCCGGATTGACCATCATCTTCGGCAGCGCCGCCTCGCCGTACTTCTTGGCGCGCGCCAGCCAGGCCTCGTGCGCCTCGCCCCCCGGGTCGCCTACCTTGAGGAAGGCCGCCACCAGGTCCACCATTCCGTCCTCCGGGTTGCTGATCAGGGTGCCGTGATTGCGCCCATCCACGGCAATCATGGGGATGTCCAGGCGGTTGTCGGCCCAGGGCGTGATGCTCAGCCGGCTGGCGTTGGCTAACGGAACCCGCGTCAGGTCCATGACGATCTTGCGGGCGTTGAGGCTGCACCCGGACCAGCGCACGGTGCCGTCGGTGCCGGGGTCGTTGGCCACTTTGGCCACTCCGTCGTAGGGCGTATTGCCGATGAAGACGGCCACGTACGGGCTGCTGTCGCCCGTGTCATAGAAGGGCGCCGCGCCCAGCAGGTCCAGATGCGCCAGGTCCCAGGTGAATTTGCCGCCCAGCTCGAGACCATCCAGCACAAGGTCCCCGGCGTTCAGGAAATCCGGGCCGAGCTGGCGGTTGCCTTTCACCATTGCGCCCAGCCAGGTGCGGCCCTTGTGCGCCTGCGGGGAGCCCCATGTGGCCGGCGCCAGGCCGACGAGGTGCTTCAGCCGCTTGAGCCGCGCGTTGGTCCCCGGAGCGCCCGCGTTGGCCAGCCACGCGCGCAACACCAGCATTCCGGTGGAGTGCACAATGCAATCGAATTCCTGGGTTTCGCTGCCCAACACCTCGTGCGCGCGGAAGGCCCGGTCCAGACCTTCGGCGATATCCTTGATGGTGATTTCGTTGTTGAGCGAAATGTAATTGCAGATATTGATGTCTTTGGAATCGATGCCGCGCGAAACCAGCGCCTGCTTGAGATTCGCAAAGTCCTTGCCTTCGGCCGAATAGCCGTGAATCAGAACCAGAGGGCGTGCCATACTCTCTCCTTTTCGCCGCTAGCGTCCGTGTTTGAGGCCGATTAGAAATGTTACGACGCCGAAGCCTCCGATGGCGAGG